>CALXAH010000001.1 GCA_944386225.1 uncultured Gemmiger sp.
CCTTGCTAATACGACATTTGAAAAGCCGTTGTAAGGCAGCATATTTCAGGGGAATTTGTGCAAATTGACCTGCCTCCGGGCAGCACAATTTGCGAAGAAACAACACGGGAAGATATGATATGAACAATTTACGAAATGGTACGCCGTACTCCTAAGGGCTAGTTGAGGGTTCGATTCCCCCAGGGGGTGCCAAAAAATCCCGGATGCCGCTGCATCCGGGATTTTTTTGTCGGATCTGTTTCAACTCTTGCGAAAGAAAGGCTTGACAGATTTAGTCTACACCATGTAGAATCATAGTAGGTTTACAAACTGTAGAACAAGGAGGTGCCGGTATGCGTGACGGAAAACTGGGCGCGGTGGAATCCCGCTTTGCGGACATTGTCTGGCGGGAGGGGCCGCTGCCCTCCAGCCGCCTGGCTGCTCTGGCCCAAGAGGAACTGGGCTGGAAAAAATCCACCACCTACACAGTGCTCAAGCGGTTGTGCGAAGGTGGGCTGCTGCAGAATGAAAAGGGCACGGTGAGCGCCCGGATGAGCCGGGAGGAATTTTACGCGGCCCGCAGCGAGCAGTTTGTGGAGGAAACCTTTGCCGGGTCGCTGCCCGCGTTTCTGGCGGCGTTCAGCACCCGCAAGAAGCTTTCCGACCGGGAGATCGACCAGCTGCAGGCGCTGATCGACCGGATGAGGGGGTGAGCGTATGACCCTTGGCGCGGTATTTGCCCGGGTGCTGGCCATGAGCCTGACCGGCGCGCTGGCGATTCTTGTGGTATGTCTGGCGCGGCCTATGCTGCGCCGGGCTCCCGCCTGGCTGACCTGCCTGCTGTGGGGCGTGGTGCTGGTACGGCTGCTCTGCCCGGCAGGGCTGCCGCTGCTGCCCGCCTCCGCCGGCGCCCAGCCGCTGGCGGGCTTGGCCGACGACTATGTGGGCGAAATACATATTTACTACGACATTGCCCCCGAATACACACAGGCAGTGGAGGCGGGCCTTGTGCCGGTGGAGGATGAATCAGGCGCCCGCTATGTGGTGACCGCCCCCGACGGGATCAGCGAGCCCGCTACCGTGGGCAACCGGGTATTTCCGGTACTGGGCGTGGTATGGCTGCTGGGGGCGGCGGTGCTGCTGGGAACCGAGGCGGTGCGCTGGCTGCGGCTGCGCCGCCGGCTGGCGGGTTGTCTGAAGCTGCGGGGCCGGGTTTACCTGGCCGACCACATTGAGACCCCCTTTGTGATGGGGTTTTTCCGCCCCCGCATCTACCTGCCCTCCTGGCTGAACGAGGAGGAACAGGCTCTGATCCTGCTGCACGAGGAACAGCACATCCGCCATCTGGATCATCTGACCCGCCTGCTGGCCTGGGCGGCGCTCTGCATCCACTGGTTCAACCCGCTGGTCTGGATGGGCTTTGCCCTGTCCGGTCGGGATATGGAGATCCGCTGCGACGAGAACGCCACCCGCGGCCTCTCCCCCGCCCGCCGGGCCGACTACGCCGCCGCGCTGCTGCGGTTTGCGGCGGGACGGCGGCGGTTCTCCCCGTCGCCCGCCTTCAGCGAGGGGGACGCGGGGGCCCGGATCCGCCGTCTGGCCCGCTGGAAGCGTCCGGCGGCCTGGGTGGTAGGGATTGCCCTGGTTTTCTGCGGGATGCTGGCAGTTGCGCTGCTGGCCGACCCGGCGCCCGCCCCGCCGGAAAGCCCGGCGCTGCCCGCGCCGTCCTACACGGCGGAACCGCCCCCCGCTCCCGAAGAAGAAACCCTGGAGACGCTGCCGCCGATGAACTACACCCCCGCCCGGAGTCTGGATGAGCTGCTGGCAGAATACGGCTTTACCGGGACGGAGCCCTATGCCCGCTGGCCTGCGGAGGGCGAAGCGGAACTGACCCTCTGGTTTGACCCGGCCCGGGAGGTGGGCTGCGGGGCGCTGTATACCGGCGACGAGGAGCGGCCCTTCTTCTTTGATGAAACCGGCCCCTGCTACTATAGCAATCTCCGGGACTACTGGCCCGACGACCCCTTTGACCCGGCCTGTGCCCTGGCCGAAGACCCGGAAAGCATCGTTCTGGACTATGCGGAATCCACCACCCGGGACGAGGCGGGCCGGATCACCCGGTGGGAGGCAACCGGCTATTATGAGGACGACGGCCAGCGGGTGCCGGTGCGGTCGGACGACTACGTCTACCGGCCGGACGGTACGCTGGACTACCGGGACTACTACCACAACGACCGGCTGTTCGGCACCTGGTTTTTCAGCTGCCGCCTGTACTACGACGGCCTGCAGCGGCTGACCCGGGTAAAAGGGTATGTGACCCACGGGTATATGTACTACTACTATTGGTACGACGAGACTGGCGCGCCGGTATGGCAGCTCTGCCTGGACCAGAGTGGCGGGCAGCTGGGCGCCTGGATGACCCCTTTGACATAAGCGAAAAATGCCCCGGCGGGAATCCCGCCGGGGCATTTTTGTACCTTTCCGCCAACCTTAACAAATCGTAAGGCAGCGCAAAGGCAGACGAAAGAAAGGGCCGGTATACTAAGGGCCAGAAAGGAGGCGGACGGCATGACCGAACGGACGCCGCGGGCACGGCCCATCATTGAGGTACGGGGCCTGCGCAAGGAATACCCCCTGGGGGACGAAACGGTGGTGGCCCTCAAGAATATCAACCTGACCATCATGCGGGGGGAAATCTGCTGCATATTCGGCACCTCCGGTTCCGGCAAAAGCACCCTGCTCAACCAGCTGGCCGGGATGGAAAAGCCCACCCGGGGCGAGGTGCGGATCGGCGGTGCGCCGGTATCCCGCATGAGCGAGGAACAGCTGGCCGCCTTCCGCCAGCGGCATCTGGGGTTTGTGTTCCAGGCCTACAACCTGCTGCCGGGGCTGACCGCCACCGAAAACGTGGCCATGCCGCTGTTGTTCCGGGGTGTGCCCCCGGCCCAGCGGGACGCCGCCGCCCGGGAGATGCTGAAACGGGTGGGGCTGGCCCACCGGCTGGATCACTACCCGGGTCAGATGTCCGGCGGCCAGCAGCAGCGGGCGGGTATCGCCCGGGCTTTTCTGGCAAGGCCGGACGTGGTGTTTGCGGACGAACCCACCGGCAACCTGGATTCCAAAACCACCGTGGAGGTCATGGAGATGATCTGCGGCTTTGCACGGGATTTTCACCAGACCATCGTACTGGTCACCCACGACCCGGAGATGGCCCAATACGCCGACCGCATCGTGACCCTGATCGACGGGGAGATCGTGCGGGATGAAACGACAAAAAGGAGAGGATTGACATGAAGCGATCTGTATTGCGGCGCGCTGCGGCCGCTCTGGCGGCGGTACTGGCGCTGACCGCCCTGCCCATGGCCGCTCTGGCCGACAGCGATACCACCGCGGAACCCCCTGCGCCGGTCGCCCCGGCAGATACCGCGGTACTGCCGGGGGTACTGATCTCCCGCAGCGATATGACCGATCTGCCCGCCGGGCAGGAAACCGAGATCACCGTTTCCTTTCAGAATCTGGGAGACGCGGCGCTGCACAAGCCGGTGGCGGCCTTTACCCCTTCCGAGGGCATCAGCCTGTCCGGCGGCGCGTCCAGCTTTCTGCTGGAGGATATTCCCGGCGGCGGCACCGGTACCGTCAAGGTAAAGGTGCGGGCGGCGGACACGGCTTCCGGCGCCCAGACCCTGGGCGTGGAACTGCGCTACGCTTACGGTGAAGACCCCACCGCCCAGAACGGCGTATCCAGCGACCGGCTGACCATTCCGGTAGCCGCCAAACCCGCCGCTGCGGCGCCGCTGGTGCTGATTGGCCGGTCGGATATTTCCAGCCCCATCTCTCCGAACGAGGTGTTCAATCTGGACATTACCTTCAAGAACACCGGTTCGGTGACGGTGACCGGCGCAGCCGCCACTATTGCCCCCTCCGAGAGCCTGAGCCTGCTGAACGCCAGCTCCACCTTCCCGGTGCCGGACATTGCCCCGGGCAAAACCAGCACCATCAGCATCCGGCTGCAGGGCGCCAAGGAGATCACCTCCGTCGCCCAGAGCCTGAGCGTGGATCTTCGGTTTACCTACAACAGCGCGGGCACCCCCACCGCGGGCAGTGCCGGTGACAAGGTGAATATCCCCGCCAAGGCGGCCGCGGCCGCCGGTTCGTCGGAGGCGCCGGTGCCCAACATTGTCGTAAGCAAGTTTGACTACGGCGGAAAACCGGTACCGGCGGGCGGAGATTTCCCGCTGTCCTTCACCTTTGAGAACACCGGCAGCACCCGGGTGGAAAACATTGTGGCCACGGTGGACGGCGGCGAATGCTTCACCGTGAGCGGCGGCACCAACACCGCCCATTACAAGGATCTGGCACCCGGCAAGACCCAGACCCAGCAGCTGCCCATGCAGGCGGTGCCCACCTGCAAAAGCGGCGCCCAGGGCATCACGGTCAGTTTCAAATACGAGTACGTGGACAACGGCAAGCGAACCCCGGTAACGGCGGATATCCGTCTGTCGGTGCCGGTATCGCAGCCGGACCGGTTCCAGATCAACGCGCCGGTATCCGCGGGCATGCCCCAGGCCGGCTCTGAAAGCGAGATCACCCTGTCCTATGTGAACAAGGGCCGGGCGGACATCGGCAACCTGGAAGCCAGCCTGGTGGGCGAGGGCTTTGAGTCCCCTGCCAGCGTGCAGTACCTGGGCAACGTGACCGCCGGTTCCTCCGGCAACATAGGGTTCGCCTTTACCCCGGAGCAGGCCGGCGAACTGAAACTGACCGTCAAGATCACCTACGAGGAAGCCGACATGCAGGCCCAGACCAAAGAGTTCCCGCTGACCCTGCAGGTGGAGGAAGCCCTTCCCGAAGTTGACTTTTCCGAGGATCTGCCCGAAGAACAGCCGGGCCTGCCCGGCTGGCTGCCGGCAATCCCCATTGCGCTGGCGGCGGTCGCGGCCGGGGTGGTGCTGTTCCTGCGGCTGCGCAAGCGCAAGGCCGAAGCGGCCGCGCTGGGCGGCGACAGCTGGAGCTGGCAGCCGGATGATCCCGACACCGGTACCGGTGGGGAGGAATGATCCATGCGCAAACAGGATCTGTTCCGCCTGTGCCTGCAGAATCTGCTGCGCAAGCGTTCCCGCACCTTTCTTACGGTGCTGGGGGTGGTGATCGGCGGCTGTTCCATCGTGATCATGGTGTCGCTGGGCATCGGCATGAAAGAAGCCCAGGATAAACTGCTGAGCCAGCTGGGCGACCTGACCATCATTACCGTGACCGCGCCCCAGGGCGGGCGGGGCAAGGTGAAGCTGGACGACGCGCTGGTCAATCGGCTGAAAGGCCTGAAAGGCGCCGAGGCCGTCATGCCCCGCCAGAGCCTGGAAGTAGATTCCGTGAAGCTGTACGCCGGGTCGTCCAAGCGGTACGTGGCAGACTGGGTTCCGGTGGCGGGGCTGGACACCGCCGCGCTGGAACCGATGGGTTTCCGGCTGACCGAAGGCGAAAACATCTCCCATGCCGGAGACGTGATCCTGGGCCAGTATGCTGCCTACGGTTTCCGGGACACCCTGCGCCCCGAGGGGGCCAACACGGTGGACCGGTGGAGCGGCGGCTGGGACGACAACGGCCAGCTGGCCGACCCGCCCCCCGCCTATTTTGACCCGATGAAGGAAAAACTGACCCTGGAACTGGAAAACGGGGAATACAAGGCCATCCTGGTGCTGAACCCGGTAGGCGTCACCAGGGAGGACTACTCCAAAGGCAGCGAAACCAGCGAAGGCATCCTGCTGGATCTGAAGGATCTGAAAGCCCTGGCGGAAAAGCTGCACGCCGTAAAGAAAGGGGCCTCCCCCTACCAGTCCATCCTGGTCAAGGCCACCAGCATCAGCCAGGTGGCCGAACTGGAAAAGCAGATCAAGGCGCTGGGCTGCGCCACCGAGTCCATGGAAAGCATCCGCCAGCCCATGGAAAAGGAAGCCCGGCAGAAGCAGATGATGCTGGGCGGGCTGGGCGCGATCTCGCTGGTGGTGGCTGCCATCGGCATCACCAACACCATGATCATGTCCATTTCGGAACGCACCAAGGAGATCGGTGTGATGAAGGCGCTGGGCTGCTACGTGCGGGATATCCGCCAGCTGTTCCTAGCCGAGGCCGGGGTGATCGGCCTGATGGGCGGGGTGGTCAGCTGTGTGATCAGCTGCATCGCGGCGCTGATTGCCAATCTGGCAGCCATGGGCGGCCCCACGCCGGAAAACTTCCGGCTGGCGATACTGGGCGGCGAAAATGCCACCCGGGTCTGTGTGACCCCGCCCTGGCTGCTGCTCTTTGCCATCGTATTCTCGGTGCTCATCGGTCTTGGTTCCGGCTACTACCCGGCGGACAAGGCGGTGCGTATCCCCGCTCTGGAAGCCATCAAGAGCGACTGACCTTCGCTGAAAGGGCCGCGCGGGCGTTTGCCGCCTCCTCCCTCACGGCGGCTGTCCGGCCGGGGCATCTCCTCTCGCCCCGGACCGGTTCCCTCTCCCCCCCGCCCGCCGGTTCTTTTCATATACACCGCCCGGTTCCCTCGCCGGGCATACACAGTACAGACGCGCTTGCCCTGCCAGGCAAGCGCGTCTGTGTTTGTTGTATTCAGGCTTTGTCCAGCGGCAGGGTCATCACAAATTCGGTGCTGCGGCCGGGGGCGGGGCGGGGATTCAAAGCGATGGTGCCGCCGTGCTTTTCCACGATGCGGCGGGTGATGGACAGCCCCAGCCCGCTGCCGCTGCCGGTGCGGGAATCGCTGCCGGTGACAAAAGGTTCAAAGATGCGGCTGCGGCGTTCCGGCGGGATGCCGTTGCCGTTGTCCGCCACCCGGACAGTAACGGTTCCGGGGCCGGTTTCCAGTTCCACATACAGCGCGGTGCCCAGCCGGTTATACCGCAGCGAATTGCTCAGCAGATTATCCAATGCCCGGCTCAGCTGCAGCTCGTCCACCTGGCACCAGACCGGGGATTCCGGAATATCCGGTTCCAGCGAAAAGCCCGCCAGGTCGATCTCGTCGTACCGGGCGGCCAGGTAGGCCCGCAGGAACTCGCACAGATCCACCCGCCGCGGATGCAGCACAAACCGGGGATGCTCCACCTTGCTGTACTCGTGGAATGCCCCTGCCAGTTCCGCCAGGGACGCCGCCTTGCGCTGGATCATCCGCAGATACCGCTCCTGCTCCTCGGGGGGCACCTTACCGTCGCAGATGGCGTCGATGGTCCCGGAGATCACCGTGACCGGGGTCTTGATGTCGTGGGAAATGTCGGCGATCAGCTTCTGACGGCCCTCGTCCAGGCGGCGGCGTTCCGCCTCGCTGGCGGCCAGCAGATCGGCGTACCGGTCCAGGCTTTCGCCGATGCGGCGGATCTCCCGGGGGCCACCGCAGTTCCCGGCCCGCACGTTCCGCCCGGCGGCCTGGGCCTCCAGGGCGGTGTTCAGGGTCTGCAGCGGGCGGGCGATGCGCCGGCGCAGCCGCCAGATGAACAGCCCGGCCACCGCCAGATACAGCGGCACAAACAGCAGCCAGACCAGGCCGCTGCGCCGGAACGCCTGCTGGTAGGCCGTTTCGCTGGGGCTGCCCTCGCGCAGCAGCAGGGTGCGCCCGTCCGCCAGCTGCGCCCGGTACAGATAGCTGCCCGCAAAGCGGCTGCCGGTCAGATAGGCGTATTCCTCCGGGGTGTAGACGGTTTTGCCGTCCTCCAGCCCGCCCAGCAGCACCCGGTATTCCGCATCCAGCAACGCAACCCGTGTCTGTTCGGCGCCGTCCCGGCCCTGCATATCGTGATACACCAGAAGATACCGCAGACCCTCCCCACGGTCGGTCAGGGGATACACGTCCACCGTGGACGGTTCCTCCCACCGGGGCACACAGGCCACCAGGGATGCGGGCAGCGCGCTGTCAAAATCGTCCCCGGTTGCGTAGAGCAGGCTGCCCGCCGGGTCGTATACGGCAAAATCGCTTTCCTTGTTCAGATACCGGCGCAGCTCCTCGTACCGGCCCTGTTCCAGCGCCGGATCGGCCAGCAGGGAATCCCAGTCCGACAAAAACCAGGCCTGCAGCATGGTCAGGCTCCACAGCAGAAACACCACTACCGCAATGGCCAGCAGGGTAACCGAAAACAGCAGATACTGCCGGGCCAGCAGGCCGAACAGACTGCCGGATGCGCGTTTATTTTTCAAACCGGTACCCGAGCCCCCTTACTGTGCGGATGTAGCGGGGATTTTTGGGATCGTCCTCGATCTTGTCCCGCAGTTTGGAGATATGCACCATCATGGTGTTGTCGTCCCCTTCGAAATACTCTCCCGCGGCCCCCTCGTACAGCTGTACCTTGGTAAAGATCCGTCCGGGCGAGCGCATCAGGATCGCCAGGATCTTGTATTCCATCGGGGTGAGCGGAATGGGCATACCTGCCTTTTCCAGCTGCATGGCGGTGAGATCCAGCGCCAGATCCCCCACCCGCACCACCTCGCCGCCGGTGCGGGCGGCCCGGCGCAGCTGGGCCTTGACCCGGGCCACGATCTCCACCGGATTGAAGGGCTTGGTCACGTAGTCGTCCGCGCCCAGGTTCAGCCCCAGGATCTTGTCGTTGTCCTGGCTTTTGGCGGACAGGATCAGGATGGGGATATCGCTGTACCGGCGCAGCGCCCGGGTAACCTCGTAGCCGTTCAGCTGGGGCATCATCACATCCAGAATGGCCATATCCGGGTTTTCGGTGCGGGCCAGCTCCAGTGCGGCCTGGCCGTCGGCGGCCTCCGCTACCCGGAAGCCCTCCCCCTCCAGATACAGCCGCAGCAGCCCGCGGATATCCCCGTCATCCTCGGCGATCAGGATCAAAGCGCCCATACGATCCCTCCTTTACAAGTTTCAGCCTCATTATACCAGATTCGCCCCGCCGGGAAAAGCAACAAAGCCCGGGGGCTCTGCGCACTGTACGCAGAGCCCCCGGGCGGGGTTTATTGATTGGGTCGGCCGCGGCGGAAACGGCGGCGCAGAACGGCGATCCATGGGATCAGCGCTCCTGCCAGCAGCCAGTCCGCCGGAACGGCAGAGTCTCCGGTCTGGGGCGCGCTTTCCGGCGGCAGCGGGCCGGGAACCGGGGAGGGCGCCGGAGTAACGGCAGGGGCCGTGGCATCGGGCGACGCGGCGGCGGTAGGCGCCGGAGTAGCGGCGGGCGATGCGGTGACGGTGGGTGCCGGAGTTGGTTCAGCGGGGGCCAGAATACTAAAAGGCACCACCGTCTCCAGCCCGTTGTAGCCGTTGCCCGCCGGCACCCGGGCCAGCAGGTACCACTGCCCGGCGGCGGTGGGCTTCTGGGCGGTAAAGGGGCCGTCCGGCGAGGAGCCGTACAAAAACTCCGGGATGCCCCAGCCCGGGGTGCCCACCGGATCGGAGGCAGTCTGCCCCTCGGTCCAGTCCTGGATAGAGGGGCCGGTCAGCCAGTCGTTGCGGCCCTCCACCAGCAGTTCACAGTCGATGGATACAGTGGGCCAGGTATACTGGTACTGCACCGTATCGCCGGGATACAGCCCGCTGAACACCGCCCCCCGGGCCCGGGCGCCGATCAGATTCTGCACCCGCACGGCGCTGAACAACGGATCCAGCGTGCCCATATCAAAGCTGTCCTCGCCGGGCTCCAGCGTGATGGTGGTGGGCCGCTGCTGGCGGTTGTCGCTCTGGACGGGGGCGGCGCTGCCCAGTTCCACCGATACCAGCCGGTTGTTGCGCAGTTCCACATATTGCAGAGCTGTGTTGGCGGTCAGATCCAGCACGGTCAGGTTGTTGCTGTCACAGCCCAGGGTCTGCAGGGAGGTGTTCTGGCTCAGGTCCAGGCTTTCCAGGCTGGTGACGGCGCACCACAGGTATTCCAGCTTGGGATTGCCGGAGGTATCCAGTGTGGTGAGCCGCCCGCCCAGGTAGGACAGATCCCGCAGTTCCGGGTTGTTCCGCAGGTCCAGCACCTGCAGCGCGTCGTCCCCGCAGGCCAGTTCCGTCAGGGCCGGGTTGGCGGAGAGATCCAGCTCGGTGATCCGGTTGCTGAAACAGTGCAGGGTGGTCAGGGCCGGGTTCCGGCTCAGATCCAGGGCAGCGATCTGGTTTTCATTGCAGAACAGCTGGGTCAGCTTCGGGTTGCCGCTCACGTCCAGCTCGGTAAGGGAATTGGTGTTGCAGAGCAGCTGCGACAGGTTGGGGAAAAAGCCGATCCCCTGCAGACTGGTCAGCCCTTTGTTGCGCAGGTCGATCCGGGTCACCGCGTCCCGTTCGGCCTGGCTCAGTTCCCCGTCCCCGTCGGTATCCAGCGTCTGCACGTAGGCCCGGAACACCGGATCGGGAAAATTGGCCGCGTTGATGGCCACCCCGCCCGCCGCCCGGACACGAGGCCCGGAGGTGAGTGTCAGCGCCAGGCAAAGCGCCGTTACCGCCGCCGCCCATGGTTTTTTCATCCGCATCCTCCCCTTTCGCCCGCGCAAGGCGGGCCGTATAAAGGAAGTATATGCGCGGAATCTTCCGGCTATCCCGAAAAACAGAAAACGCCGGCGCAGATTCTCTCTGCACCGGCGCGCAAACAAGGCCGCTCAGCGGTTCTTGTACATTTCCTCGTAGTATTTCTGGTAGTTGCCGCTGGTCACGTGATCCATCCATTCCTCGTTGGCCAGATACCAGTCGATGGTCTTGACGATGCCCACCTCAAAGGTAGTCTCCGGGTACCAGCCCAGTTCTTCCTTGATCTTGGTTGGGTCGATGCCGTAGCGGCGGTCATGGCCCAGACGGTCGGCCACGTACTTGATCAGGTTCTCGTCGATGGCTTCGTCTTTCAGCCGGTCATGCAGCTGGGCAATGATGGTCTTAACGATGAAGATGTTCGGCCGCTCGTTGTGGCCGCCCACATTGTAGACCTCGCCGTCCCGGCCGCCCTCGGCCACCATGTCGATGGCCTTGCAGTGATCCTCCACATACAGCCAGTCGCGCACGTTCATACCGTCGCCGTAAACCGGCAGCTGCTTGTGGTTCTTGACGTTGTTGATCATCAGGGGGATCAGCTTCTCGGGGAACTGGTAGGGGCCGTAGTTGTTGGAGCAGCGGGTGATGTTCACCGGCATGCCGTAGGTATCGTGGAAAGCCATTACGAACATATCCGCACTGGTCTTGCTGGCGGAGTAGGGGCTGTGGGGGCACAGCGGGGTGGTCTCGGTAAAGTAGCCCTCATCCCCCAGACTGCCGTACACCTCATCGGTGGACACCTGCAGGTACTTCTTGCCGGCGGCCCACAGGCCGTCCTTGTGCCAGGCTTCCTTGGCGCACTGCAGCAGGTTCACGGTGCCCAGCACGTTGGTCTGCACAAAGATCTCCGGGTTGGTGATGCTGCGGTCCACATGGCTCTCGGCGGCAAAGTTGATCACGTAGTCGAAATTGTACTTGGCAAACAGGCCGCTGACCAGTTCCTTGTCGCAGATGTCGCCCTGCACAAAGATGTGGCGGGGATCCCCCTCCACCCCCTTCAGGTTCTCCAGGTTGCCGGCGTAGGTCAGCTTGTCCAGGTTTACCAGCAGGATATCCTGGTATTTATTCAACATATAGTAAACAAAGTTGGAGCCGATGAAGCCGGCACAGCCGGTAATCAGATAGGTTTTCATGTTGCTGTTTCCTCTCTTATTTCGTTCCGTTTTCTCCGTCCCAGTGTTCAAAATAGGCGGCCAGGGCCTGCTGCCAGGGGCGCATCTCGTCCCCCACGGTGCAGCGCAGCATCCGGTTGTCCAGTGCGCTCCAGGCGGGGCGGGAGGCAGATTCCGGATGGGCGGCGGCGTACTCGGCGGTGGTGCAGGGGGCCACGGTGGCCTCCACACCGGCCAGCCGGATGATCTCGGCGGCAAAGTCGTACCAGCTGCAGATGCCGTTGCCGGTGCAGTGGTAGGTGCCGTACTCGTGGCTTACCGCCAGCTTGAGAAGATGATGGGCCAGATCCACCGCGTTGGTGGGGTTGCCCAGCTGGTCGTTGACCACGGTCAGCTTGCCGAACTTTTTGCCCGCGTTGATCATGGTCTTGACAAAGTTCCTGCCGTTGTAGCCGTACAGCCAGGCGGTGCGCACAATAAAGTGGCGGCGGCAGAACTGCTGCACATACTGCTCACCCAGCAGCTTGGTGGTGCCGTAGGCGCTGCGGGGGGCGGGCAGGTCGCATTCGTCCAGCGGGGTGTCCCCTTCGCCGCTGAACACATAGTCGGTGGACACATGAATCAGCCGGGCGTTGACCTTATCGGCGGCAATAGCCAGGTTGCGGGGGCCCAGGGCGTTCACCTTGAAAGCCGCGTCCTTACTGGTTTCGCAGCCATCCACATTGGTGAAGGCCGCGCAGTTGATGATGGTATCCGGCTGATGGCGGCGCACAAAATTGACAACCTCCGCCCGGTCGGTGATGTCCAGCTGATCCACGTCCACCGGCAGAACGGTGGCGTTTTTCAACCGGTCGGGGATGGGGCCCAGTTCACTTTTGCCCCGGCGAAACTGGGCCTGCAGCTCGGTACCCAGCTGCCCGTTGCAGCCGGTAATCAGGATCTTCATAGGATTTCCTCCCTACTATCAATAGCGCAGTTTATCATCGGCCACCCGGCGCAGATGCTCACCGTAGGGGCTTTTGCCGTAACGGGCCGCGCTTTCCAGCAGCTGATCCCGGTTGATCCAGCCGTTTTTATAGGCGATCTCCTCGGGGGCGCTGATCTTGATGCCCTGGCGCTTTTCCACCATCCGCACAAAGTCGGCGGCATCCACCAGGCTATCCATGGTGCCGGTATCCAGCCAGGCAAAGCCACGGCCCAGCAGCTGCACGTCCAGCTTGCCTTCTGCCAGGTACATGGCATTCAGGGTGGTGATCTCCAGCTCGCCCCGGGCGCTGGGCTTGACCTGTTTGGCCTGGGCGCTGACCCGGTTGTCGTAGAAGTACAGGCCGGTAATGGCATAGTTGCTCTTGGGGTTGGCGGGTTTTTCCTCCACGCTGATGACCCGGCCTTCCTTATCGAACTCCACGATACCGAACCGCTCAGGGTCGTTCACATAATAGCCGAACACGGTGGCGCGGCCATTCTTCTCGGCGTTGGTCACCGCCGCTTTCAGGATACGGGAGAAGCCGTTGCCGTAGAAGATATTGTCCCCCAGGATCATGGCGCAGCAGTCGTTGCCGATGAACTCCTCACCCAGCAGGAACGCCTGGGCCAGGCCGTCCGGGCTGGGCTGCACCTTGTAGGACAGGTGCACGCCGTACTGGCTGCCATCCCCCAGCAGATGCTCAAAGCGGGGGGTATCCTCCGGAGTGGAGATGATCAGGATATCCTGGATGCCCGCCAGCATCAGGGTGGACAGCGGATAGTAGATCATGGGCTTGTCGTACACCGGAAGCAGCTGCTTGGAGGTGACAAGGGTAAGCGGGTAGAGCCGGGTGCCGGCGCCGCCGGCCAGAATAATGCCTTTCATACCGTTTCTCCTTTATACGCGCGGCCCGAAACGGAACGCGCCAAGATGTCGCGGCTTGACACAAAGCGGAGCCACAGACCGCTGTATACAAAGTAAGGTATGGGGATTACCAGAGCCGGAAACCCCATTTGCAGAAGTACCGCCCCATGCTGCGCAGCTGCTGGATAAAGGGCCGCAGCTGACGGCCGGGCGCCCGGTGCCAGGCATGGCAGGCAGAAAACTGGGGCAGAAAATACACCAGCCCCTCCCGCCGGGCTTTCTGGGTGATGTCGGCGTCCTCCACATACATGAAGTAGCCCTCATCAAAGCCGCCGATCCTGCGGAACACATCGGTGCGGATGCAGAAAAAGCTGCCGGTACAGAACTCGATGGGGGTGGGCTTAGATAAATCCTCGTCCAGCATGGCGTACCGGTCACCGAATTTTTTCAGGCCCGGTATCCCCTGCCGTGCCAGCAGGCCCAGCACATTGGGCTTGCGCTTGGGCAGGATCTGCTCCCGCCCGTCGGGGAAGAACATCCGGGGGGTGGCCATCACCGCCTCGGGGTGCCCGTCCAGCCAGGCACAGATGTTCTCCATCACCGGCTCGTGCAGGGTGATGTCCGGATTGATCACAAAATGGTAGTCGCTGGTCAGCAGCGGCAGCACCGCGTTGTGCCCGGCGCCGAAGCCCTTGTTTTCCGGCAGGCAGAGCACCTGTACATGGGGCCCGAAATCCTGCGCGGCCAGCCTTTCGCCGGTGCCGTCCGGGCTGGCGTTGTCCACCAGATAGAGGGTCAGATCCGCCTCTTTGCAATGGGCCAGGATGCTGCGCACCGCGGCGCAGACCTCGTCAAATCCGCCATAGCTGACGATACAGGCGCTGATACGGGCCATAGGCTGGTCTCCCTCCGGGCAGAATACTACAGATATACTATACCATGTTTGCCCCCCTGCCGCAAGCGCATACAGGGTACGGCACACAAAAACGCCGCGCCCTTTTGCAAAAGGCGCGGCGGAATATATCGAAGTTTCTCAGGCCAGGCTGGCTTCCAGTTCGGCGCGGATGGCTTTGATGAAGCCCAGGCTGTCCACGGGGGTGGGGGTGATGCCCTCGGCCAGGCCGCACAGATCCTTGGTCATGATGCCCTTTTCCAGGGTGGTCAGGCAGGCGGCTTCCAGCTTGTCCGCAAAGGCCATCAGGGCGGCGTTGCCGTCCAGTTCGCCCCGCTTGCGCAGCGCGCCGGTCCAGGCAAAGATGGTGGCCATGGGGTTGGTGCTGGTGGTCTCGCCCTTCAGGTACTTGTAGTAATGGCGGGTAACGGTGCCGTGGGCGGCCTCGTATTCGTAGCAGCCGTCCGGGCTGACCAGCACGCTGGTCATCATGGCCAGGCTGCCGAAGGCGGTGGAGACCATATCGCTCATCACGTCGCCGTCGTAGTTCTTGCAGGCCCAGATGAAGCCGCCCTCGCTGCGGATAACACGGGCCACGGCATCGTCGATCAGGGTATAGAAATACTCGATGCCGGCGGCCTCGAACTTGTCCTTATACTCGGCGTCGTAGATTTCCTGGAAAATATCCTTGAAGGTGTGGTCGTACTTCTTGCTGATGGTGTCCTTGGTGGCAAACCACAGATCCTGCTTGGCGTCCAGCGCGAAGTTGAAGCAGCTGCGGGCGAAGCTGGCGATGGAGGTATCCTTATTGTACTGGGCCTGCAGCACGCCGGGGCACTCAAAATCGTAGACCGCCAGCCGGGTCTCCTGGCCGTCCTCGCCGGTGTAGACCAGTTCGGCCTTGCCCGGGCCGGGCACCCGCAGTTCGGTGGCCTTGTACACATCGCCGTAGGCGTGACGGGCGATGGTGATGGGCTTTTTCCAGTTCTTCACCACCGGCTTGATGCAGTCGATCACGATGGGGGTGCGGAACACGGTGCCGTCCAGCACGGCACGGATGGTGCCGTTGGGGCTCTTCCACATCTCGTGCAGGTTGTACTCCTCCACACGCTGGGCGTTGGGGGTGATGGTGGCGCACTTGACCGCCACGCCGTACTTTTTGTTGGCCAGGGCCGCGTCCATGGTCACCTGGTCGCCGGTGGCGTCCCGGTGGGGCAGGCCCAGATCGTAATATTCACAGTTCAGCTCCACAAACGGCTCCAGAAGTTCTTCCTTGATCATCTTCCAGAGCACACGGGTCATCTCGTCGCCGTCCATCTCTACCAGAGGGGTCGTCATCTTGATCTTTTCCATGGGAATCGCCTCGCTTTTCGTATATTGGTACGGCCGCCCGGCCGCGGGGTTCCTGTCAGGCCTGTGCTGTGTGGGGGATGGCGGCAAAGCCGTGTTCCACCGTGACGACACAGCGGTAGTCGGGGTATTGTGCGGCCACCCGGTCCCGGATGGCGGCGCGCAGCTGCGCTTCGCTCATGCGGAACTGGGGCGGAACCACACAGTCAAAGATCACGTTGGTGTGGGTGGTGCCGGGCACCATCCGCACGTCGTGGATGGAAAGCTCCGGCCCGATTTCGGCCACCTGCTGCACCAGCCAGCGGCGGAAATCCCCCACCGCCTCGTCGCTGGTGACGATGGGATCAAAGTGAATCACCACGTTGATGTGGTCATTATCCAGAAAATCCCGTTCGATGTTGTCGATCAGGTCATGGCTGGCCATCACGTCCCCCTCGGCGGCCATCTCCACATGCATACTGGCAAACCGGCGGCCAGGGCCGTAGTCGTGCACCATCAGGTCGTGTACACCCAGCACGCCGGGATAGCTCATGACCTTGTCGTGGATGTGCTGCACCAGCGCCTCGTCCGGGGCTTCGCCCAGCAGGGGGGACAGGGTATCCCGGATGATGCCCACGCCGCTGTACAGGATGAACACCGCCACGCCCAGACCCATCCAGCCGTCCACCGGCAGGCCGGTGAACCGTTCCAGCACACCGGCGGCCAGCACCGCGGCGGTGCTGATCACGTCGTTGCGGCTGTCGGCGGCGGTGGCGATCAGGGTGGAGGACTGGATCTTGCGGCCGATGCGGGCATTGAAAACGCTCATCCACAGCTTGACCAGGATGGAGGCCACCAGCACACACAGGGTAAGCAGGCCGAACTCCACCGGTTCGGGGTTCAGGATCTTGGAAACGCTGCTTTTGGCCAGCTCCACACCGATAAGCAGGATCATCACCGCCACGCCCAGGCCGGCCAGGTATTCATACCGGGCATGGCCGAAGGGATGCTCCTTATCGGCGGGGCGGCTGCCCAGCCGGAAACCCAGCAGGCTGATCACATTGGAGGACGCGTCGGACAGGTTGTTGACCGCGTCGGCGGTGACGGCCAGACTGCCGAACACCAGCCCCGCGGTAAACTTGCCCGCGCAGAGCAGCAGGTTGCAGACGATGCCCACCAGCCCGGCCAGGTTGCCGTAGGCGGTACGGACGGCCTCGCTGCGGGTATTTTCCGGATCCCGGATAAAAAGCCGGATCAACAGATCAGTCACTGAAAACGCCTCACTTTTTCGTGATTTTCCACTGCAAAGCGAAAAACCGATTTTTATTATAGCACAATCCGGCCCGGTGCGCCACCGGGCCGGGGATTTTTTCCGCTGCGGATAACGGAAAAGCCGCCGGCAGAAGGCCGGCGGCCGAAATGCTGTACCGTTTGCTCAGCGGCGGATGCAGGCCTCGCGGTCGGGGCCCACCGAGATATAGGCTACGCGGCAGCCCACCGCCTTTTCCACGTAGAGCACGTAGTCCTTCGCGGCCTGGGGCAGCTCGTCCCAGCTGCGGCAGCCGGAGATGTCGCAGTGCCAGCCGGGCAGGTACTCCACAACCGGCTTGGCGCTGTCCAGCGCTTCACCCATGGGGAACCGGCCGGTGCGTTCGCCGCGCACCTCGTAGGCGGTCACCACCGGGATCTGCTCCATATAATCCAGCACGTCCAGCAGGGTCAGGGCCAGTTCGTCCGCGCCCTGGCAGTACACGCCGTACCGGCTGGCCACCACGTCGAAGGGGCCCACCCGGCGGGGACGGCCGGTGGCCGCGCCGTACTCATGGCCGGCTTCCCGCAGCTTGTTCTTTTCCTCTTCGCTCATGGCCAGCTCGGCGGTAAAGGGGCCCTCGCCCACGCAGGAGGAGTAGGCCTTCATGATACCGATGGACTTATGCAGCTTGTGGCCGGGAATGCCCGCGCCGATGGGGGCGTAGGCGCCGATCACGTTGGAGGAGCTGGTGTAGGGATAGATACCGAAGTCGATATCCCGCAGCGCGCCCAGCTGGGCCTCGAACAGGATCTTCTTGCCCTCGTCGTCGGCCTGGGCCAGATAGGCGCCCGCGTCGCAGATGTAGGGGGCAAAGACCCGGGCATAGTGCTGCAGCTGACCCCAGATCTGCTCCAGCTGGAGGGGTTCCACCCCGTACATGCCCACCAGCTCGGCATTCTTCCACTCCACGATGGTGGCCAGGCGGTTCTTGAGGGCGGCGTCCAGATGCAACAGGTCGCCCATGCGCAGGGTTTTCTTCATGTATTTGTCGCCGTACACGTAGGCAATGCCGCGGCGGGTGCTGCCGAACTTGGCGTCGCCCAGGCGGTCTTCCTCCAGGCCGTCCTGCTGCACATGGTAGGGCATGCAGATGGTGGCGCGGTCGCTGATGAGCAGGTGGGACGGGTCGATCTCCACGCCCTGTTCACGCAGGGAGGCGATCTCCTTTTCCAGGTGGGCCGGGTCAATGACCATGCCGTTGCCCATGACGCAGGTAACCTCCGGGCGCAGGATGCCGGAAGGCAGCAGGTTCAGAACGAACTTGCCCCGCTCGTTGACTACGGTGTGGCCGGCGTTGTTGCCGCCCTGGTAGCGCACCACGATGTCGTATTCCTGGCTGAGCAGGTCCACCATGCGCCCCTTGCCTTCGTCGCCCCAGTTGATGCCGGTGATGGCTGTAAGCATATTTATTCCCCTCTTCATTTGGCGGGCCGAACCTTGCGGCGGGAACGGCCGTTGTGTTGTACGAACAAAATTGCAGTATACCTCCCATGGCGGGAATGCGGGCGCTTTGCCACAAAAAAGCGCCCCGCCGGCGGCGGGGAGGCGGCGTCAGCCGCGGGTATGACGGCACAGCGGGCGGCGGGTGCCGTCCGGTTCCACGATGGTGGTGTTCTCCAGCTGGCTGACCAGGCTGCCGCGCACGGCCTGCACATAGGCACAGCGCAGTTCGGCCTGCTCGGCCTTTTCCGCCTCGGTAAGACCTTCCGGCGTACGGCTTTTGCGGGCCAGCTCGTTGATGCGCTCGATCTGCTGCTGCTGCATGACGTTACCTCCCGGCGGGCGCGGTGCGCCCGTTGCTGTCGGCGCGGAGCAAATCCGCGCACATACAATAAATATTATAAACTTCCTGCCGCCGGGACGCAAGCCTTTTTCCCGCTGTTTTTGCGCACAGTTGAGCCCGCCGGGGTGCCGGCGGGCTCAACTGTGGTTCTTCAGGTTTGTTTTACGGAATGTCAAAAAGAATGAATGAAGCAGTCCCATCTATGTGAACTCCCTGTCGGAGGGAGGGGCGTTGGTCTGACCCGCCCGGCCCCGGCTGGGGTCTGGCATGGGCGGGAAGCAGTAGAGCCGTTTGCGGGAGTATTCCCCCGCAGTGGCCGGAGTATGATTCGCCGCGTCGGCGGCGTTTTCGTTTCCGATGTTTATAGAATACCCGAAAGATATGACCAATTTGTGTTGTGACTTTAAAGCATTTGCAAATAAAATGTGGTACAATGGTTAAACCGAAACAAGGAGGGGACGTTTATGCAGCCAAAACCCAATTATGACCGGGAAATGCAAAACTGCCTGGCCGCACTGGACGCCGGGGAACGGCCCCGGCTGCTGCTGCACGCCTGCTGCGGGCCCTGTTCCAGCGCGGTGCTGGAGCGGCTGTGCCAGCGGTTTGCGGTGACGGTTCTGTACTATAATCCCAACATCTGGCCCGCCGCCGAGCATGACCGCCGCCGGGACGAGCTGGCCCGTTTTTTGCAGCAGTGCGGCTGCGGGGCTGAGCTGGTGACCCCGCCCTATACGCCCGAAGAATTTTACAGCGCGGTACAGGGGCTGGAGGCGGAGCCGGAGCGGGGCGGCCGGTGTACGGTCTGCTACCGGCTGCGGATGGAACAGGCGGCCCGGTACGCGGCGCAGCACGGCTTTGACTGGTTCTGCACCACCCTGTCCATCAGCCCGCACAAGGACGCGGAGCGGATCAACCAGATCGGCCGCCAGCTGGAGGCCCAATACGGGGTGCGGCACCTGCCCAACGACTTCAAGAAGCGGGGCGGCTACCAGCGCAGCCTGGAACTGAGCGCCGAGTACGGCCTGTACCGGCAGGATTACTGCGGCTGCGAGTTCAGCGCCCGGCGTCTGGAAGAAAAAGCCGAATAAGCAAAACCCGGCGGGAGGTCAGACCTTCCGCCGGTTTTTTTACTGCGCGTTTTTCTCTTTGCAGGGCCGCAGCAGTTCCCCGGCCGCCGCCGCTGCGAGGCAGAGCCCCCGGTGCAGCGCCGGAAACCGGGCGGCCAGCGCCACCGCACCGGTCGTCACCTGCAGCCAGGCGGCGCGGCGTTCTTCCCGGCCGGGCGGGCCGTAGAGCAGGTGGTCCGGTGCGCAGCCCAGTTCCCGGGCCAGAGCCAGCAGCGTTTCGATGTCCGGGCGGCTGCGTCCGGTCTCGTAATTGGAAATTGTCTGCCGTGTGACAAACAGCCTTTGTGCCAGCTGATCCTGGGTCAGTTTTTTGCGCTGGCGTATCTCGCGGATGTTTTTGCCGATATCCCGCATGGGCCACCTCCCCTTTCGCTTTCAGCCTAGCACAAACGGGGCGGCTTGTCACGCAAAGAGGCTTTGCACGGCATTATTTCAGGTCGCGCCAGAAATGCGCCATGGTCCCGCAGCCCACCGCCAGCCAGGCCAGCAGAACCAGCCCGTCAAAAACAAAGCCGGAATAGGGCCGGGGATAGGAACCGGCGGCATAGGTCAGCACCAGCCGCAGGGGGAAATAGGCTCCCATCCAGACGGCGGCGGTATAAAACCGGGC
Organism: uncultured Gemmiger sp.; assembly: GCA_944386225.1. Lineage (GTDB taxonomy): Bacteria > Bacillota > Clostridia > Oscillospirales > Ruminococcaceae > Gemmiger_A. The sequence continues at coordinate 20,477 of CALXAH010000001.1, forward strand.
ACGTTTGGTGCAACCGGCCGGGTCCTGGGAGCCCAGCACCCGATACATCATCTCGAACACGCCTGCCAGCAGAACACTGAGCATTGTTCCCACCAGGCAGAGCACCTCCGACTGATAACAAGCCGCGTTGATAAACTGAAACACCAGCACCGCGGCGCTGAGCGCGACGGCCCCCGCAAAGACCGCCCCCATGTAGAGAGGGGCGTTTTCGATCGCCCAACCGGTTTTGTGCGGCGCCGGGACGGTCTCGTATTCATCGTATAGAAGGTAGTCGGTGGTCACCCCGAACAGCCGGCTCAGCCCCAGGATGTTGGGCGCGTCGGGAAAGGCCGACCCCATCTCCCACCGGGAGATTGCCTGCCGGGATACCCCCAGTTTTTCCGCCAGTTCCTCCTGGGACAGGCCCTCTTTCTTGCGCAGGGCCAGAATTTTTTCCGCCATGGTCATATTCTGCAAACCTCCTGTGTTTTGGTGGTTTCAGCATACCCGATTCCGCCGGGCAGCGCCACCGCATCGGGGTCGCAATCCCGCAACCAAATGTAACATCGGCGTTTTCAGGGCCAATATGGGGGTCCAGACCCCCATGCCCCCATCCCGCGGGCCGAAATTCCGGCCCGCTTATTTTGTCAAAAACGGGGCATGCCGCCCGACAGGCAGCGCGCCCCGTTCTGTTTTGCTTTTCCCGCGGGCCGGAGAATTCCGGCCCGTTATTTGCGGGGGGTATGGGGGGAATGCTTCATTCCCCCCATATCGGCCCGGTCAGCGTCCGCGTCCGGCGCCGCCACCCCACGGACTGCGGGTGCGACAACGATGCACCCGCTCTGCTTCGCAGACCGCCCGGCCCGGTCGCAGGCCGCACTGTGGCCTGCGTGGCGGCACAGGCACACGCAGCAGCCAGGCTCGCGGGTTCCGGTCAGCGTCCGCGTCCGGCGCCGCCACCCCGGGTAAAGCCGCCGCCACCCGAAGACCGGCCGCCGCCAAAGGAGCGGCCACCGCCGAAGGAGGAACGGCCGGCACCGCCGCCCCGGGTAAAGCCACCGCCGCCCGAAGACCGGCCGCCGAACCCGCCGCCCATGGGAGGACGGGGGCCGCGGGGGGGACGGGGGCCGCCAAAACCGCCATACGGCGGACGGGGCGGGCGAGGCGGACGCGGCGGACGCGGCCCGCCCCAGAAGCCCCAATGGGGCCGGTAATACCGGCGCCGGGGCAGCAGAGACGATACCACCGCCAGCACCAGGATCAGGCCCACCACCACCAGGATCAGAATGGTGTTGGCCGCGAAGCCCAGGATGGTGAGCGCCGGGCTGGACACCCGGCCTGCCGGGGCCGTGCCGCCGGGAACGGGCTGGGCCGCCACACTGCCGGAGGCTGCCTGCACCTGGCTGGCGCTGCGGTTCACGCCGAAAGCCGCAGCCAGCTCATCGTAAAGGGCCGCCGCCGTGGCGCGCACGCCCGCATCGTAATCGCCCACCGCGAAGTCCGGCTCCATGTACGTATTCAGAATACGGCTGATGCTGCTGGTGGGCAGACGGGTCTCCAGGCCCGCGCCCTGCACGCACCAGTAGTCCTCGGCGCCGGTCACCAGCAGAAGCAGCACGCCCCGGTTGGTTCCCTCGTTGCCGATCTGCCAGTCGTTGAACAGATCATAGGCATAGTCCTCGGTGGACTTGTTTCCGGTGAAATCCACCGTTACCACCACCAGGTCGCACTCGTCCACATTGTGGTAGAGATCATCGCCCAGCGCGGCCAGCCATGCCTCGGTATCGGCGCTGAGCACCCCGGCAGCGTCGGTGACATACCAGGCGTCGGAGGGGTACAGGTCGGCCCTGCTGTAGTCAAAGGGCTCGTTCTGATCCGAGCGGGACATCACGCTGAACGCCAGCACCACGGTGACCAGCACCAGGCCCACGGCCAGCACAACGCCCAACACTTTTGATTTGTTCATGCAAATAACTCCACTTTCTCAATCTGCCAGATCCCGCCCAGCAGTACGGCCGGGAAACCGCCCAGCGTTTCGTTGAACGCCTGGGCTGCCTCGTTGTAGCCGTCGTGCTGGATGATATCCTGGCGGGATAAAAATTCGCTCCACTGGGTCTGCAGGGTGTCCGCCTTGCCTTCCTTTTCCGCTACCGTCGCCAGCTGCTGGTACAGCGCGTCCACCGCCGACGCCAGCCGGGCGTTGGCCTGGTACTGGGCAGCGGGGCCCTCGGCGGCGTTCAGGCCGTCCAGAGCGGCGCGGGCCTCGGTAACCAGCACGTCGTCCTGGCCCAGCAGGCTCTCGGCCATGGCCAGGATATTGGCGGCGGCGTTGGCCCGGGCGTTCAGGTCGGAGGCAATGGACAGCCCGTCCCCCCGCATTCCCTGCTCGTACAGGGCCCGCACATCGGCAGCCTTGGCGGCCAGCTTGCCGCCGCCCAGGCCCACCACCGCCGCCAGCACCAGGATCAGGGCAATGATCCGGGCGGTCAGCGGGCGGCGCAGAGCCCCGGGCAGTTTGCCCTCGGCCTTGCCCAGCGCGGGCAGACCGGCGGCGGTGTCAAACTCCGCCGTGTTCGGGTCAAAGGCCGGGGACGCGGGGCCGGACACCGGCCCGAAATCCTTCTGTGCGGCCATATCAGTTCAGCTCCAGCAGCTTCTGCTTCAGCTCGCCTTCGATGCGGCCCAGTTCCTGCTCGGCGGCGGCGCGCTTTTCCTTGCCCTCGGTCTGGATCTTTTTCAGCTCGTCCAGGGTCTCGATCAGGCTGCGGTTGGTGGCCTGCAGGGTCTCCATATCCACGATGCCCCGCTCGGACTCCCGGGCCGCCTCGATGGTGCCCTGCTTCAGGGCGGCGGCGTTCTTCTTAAGCAGCTCGTTGGTCATGTCGGTCACGGCCCGCTGGGCGTTGATCGCCTGCTGGCTGTGGGCCAGGCCCAGCGCCAGCACCATCTGGTTCTTCCACAGGGGGATGGTGTTGACGATGCTGCTCTGGATCTTTTCCGCCATGATGGTATTGTTGTTCTGGATCAGGCGGATCTGGGGGCCCATCTGCAGGGAGATGTTCCGGGTCAGTTCCAGATCGTACAGCTTTTTCTCAAACCGGTTGCACAGGTCGGCCAGATCCCGGGCCGCCTGGGCGTCCTCGGGCAGGCCGCTGGTGCGGGCCTTGGCCTCGGCGGCCGCCAGCTCGTTCTCCCGCACGGATTTCAGCTTCTTTTTGCCGGCCAGGATATACATGCTCAGCTCTTTGAAGTAGGTCATGTTCAGCTGGTACATCTTGTCCAGCATGGCGATGTCCTTCATCAGCTGCACCTGATGGGCTTCCAGCATGCCCTCGATCCGGTCCACGTTGGTCTCCACCTTGTTGTACCGGGTCTTCATCTCCTCCAGCTGGTTGCCCGCCCGCTTGAACAGGCCCAAAAAGCCCTTGGGCTGCTCTTCCAGGGCGTCAAAGTTCTGCAGCTCGGTCACCAGGCTGGTGAGCATATCCCCCACCTCGCCCATGTCCTTGGTGCGCACCTTGTCCAGCGCGGCTTCGCTGAAATCACTGATCTTCTTCTGGCTGGCCGCGCCGTACTGCAGCACGATCTGGCTGTTGGTGATGTCGATCTTTTCGGCAAAATCGTCCACCATCTTCTGCTCTTCCGGGGTCAGGGGGGTATCCTCCACCGTCACCGGCTCCACCTTGGGCTGCTCGGCTTCCTTTTCCGCCGCGGCGGCGTCGCCCAGCGGGTCCAGGGTCAGGGAAGGCGCGGCGGGGGCGTCCAGGCTCAGGGTAATTTTTTCCTCCATAATCCAATCGTCCTTTCTTCTAGCCGCGTCCGGGGACGCGCTTGTTTACTTTTCTTCGGGCTTTTGCGCAAAATCGCTGCCGGTCAGCCCCTGGCCCCGCAGCATGCCGTTCAGCACCTCCAGGTCGGCGCTCAGATCCAGCGCGTCGGCGGCGAACAGGCTGTCCAGCTGGTTCTCAAAGGCAGTGGCGATGCTGGCCGCGTTGGTTTCCACCTCCCGGCGCACCGAAGCGGCGTTGCCGCCCTGCACGTCCTGGCCCTCCAGCCGGGCATACAGTTCCAGAATGCGCACCGCATCCGGCAAATAGTAGTTGGCAAACCGGCGGATCTGGGGGCCCTTTTCCGGGTGGGCCTCCACCTCGGCCAGAATGCCGCGCCCGGCGGTTTCCATCCGGCGGATGCTGGCGGACAGGCCGGTGTCCGGGATCGCCTCATCCAGCCGGTGCAGCTCGGCCAGCTTCTGCTGCACCGATTCCAGCATGGCGTCCACATCCTCCCGCCCGGTCATGAAGGGCATCTCCATCCGGGTGATCCGGTCGGGGCACAGGCGGCGGGTCACCAGCCAGACCGCGGCGCTCACCAGGGCGGTGGCCGCCAGCGCCCACAGGCTGTACAGCGGCAGCACCAGCCCGGCCAGCAGCCAGACCGCCCCCGCAAAGTATACCGGCAGCACCGACCGGGTTCGTTTTTCCACCCATCTGCTCATGGCGTTCTCCTTTGTTCCGGCCGGGGCTTGTCCGGCCATTATAGTCCTATTGTATGCGCTTTGCGTCAAAAAAGCAACGAAAACGCCCGTTCCTACAGACAGGTTTTACAAAATGTTAACGACTGTCCCTTACGGATTCCACTCACCCCGGCGGGCGGCCAGCTGCTCCAGAAAGGCGGCCACGCCCTCCTGTTCCGGGCCGGGAACGGTCAGCCGGGCGGCGGCGCGCAGGGATTCGGGCGCTTGTTCCACCGTGACCGGCAATGCGGCCAGCGCCAGAAGCGGCCGGTCGTTCTCCGCGTCCCCGGCGGCGGCCAGCCCCTCGGGGGAAAGGCCCAGCGCCGCCAGAGCGGCCCTCACCCCCACCGCCTTATCGGTGTCCGGCGGGCAGACGTCGTACCGTTCGGGGGCAAAGGGCACCAGGTTCAGGCCCAGGTGACCGTACCGTTCTGCAAAGCCCGCCGCGCCCTCGGGGGGCATGCAGCACTGGGCGGCAAAGGGTTTGCCCTCCAGATGGCGGTCCTGGTCTTCCCCGTCCCGCAGCATTCCCGCCGGGTAGAAGCCGGCCATCCGGTCGTAGCCCACATAGGCGTAGTAGGCCTCCGGATAGGCAAAGGCGATGGGGTAATCGTAGTCCTCGCACCAGTCCACCAGGGCGTACATCGGCTGGTCGTCCAGGCTGCGGGCGGCCAGGGTGCGGCCCTCCCCGTCCAGTACCAGCGCCCCGGCGGAATACACCGCCGCGTTGGGCACAAAGCCCCCCAGCAGGGCGGGCGGCACGGCGCACACGGCGCGGCCGGTGGCCACGATCACCCGGATGCCGCTGGCTTGCACCGCCCGCAGGGCGGCCACGGTGCGGGCGGAAAGCCGGTGGGTTCCCCGGGGCAGCAGGGTGCCATCCAGATCCAGGGCTACGGCGGTAATGGTCATACAGGTTTCCTCCTTGGGCAGGCGCTTGCGTTTTGGCACGCTTGCGTGTATCATGAACTATTGTGAGCGGGGCTGTGCCCCGTCCTGACAAGTATACCATCCCGGCGGGGGCCGGGGCAAGGGAGGGGCGTTTTCATGCGCACAGAATGGCGCGACGGGCTGCGGGACGGATTGCCCATCGCGGTGGGATATTTTGCGGTAAGTTTCAGTTTCGGCCTGCTGGCCACCCAGGCGGGGCTGACCGCCTTTCAGGCCGGGCTGATCAGCCTGACCAACCTGACCAGCGCGGGGCAGTTTGCCGGGCTGACCATCATCACGGCGGGGGCGGGCCTGGGCGAGATGGCGCTGACCCAGCTGGTGATCAATCTGCGGTATGCCCTGATGAGCCTGGCGCTGGGCCAGAAGCTGGGGCCGCAGGTGGGCACCCTCAAGCGGTGCCTGATCGCCTTTGTGGACACGGATGAAATTTTTGCGGTGGCCATGGGCCGGCCCGGCCGGCCCACCCCGGCCTACATGGGCGGTCTTGGCTTTCTGCCGCTGCTGGGCTGGACCGGCGGCACCCTGACCGGGGCGCTGGCCAGCGGCGTACTGCCTGCGGCGGTGATCAGCGCGCTGGGCATTGCGCTGTATTGTATGTTCGTGGCGGTGGTGGCCCCGGTGGCCCGGCGCAGCCGCCCGGTGCTGGCGGTGGTGGGCATCGCGCTGGTGTGCAGCTGCCTGATGAGCTGGGTTCCGGTGCTCAGGCAGATCTCGGCGGGCACGGCCATCATTTTGTGCACCGTGGCGGCGGCGGCCCTGGGGGCCTGGCTGTTCCCGGTGGAGGAACCGGCCCAGGGAGGTGACGCGGCATGATCTATCTGTACATTCTGGTGATGGCGGTGGTCACCTATCTGATCCGCATGCTGCCGCTGACCTTGCTGCGCAAACCGGTTAAAAGCCGGTTCGTCCGGTCGTTTCTGTTCTATGTGCCCTACGCCTGCCTGACCGCCATGACGGTGCCGGCCATCTTCACCTGCACCCAGAGCCCGGTGAGCGCCATCGCGGGGTTTGCGGTGGCCATCGTGCTGGGCCTGCGGAACAAAGGCCTGATGACGGTGGCGGCGGCGGGCTGCATCACGGTGTTTGCCGTGGAGCGGCTGCTGGCGCTGCTGGACGGCACCCTGTTCGGCGTGACGGTGCTACTGGGATAAAAACCATACAAAAAACCGGCCTCCCGAAGCGGGAGGCCGGTTTTGTTTTGCCGTTTATACCTGGCCAGGCAGGTGGATGACCTTCTTGGGGCAGACTTCCATGCAGGTGCCGCAGCCGGTGCACTTGGCGTAGTCGATGCGGGCCACGTTGCCCGCCACCTTGATGGCCTGTTCCGGGCAGCTCTTCTCACACTTCATGCAGGCGATGCAGCCGGCGCTGCACTCCTTGTTGGTGGCGGCGCCCTTTTCATGGTTGGCGCACATCACCACAGGCTTCTGCTTCTCTTCGTACATCCAGATGATCTTGTGGGGGCAGGCCGCCTTGCAGGCGCCGCAGCCGGTGCACTTGGCCGGGTCCACCTTGGCCAGGCCGTTCTCCACATGGATGGCGTCGAACTGGCAGGCCTTGACGCAGTCACCCAGGCCGATGCAGCCGAAGGTGCAGGCATTGGGGCCGCCGTACAGGGCATTGGCCGCCGCGCAGCTGGAAATACCCTTGTAATCGTACTTCTGCTTGCAGACGCCGTTTTCGCCCTTGCAGGCCACCACCGCGCAGACGGTACGGGTGGCACCGGCCTCCACGCCCATCACGGCAGCGGCATCCGCCGCGGCCTTGGCGCCGCCGGGCACGCACTTATTGACCGGGGCGCCCTCCACGATGGCCTTGGCGTAGTCGGCACAGCCGGCGTAGCCGCAGGCGCCGCAGTTGGCGCCGGGCAGGCAGGCCTGCACCTGGCCCACGCGGGGGTCCTCCTCCACGGCCATGAAGCGGGCGGCCAGCACCAGGATCACGGCGCCCAGCAGGCCCACAACGGTGACCAGAATGATTGCCATAGCAATGGTCATAGGTTGGTTCCTCCTTTAAGCCGCAGTTTTGAAGATGGCGTCCACGATGCCGCCGAAGCCCGTGAAGGACAGGCTGACGATGGCCGCGGAAACCAGGGTGATGGGCAGGCCCTCGAAACACTTGGGGGGCTGCGCGTCTTCCAGGCGCTGACGCACGCCGCTGAACAGCACCATGGCCAGCATGAAGCCGAAGCCCGCGCCGGCGGCGCAGACGATGGACTCCGCAAAGTTGTAACCGTTGTCGATGTTCAGGATGGTAACGCCCAGCACCGCGCAGTTGGTGGTGATCAGGGGCAGGTACACGCCCAGAGCCTTGTGCAGCGGGGGCATGTACTTCTTCATGGCGATCTCGATCAGCTGAACCAGCACGGCGATCACCAGGATAAAGACGATGGTCTGCAGGTAGCCCAGATCCCAGCGGCCGTCCGCCGGGGTGAGCAGGAAGGTCTGGATGGGCCAGGTCACCGCGGTGGCCAGCACCATAACAAAGACGACCGCGCAGCTCATGCCGAAGGCGGAGTCCAGCTTTTTGGACACGCCCAGGAAGGGGCAGATGCCCAGGAACTGCACCAGAACGTAGTTATTCACCAGAATCATGGTGAAGAAAATGGCAGCAAGCTCCATTATTCACACTCCCCTTTCCCGGCGCAGGCGCCCTTGCTGGGGCAGCCTTCGCAGCCGATGCTCCGCTTGATGCGGTTGTTGGTTTTGATCTCGATCCACACCACGATGGCCATGAACAGGCCGAAGGTGAAGAAGCCGCCGGGCGCGGAACCCATCAGGGTGAAGCGGTCCAGGCTCTCGGGCAGGATCATCAGACCGAAGATGCTGCCCTTGCTGATCAGCTCACGGAAGGAGCCCATCAGCACCAGGGTCAGGGTGAAGCCCAGGCCCATGCCCACGCCGTCCAGCGCGCTGTCCACAACCTTGTTCTTGGAAGCGAACATCTCGGCACGGCCCAGGATGATGCAGTTGACCACGATCAGGGGCAGATACACGCCCAGGGCGGTATCCAGATCCTTGAAGAAGGCCTTGACCAGCATCTGCACGATGGTAACGAAGGTAGCGATAATGGTGATATAGGCCGGCAGGCGCACCTTGTCGGGAATGACCTTGCGCAGCGCACTGATCACGATGTTGGAACAGATCAGCACGAAGGTGGCCGCGATGCCCATGCCCAGGCCGCTGGAAGCCGCGGTGGTAACCGCCAGGGTGGGGCAGGTGCCCAGCACCAGGCGCAGGACCGGGTTCTCCTTAAGCAGGCCGTTGGTCAGGGTTTTGACTTTGCTGTTCATTGATTAGTTGCCCCCCTTCATCGTCTGGAAGATCTCCATGCAGGCGGCAACACCGGTCTTGACGCCGTTGCTGGAGAGGGTAGCACCAGCCAGAGCGTCCACGCCGTCCACGGCAGCCGCATCGGACAGGCCCACGAACTGGTCGGTGTAGGCAGCCTCGCCAACCGGCGTACCGATGCCCTGGGTCTGGCCGGAAACGTCCACCCACAGGCCGGCCACAACGCCCTCGGCGTCAAAGCTCACAGCCACGGTCATGGGCGCAAAGCCTTCGGCTTCCACGGCCACCAGGGTCAGCGCGCCGTCGGCGCTGGTGTAGGCGGCCACAGCGCCCTCGGCGCTGGCCTCAGCGGCGCCCTCGCCCAGCAGGGCGGTCACCGCTTCGTCCAGGGTGGCGGGGGCGGCCACTTCCACAGCGGCCTCCTGGCCCAGGGCCACTTCCGCAAAGCAGCTCAGGGCGCTGTTCACCGCGTTCACAACCGCGGTGCTGGAAACGGTAGCGCCGGACAGGCCGTTCACGCCGTCGCTGCCCAGGGCCACGCTGCCGCTCTTGCCGGTCAGCTCAGCCGCAAAGGTAGCGCCGTCGGCACTGCCGTCCCACAGACGGGCGCCGAAACCGCTGGTCTCAGAGTTCTGCATGAAGGACACGCCGGTGATGACACCGTTCATATCCACACCCACGATCACGGGCACGTCGCCGCCGAAGCCCTTGCCGATCGCCTTGAAGGCGTAGCCGGTGCCGTTATCGGCCTTGACAGCCTCCTCCACGCCGGTGGTGGCAAAGCCTTCCACGCTGGTGAAATTGTCCGCGCCGGGCAGCACTTCAAAGTAGGCGGCGTAGGCAGCCTGCTGCTCCTGCGCCTTGATGATGGGCGCGGTGAAGTAGTTGGTCACCGCCAGCAGGGTGCTGGTGATCAGGCAGATCACGACCAGCACCACAATGGGTTTGACCACGTTTTCATAATTGTTGTTCTTTTTGTTAGCCATGTTTCTTGCCACCTCCCAGAGGTACCTGACGGGTCAGGTTGTTGATGTAGGGCACCAGCAGGTTCATGAACAGGATGGCATAGGAAACACCCTCCGGCAGATCGCCCCATATACGGATGGCAAAGGTGATCAGGCCCAGGCCCAGGCCGAACACCAGCTTGCCCCACAGGGTGAAGGGGCTGGTGACGTAGTCGGTGGCCATGAAGACCGCGCCGAACAGCAGGCCGCCCGTGAGCAGGTTGGCCAGCACAGGCTCGCCCGCGATGGCAAACAGCACGGCCACGGTGGCCAGGTAGGTAACCGGGATCACCGGGCTGATGGTACGGGTGATCAGCAGCCAGGCAAGGCCGATCAGGATGGCCAGGCTGCAGGTCTCGCCCATGACGCCGCCGTATTTGCCCAGGAACAGATCCAGCACGGGCAGGCTGCCCATGTCGGCGGTCTGCAGCGGGGTGGCGCTGCTCAGGGCGTCCACCGTGACGCAGTCGGGGATGACCACGGCGGTCATGCGGGAAGCAAAGCCGCTGAACAGGGCGATACGGGCCACCAGAGCCGGGTTGGCAAAGTTGGCGCCGATGCCGCCGAACAGCTGCTTGACGATCACGATGGCGATGAAGGCGCCCACCACGGCGATCCACAGGGGCATGGTGACGGGCATGTTCAAAGCCAGGATGATGCCGGTAACCACGGCGGACAGATCGCCCACCGGGTTGGGTTTCTTCATGATCAGGCAGTACAGATACTCAAAGCCCACGCAGGCGGCGGTGGTCACGCCCACCAGCAGCAGCGCCTGCCAGCCGAAGATCAGCGCCGCGGCCACGATGCAGGGCACCAGGGCGGCGATCACGTTGCCCATCAGCCCGCGGGTGGTGTCCCGGCCGGTGATGTGGGGCGAGGCGGTAACAAGCAAGCGGTTTTCCATTTATTTCTTGCCTCCTTTTCTCTGCAGCTCCTTGGCAAGGCTCATGGTCTGGGTGACCGGGCGCTTGGCGGGGCAGACATAGCTGCAGGTGCCGCACAGCACGCACAGGTCAACCTGCAGCGTGGTGAGGGCGGCCACGTCTTTCTTCTGGAACGCACCGGCGATCTGCACAGGGGCCAGGCCCATGGGGCAGCCCTCGATGCAGCGGCCGCAGCGGATGCAGGGGCCGGGCGCGGGCAGCACGGCGGCCTTGTCGCTGACCAGCAGCAGGCCGTTGTTCTGGCGGATCACCGGGAAGCTGGTATCGGCCAGGCAGACGCCCATCATGGGGCCGCCGCAGATGACCTTGCCCAGGGTGACGCCTTCCTTCAGGCCCACGAAATCGATCACGTCCTGCGCGGGGGTACCCACGATGACCTCCACGTTGCAGGCCTTGGCGGCGGCATCGCCGTCCACGGTCAGGCGCTTGGTGGTCAGGGGCATGCCGGTGGCCAGGAACTTGCCCAGGGTGGAGATGGTGGTGACGTTCATCACGATCACGCCCACGTCGCTGGGCAGCCCGCCGCGGGGAACCTCACGGCCGGTGGTGCTCTCGATCAGGGTCTTTTCCGCGCCCTGGGGGTAACGGCTGGCCAGAGGCTTTACCTCCACGCCGGCCATTCCGCTGATCAGGCTGCACATCAGATCGATGCACTCGGGCTTGTTGCGCTCGATGCCGATCACGCAGTGCTTGATCTCCATATACTTCATCACGGCCTCGATGCCGCTGATGACCGTCTCGCTGTTTTCCAGGAATTCCCGGGTATCAGCGGTCAGGTAGGGCTCGCACTCGGCCCCGTTGATGACCAGGGTGTCCACCGGGGTCTTGGGGCTGAGCTTGACGGCGGTGGGGAAGCCCGCGCCGCCCAGGCCCACCAGGCCGCAATCCTGCGCAGCCTTGACCAGGCCCGCCTTGTCGGTGACAACCGGCGGCTGCACCGACGGGTCCACCGTCTGCTGGCCGTCCGGCACGATCACGACGGCCTCCATCACGGCGCCGTTCGAGCCCACAACGGTCTCGATGCCGCTGACGGTGCCGGACACGCCGGAGTAGATGTTGGCACTGACAAAGCCTCCCGCTTTGCCCACCAGGGTGCCCACCTGGACGGTGTCGCCTTTCTTGACCACCGGGGTGCAGGGTGCGCCGATGTGCTGCTGCATGGGCAGCACGATGCGCGCGGGCAGCGGCATTTTAACCGTTGCCATACCCGCCGTCGCCTTTTCGTGCGGGACGTTTGCCCCGAGGGCCGAACGCTTCAGTTTTTTAAACATGGATTGAACGATCCCCCATTTCCTTGGATTCTGTACACCGTAAGAACCGTTTGTAATCTGACAAACAGCATACTATCTTATTGTACCATTTCCACGGGCGCTGTCAACAAAAAACTACGCGACAAACCCTGATTTGATGCGGATTCCGGCGCTTTTCACCTGTTAAAAAATAAACCGTTTGCACCGGCGCCTTTATTATGGTATACTGGAGAAAATCCCAGCGGGCCCCGGCCCCGAAAAAGGAGAGTTGCCCCGTGAAAACCCTTGTGAAGATCCTGGTGCTGCTGGCCGCCCTGGCCGCCCTGCTGGCGGGGCTGTCCCTGCTGGAGCAGGAAAAGAGCCCCCGCTACGTGGAGATCTACGACGATCCGGACGAAGAGTAATCTTCTCCCAGCAGACGCACAAAACCCGGCCCCTTTGCGGGGCCGGGTTTTCGTTTTGGAAGTTTATTCCGGTACGCAGTCAGACCCGTTGGTAGATCCGGATCGGATCGCCCGCCACGCCGCCTTGGGCCAGCCAGACGATGCGGGCCAGGCTGCAGCCGGTATTCACGCAGGCAAGCGGGCTGGACGGCGCCCACTCTTCAATGGTACAGACAAGAGTCCAGTTATCAAAGATATACTGATAACCGGCGGCCGCGTCGGCCAGACTGGGGTCACCGAAGTATCCCTCATACAGTTTGCTGATCAGGGCGTAATGGGCGTCCTCCTTGCCCTCCGGCGTTACCAGACTGCCCGATTCGTCCACCGTGCAGCCCAGGTTGGCATGCCAGTTGATGGCAAACGCCGTGTACCCGTTATACAGGCTGTCCGATTCGGCAACACCGTTTTCCCGGCACCAGTCCGCCGACACCAGGATGGTCTGCGGTGCCAGGCAGCGGGCCCAGGCCAGCAGGCCGGTACTGACGGTTCCAGCCAGCACCGCCAGGCTCAGCAGCCCGGCCAGCACCGGTTTGACCAACGCTTTCCGTGCGCGGGTTTTATCCGCCAGGGCGGCACGCACCAGATCGGTACAGGCGCTGAGCCCCACCGCCGCCAGCAGCAGCGGAGCGGTGTAGAACGGGGTGCCCCAGCGCACCCACCACATCCCCATGACACTCAGGCAGATCCAATACACAAACCCCAGAAACAGCGGGAGATACCGGGATTTCCAGCCGCGGATCAGCCAGACGGTACCCGCCGCAGCCAGAAGAACCCCTTCCACGCCGGGGCCCGCATTGATCCAGGTAAGGGCATAATCCCGCAGCTTGATCAGGAACGGAACCGCACCATAGTCGCCCCGGGCTTCAATCCCCAGCTGCCAGAGGGTATGCTGCCAGTTGGTGACCAGATTGGGCGCCAGCAGGAAGAAGGTCAGGAATACCACCGACACGCTGAATATACCGCCCAGGAAAAACAGCTTCACGCTGCGGGTTTCCCACGCCCGGATGCAGACTACCGCCGCCACCAGCAGGCAGGCCAGCGCACCGGTATATTTTACGGTAATTCCCGCGCCCACGCAGATACACAGGGCGGTCAGGCGTCCCCAGGTAGCTTTGTCCAGATACCGGATCGCCAGCGCAATGGCAAGCAGGGTGAAGAATGCCATGGGCACATCCGGAGTATCGTAGCCGGAATGCTCAATGTACACCGAAAAAAAGGTGATCAGCGCCGCGCCCCAAAGCCCGGAGCCTTTTTTGACCATTTCGCAGATCCACCAGGCCAGAGGGATCATCAGGGTACCCAGCAGGGCGCTGAAGCCCCGGGCCAGCACATAAAAGGAGGCCGGGTTGAGCGCGTAGATCTCCACCGCCGGCTGCCCGAACCGAAGCTGGCTGTACACCTCGAAAATCACAGCGCAGGCTTTCACCAGCAGATGCGCCGGCCAGGAATAGGTATCCGCCTCAAAGGAACGACGCTCCAGCAGACCAATGGCCTGGTTGACCACAATGGATTCATCGGCCCCCTGCAGTTCCGGATAGCCTTTCCAGCAGGCGCCGATCCGCATGACCGCCCCCAACAGGATCAGCGCTGCCAGCGCAGCCATAACCAGCACTTGACGGCGGGTGCGAATTGTTTGCATTCCTGTTCCTCCTTATATCCAAAAAACCGCCCGGCCGTTCGCGGCCGGGCGGCCATGTTCATGTTTGCGTTTACTGCCTCACAGCTCGATCTCCTGCAGCCGGATCAGGGCCAGGATGTAAATTTTCAGCGCCTGCATCAGGTGCTCGATCTTGGCGCCCTCGTTGGCGCCGTGCATCGGGCCGGCAAATTCCGGCAGCTGCAGATCCTGCCGCTCGGGGCCGAAACTCACCGCCAGCGGGAAGTGCCGGGCGTAGGTGCCGCCGCCCATGGTGAAGGGCTCGGCGTTCTCACCGGTGACCTCGTTGTAGGTGTCGATCAGGGCGCGGATCGGGGCCGCGTCCGCCGCGATGTAGAAGGGCACCGCAATGCCCACATCCTCCACCGCCGCCGCGCTGCCGCATACAGCGGTCAGGGTATCGCGGATGGCCTCGCCGGTGGTGTTGGTGGGGAACCGGCTGTCCACCGACTGGATCATCCGGCCGTTTTCCATCTTCATGGTGCCGCCGATCACGGTCAGCGGGGTGAACAGGCCGTCGTCCGCGGCAATGCCCAGGGCGCTGCCGTCGGTGGAGGCGTGCAGCTTGTGCAGCACCTCAAAATAGGCGGTTTCCGCCTGGTTGCCCACCTTGTTGGCCAGCAGGTAATCCACCACCAGGCCGATGGCGTTGCGGGTGCCCTCCGGCATGGCGGCATGGCCGCTCTTGCCCCAGCCCCGCACCCAGACGGTGCCCGCTTCCTCGCCGGGCTCCAGGGTGATATTCTCGGCGGGCAGCAGGCCCTCGGCCCGCACCAGCGCGGCCGCCCGGTCGGGCACCGCGTTGAAGGCCACGCCGCCCTCAAAGGCCAGCACCTGGCCGCCGCACACCGGGCTGACCAGGTCGGCCCGGAAATGGCCCTTTTCCCCGTTGCAGACCGGGAACTCCGCGTCCGGGCTGAAGCAGAAATCCGGGGCCCGGTTGCCCGCCAGATAGCGGTCAACGTCCTCCATGCCGGTTTCCTCGCTGGTGCCCAGCAGAGCCCGCACCGAATACTTCAGCGGCACGTTGTTCTCTTTCAGGAACTTGAGGGCGTACAGGCAGAGCACGCCGGGGCCCTTGTCGTCGGCCACGCCGCGGCCGATCAGCCAGCCGTCCTGCACCCGCATGTTGAACGGATCGCCGGTCCAGCCGTTGCCCGCGGGCACCACGTCCATATGGGTGATGGTGGCGATCTGCTTGTCGGTAGAGCCGGGCAGCTCGGCCCAGCCCATATGGCCCTCAAATTCGCCGGTGGCCAGGCCCATCTCAGCGGCCAGGGCCAGGGCCTCTTTCAGGGCGGCGGCAGGGCCCGCCCCGTTAGGTGCGCCGGGCTCAGGGGTGCCCGCCACGCTGGGAATATCCACCAGGCGCTTGATGTCCCGGATTACGTTTTCTTCATTGGCCCGGACAAAGGCCTCGATCTTGTCCATATACGCATTCGCCATGCTCTGTGTTCTCCTTTGCTGCAAAGATGCGCGCGGCGGCGCGCGTTTGAGGATATTATACCACGCTTTTGCACCCGTGAAAACGGGTTTTGCTTCTTGCCGCGGAAAATCCCGCCAAATCCGCCTTGCCACTTGACAGACACGCCGCGGCTGTGGTAAGCTGTGTCCGCAAAGTTAGTTGGCGCAAACCTGTTGGCGCCGCTTCTTTTTTGCCCGGTTGTTAGTTTAAACTAACATTAGTTTTGCGCCGCAAACCACCGCAGGTGGGATGCAGGGAAAGGATATGTGGGAGCATGATGATCAACAAACGGCTGATCGGGATGGTCAGCGAAAGCCGACCGCGCATCGCGGCCAGCGTGGGGCTGCAGTGGGCGGCACTTTTGGGCAACCTGGCGGTGATGGGGCTGATTGCCTGGGCCATTGACCGGCTGGCGGCGGGCCGCGGCCTGCCCGGGGCGGGCTTCTGGCTGGCGCTGGCCGGGGCGGCGGCGGTGCGGATGGTCTGCACCGAGGCGGCGGCCCGGATGGCCCACAAGGCCAGCCGGGCGGTGAAGCTGGCGCTGCGCCGCAAAATCTACGCCAAGCTGCTGCGGCTGGGCCCGGCCTACCGCCAGCAGGTGAACACCGCCGAGGTGGTACAGGCGGCAGTGGAGGGTGTGGATCAGCTGGAGAGCTACTTCGGCGCCTACCTGCCCCAGTTCTTTTACAGTATGCTGGCCCCGCTGACCCTGTTCGCGGTGCTGGCGCCGGTCTGCCTGCCCGCAGCGGCGGCGCTGCTGATCTGTGTGCCGCTGATCCCGGCGGCCATCGCGGCGGTGCAGACCTGGGCCAAAAAGCTGCTGAGCAAATACTGGGGCCAGTACACCGCCCTGGGGGACAGCTTTCTGGAAAACCTGCAGGGCCTGACCACCCTGAAAATCTACAGCGCCGATGAGCGCCGCAACGAGGAAATGAACCGGGAGGCCGAGCAGTTCCGCCGCATCACCATGCGGGTACTGACCATGCAGCTGAACTCCATCAGCATCATGGATCTGGTGGCTTTCGGCGGGGCGGCGCTGGGCATCGGGCTGGCGGTGAGCCAGTACACCGCCGGGCGGCTGAGCCTGGGTGGCTGTGTGCTGGTGCTGCTGCTTTCGGCGGACTTTTTCCTGCCCATGCGGCAGCTGGGCAGCTATTTCCACATTGCCATGAACGGCATGGCCGCCAGCGACCGGATCTTCCGGCTGCTGGACATGCCCGAACCGCCGGCGGGCGGCAGGCCGGTTCCCGCCGACACCGCCATCCGCTGCCGGGATCTGCGTTTTGGCTATGAGCCGGGGCGGGAGATCCTGCAGGGGGTGGATCTGGATCTGCCCCGGGGCGGGTTTGTGGCCCTGGTGGGCGAAAGCGGCTGCGGCAAGAGCACCCTGGCCGCCCTGCTGACCGGCCGGGTCAAAGGCTGGCAGGGCCGGGTCACGATGGGCGGCGTGCCGCTGGAGGAACTGGACGAAACCGCTCTGCTGCGGACGGTGACCTGCCTGGGCCACAACGCCTGGCTGTGCAAGGGCACCCTGGCGGACAACCTGCGTCTGGGCGCGCCGGATGCCACCGACGAACAGCTCTGGAACGCGCTGAAACGGGCGAAGCTGGACGGCTTTGCCCGACAGGCGGGCGGCCTGGACGCGCCGGTGGCCGAGCGGGGGGCAAACCTGTCCGGCGGACAGCGGCAGCGGCTGGCGCTGGCCCGGGCGCTGCTGCAGGACAGCCCGGTATACATCTTTGACGAAGCCACCTCCAACATCGACGCGGAGAGTGAGAACGATATCATGCGCGAGATCCACCGGCTGGCCCGCACCCGCACGGTGCTGCTGATCAGCCACCGGCTGGCCAACGCGGCCGGCGCGGACCGGATCTATGTGCTGGAAAACGGCCGGGTGGCCCAGCAGGGCCGCCACGCCGAACTGCTGGCGGCGGGCGGGCTGTACGCCCGGCTGTGGAACACCCAGCAGGAACTGGAACACGAAGGAGAAAAGGAGGCGGCATGCCTGTGAACGGGAACAACACCAAACGATCCGCCCCGATGGTGATGGGGCGTCTGGCGTTGCTGGTGCGGCCGCTGGCCGGGTATATGGCGCTGGCCATCCTGGCCGGGCTGGCCGGGCATCTGTGCGCGGCGTTCCTGACCGTGCTGGGGGCAAGCGCCGTGCTGGCCGCGGGCGGGTATGCCCTTCCCCTTTCCGCCGGAACGGCGCTGGTGCTGCTGGGGGTATTCGCGGTGCTGCGGGGCCCGCTGCGCTACGGTGAGCAGGCCTGCAACCATTTCATCGCCTTCAAACTGCTGGCCCTGATCCGGGACAAGGTATTCCGGGCGCTGCGGCGGCTCTGCCCCGCCAAGCTGGAGGGCCGGGACCGGGGCGACCTGATCAGCCTGATCACCTCCGACATTGAGCTGCTGGAGGTATTCTACGCCCACACCATCTCCCCTGTGCTGATTGCGATCTTGTTCAGCGGGGTGATGACGGTGTTCATCGGCAGCTTTCACCCGCTGCTGGGTCTGCTGGCGCTGGCCGCCTACCTGACGGTGGGTCTGGCCGCGCCGCTGCTCATCGCCCGCTGGGGCGGGCAGGACGCCCGGCTGGCCCGGGAACAGTCCGCCGCCATGAGCGGTTATGTGCTGGAAAGCCTGCGGGGCCTGCCGGAGATTCTGCAGTACGGCGCGGGCGAGGCCCGTCTGGCCGGGCTGGAACACCGGGCCCGGGAACTGGCCGACCAGGAAAACCGGATGAAGGCCCAGGCGGCCCGGGCCCAGGCGGCGGCCGGCGCGGTGATGCTGGCTTTTGATATCGGGATGCTGGCCCTGGCCTCGGCGCTGTATGCCCGGGGCGCGGTGGATCTGCCCGGCGTGCTGCTGCCCACCCTGGCGCTGATGGGTTCCTTTGGCCCCACGGCGGCGCTGGCGGGGCTGGGCAGCACCCTGCAGACCACCCTGGCGGCGGCGGACCGGGTACTGGATATTCTGGACGAGGAACCCGCCGCCCCGGAACTGACCGGCCTGCCCGATCCCGGCCCCTTTACCGGGGCGAGGGCGGAACAGGTGGGCTTTGCCTACGGGGAACAGCCGGTGCTGGCGGATGTGTCGCTGGATATCCCGGAAGGCTCGGTAGTGGGCATCTGCGGGCCCAGCGGCAGCGGTAAAAGCACCCTGCTGCGGCTGTTCATGCGGTTCTGGCAGGTACAGAAGGGCCGGGTGGAGGTGGCGGGGGCGCCGGTGGACGGCATCGACACCGCCCGGCTGCGGCAGATGGAGGCGCTGGTGACCCAGGACACCCACCTGTTCCGGGACAGCATCGCCGCCAACCTGCGGATCGCCAAGCCTGACGCCACCCGGGAGGAGCTGGAGGCCGCCTGCAAAATGGCCTCGGTGCACGACTTTATCCAGAGCCTGCCCCAGGGGTACGACACCCCGGTGGGCGAACTGGGCGACACCCTGTCCGGCGGGGAGCGGCAGCGGCTGGGGCTGGCCCGGGCGTTCCTGCACGACGCGCCGTTCCTGCTGCTGGATGAGCCCACCAGCAATCTGGACAGCCTGAACGAGGCGGTGATCCTGCGGGCGCTGCGCCGCCAGCGGGCGGGCCGCACCGTGCTGGTGGTGAGCCACCGGCCCTCCACCCTGCGGGTGGCGGATCAGGTACTGACCATGGAAGGCGGGCGGTTGGCATGAGCCGGGATATGGAAACCCGCCGGGCGCGGGAGGCCGAGATGGTGGCCTTTATGATCGGGCTGTACTGCCGCGCCCATCACGGCACCGAGAAAGGCGCGCTGTGCCCGGAATGCGCGGCGCTGGCCGACTACGCCCGTACCCGCAGCGCCCGCTGCCCCCGCATGGCGGAAAAGACCTTCTGCTCCACCTGCCCGCATCCCTGCTACGCCCCCGCCATGCGGGAGGGCATCCGGCAGGTGATGCGCTGGGCCGGGCCCCGGATGCTGCTGCATCATCCTGTATGGGCATTGCGTCACATCCTGAACACTCTGCGGCATAAATTGAACCAAACCGGACGATCGGAGGTAAACCCATGAAAAAACTGCTGTATCTGGCCGGCGGCTTTATCGGGCTGGGGCTGGGGGCCCTGGGCGCGGCGCTGCCGCTGCTGCCCGCCTTTCCCTTCCTGCTGCTGGCCGCCTGCTGCTTTGCCCGCAGTTCCGAACGGCTGCACCGCTGGTTTGTGGGCACCCGTTTATATAAGGATAACCTGGAAAGCTTTGTGGCGGGCCGGGGCATGACCCGCCGCACCAAACTGCGGATCATGACCCTGGTGACCCTGACCATGGCCATCGGGTTTGCCATGATGGGCCGGGTACCGGTTGGCCGGGTGATCCTGGGCATCGTCTGGGTCGGACACATCCTGTATTTTGTGTTCGGCATCCGTACCCTGCCCGAGCAGGAAAACCAGGAATCCTGACCCTGCTCCCCCTGTCCCGGCGGGCGCGCCTTGCGCGCCTGCCGGGATTTGTGCTATGATAGAGCATCAACGCGTCACAGCGCGGCGCGGGGGGAGAGGAGATTTTTTTGATGCAAACGATCACGCAACTGATCGAAGCATGCAGCGATTTTATCTGGAACGGCCCCATTCTGGTGATGCTGCTGGGCACCCACCTGTTTCTCACGGTGCGGCTGCGGTTTATCCAGCGGTACACCGGCAAGGCCATCCGCATGAGCCTGCAGCCGGACGAGGGCGCGCAGGGTGAGATCAGCCAGTTTGGGGCGCTGGCCACCGCCCTGGCGGCCACCATCGGCACCGGCAACATCATCGGGGTATCCACCGCCATCGCCCTGGGCGGGCCCGGCGCGGTACTCTGGTGCTGGCTGACCGGCGTGTTCGGCATCGCCACCAAATACGGCGAAGCCCTGCTGGCGGTCAAATACCGCACCCGCAACAAGCAGGGCGCGGTGGTGGGCGGCCCCATGTACACCATCGAGCGGGGCCTGGGCTGGAAATGGCTGGCGGTGATCTTTGCCCTGTTTACGGTGTTCGCCACCCTGGGCGCGGGCAGCACCGTGCAGAGCCATGCCATCAGCGACGTGGTGCACACCACCTTCGGCGCGCCGGTGTGGGCCAGCGGCCTGGTGATCACCCTGCTGACCGCCGTGGTAATCCTGGGCGGCGTCAAGGTGATCAGCCGGGTGTGCGAAAAGCTGGTGCCCTTCATGAGCCTGTTCTACATTCTGGGTTGTCTGGCCATCCTGTTTCTGAACCGGGCCTACATCCTGCCCGCGGTGGCCACCATTGTAAAAAGCGCCTTTGGCTGGCAGGCGGCGGCGGGCGGCTTTACGGGCGGCGCGCTGATGATCGCCTGCCGGTACGGCATGGCCCGGGGCCTGTTTTCCAACGAGAGCGGCCTGGGCACCGCCCCCATCGCGGCGGCCACCGCCCAGACCCGCAACCCGGTGCGGCAGGCGCTGGTATCCATGACCGGTACCTTCTGGGATACGGTGATCGTCTGCGCCATGACCGGCATCGTGGTGGTAAGCGGCATGCTGCGCAGCCCGGAGGCCTACGTGGGCGCCAGCGACGACGCCATGACCCGGCTGGCCTTCGGCGTGCTGCCCGGCGGGCAGTATGTGCTGACGGTGGCGCTGTCCATCTTTGCGTTCACCACCATCCTGGGCTGGAGCTATTATGGCGAGCGCTGCATGGAATACCTGATCGGCGCCAGGGGCATCCTGGTGTACCGGCTGGTGTTCCTGGCGGCGGTGTTCCTGGGTGCGGTGGTCAGCCTGGACATCGTGTGGAATTTTGCCGACCTGATGAACGGCCTGATGGCCTTCCCCAACCTGATCGCGGTGCTGCTGCTCAGCGGTGTGATCGTCAGGGAGACACGGCACTTTTTGTGGGAGAATCACCTGGAGGAATCCGGCGACACCCTGCCGAACGAATGAAAAAAGGCCGCCCCGCGGGGCGGCCTTTTTGTGTTTACTCCTCCAGATGGCTGGTGCAGCAGGGGCACCGGGTGGCTTTCAGGGGGATTTTGCTCAGGCAGTAGGGGCAGGTTTTCTGGGTGACGGCTGTCTCCTTTTCCTTGCGCTTGATGGTGCGGGCGGCCAGGGTGTTCATCCCCTTGACCAGCGCAAAGATCACCGCCGCCATCAGCAGAAAATCGATCACCTGGGTGATGAAAGCGCCGTAGCACAGCACCGGCGCGCCGGCAGCCTGGGCCGCCGCCAGGTCGGCGTACTGGCCGCCGTCCAGCGCCAGAAAGTGGCTGGTAAAGTCCACCCCGCCGGTGATCAGGGTGATGACCGGCATGATGATGTCGTTGACCAGCGAGTTTACGATCTTCTGGAACGCGCCGCCGATAATCACGCCGACCGCCAGATCCAGCACGTTGCCGCGCATCACAAAGGTTTTGAATTCCGCCAGTATCTTTTTCATAAGTCAGGTTCCTTTCCCGGAATTGGCTTTCCGCCAGCCGCCCCGTTGTCGCTTGTATCCGGGGCGTGCGGTCCCAGTGTACCATATGCGGGCCGGCCTGTCCACCGTGCTGGATTTTTGCACGGCAATCGTATATAATGGAAACTGGACATTCCGCGCCGCAACCCGGCGCTTTGCAAGGAGGCTGCACCGTGCATTATACCTTCAAGATCATACTGCGCAAGCTGGTGGTGGGGGTGCTGGCCCTGGCCGCTGCTGCTGCCATTACCCTGTTCATCAAGGAGAACCTGGACGTAAAGGATCCCGAGACCGCCCTGCCCTCCATCCAGATCACCACCGAGGGGGTGGTGCTGTCGCCGGAGATGGTATTCCGGGCCGGATATGAGTGGAACTTCTTCACCGCCACCGAGATCAACACCCCGGTATGGAGCACCGGCGATATCCTGAGCCGTACCTACCCGGTAGACGTGCCGCCCCGGGCCAAGCTGGAGATTGATTTTTCCCTGGATGCGGACACACTGCAGGTAAGCCGGTCGGAACAGAGCGATTTTTCCGCCTTTTTGACCCTGGCGGAGGAGTATCCGGACACCCTGATCGCCCCGGCCGAGGCGGGGCAGTATCTGTACAAGATCGAGGCGGGCTTCGGCCGGCGGGGCTCGATCATCTATTACCTGCTGCTGAATGTAAAGGAAACGGTGGCCCCGGCCGCCTGAGCCCGATAAAAAAGGAGTGAAAATCATGGAATTCATCACACTGGGCCGCACCGGCCTGAAGATCAGCCGTATGGGGTTCGGCGGCATCCCCATCCAGCGCATTGACGCCGAGAGCACCAGGGCCCTGATCCGCCAGGTGGTGGACGCGGGCGTCAACTACATCGATACCGCACGGGGTTATACCGTCAGCGAGGAATGGCTGGGCGGCGCGCTGGAGGGCATCCGGGACCGGTTTGTGCTGGCCACCAAATCCATGGCCCGCACCCGGGAGGCCATGGAAAAGGACATTGCCATTAGCCTGGCCAATCTGCGCACCGACCATGTGGAGCTGTACCAGATCCACAATCCCTCCCTGGCGGATATGGACACGGTGTTCGGCCCGGGCGGCGCCATGGAGGCCCTGCTGGCCGCCAAGGCGGCGGGCAAGGTGGGCCACATCGGCCTGACCGCCCACTCCACGGAGGTATTTGCCGCCGCGCTGGAGCACGAGGAGATCGAGACCATCATGTTCCCCTACAACATCGTGGAGACCCAGGGCCAGGATCTGATTGCCCGGGCCGCGAAAAAAGGGGTAGGCTTTATCGCCATGAAGCCGCTGGCCGGCGGCGCCATTGAGGACGCCACCCTGGCGCTGCGGTTCATTCTGGCCAATCCGGACGTGTCGGTGGTGATCCCCGGCATGGCCGATCCGGCGGAACTGGCCCAGAATCTGGCCGCCTGCGAGGATCGCTCGCCCCTGTCGGAGGAGGAAACCGCGAAGATGGACGCCATCCGCAAGGAGCTGGGCACCAACTTCTGCCGCCGCTGCAACTACTGCGCCCCCTGCACGGTGGGTATCTCCATCCCCAACGTATTCCTGTTCGCAGGGTATCTGAACCGGTACGGTCTGGGCGACTGGGCCCACAGCCGGTATGCGGGGCTGCCCCACAAGGCCGGCGACTGTGTGGAGTGCGGCGTCTGCGAGACCCGCTGCCCCTACCAGCTGCCCATCCGGCAGATGATGCGCAAGGCCGCGCAGGATTTCGGCGAATAAACCAACCGGCGGCGGAGCGGCTCTGACTGTTCCGCCGCCTTTTTGTAAGGAGGAACAAGCTATGGCGCAGGCGATCACACAGGAGATGGTGCTGGAACTGCTGCCCCCGCGCCGGCAGGAGACCCACAAGGGCAGCTACGGCAAGGCGCTGGCGGTGGCCGGCTGCGCCCGGTACCGGGGCGCGGCGGCCCTGGCGGCGGAAGGCCTGCTGCGGGGCGGCGCGGGGCTGGTGACCCTGGCCTCTACCGAAACAGTGCTGGCCGGGGTGATCCCCCGCCTGCCGGAATGCGTCTGTCTGCCCTGCCCCCAGGAATCTCAGAACGGCGGGATCAGCCGCACGGCGGGCAAGCGGATTCTGGAGGCCAGCCGGGGCTGCGACGCGTTGCTGCTGGGGCCGGGGCTGGGCAATACCGAGGACACCGCCGCCCTGGTGGAATTGCTGGCCCCGGGGGCGGGCTGCGGGGTGGTTCTGGACGCGGACGGGCTGAACGCGGCCGCCGCCATGGATGCGCTGCCCCGGCCGGTGGACGCGCCGCTGGTGATCACCCCCCATCCCGGGGAGATGGCCCGTCTGTGCGGGCTGACGGTGGCCGAGGTGGAGGCCGGCCGGGAGGGCATCGCCGCGGGCTATGCCCGGGCCAACGGCTGCGTGGTGGTGCTGAAAGGCCACCGCACCCTGGTGGCCGGGCCGGACGGTCAGGTGTACAAGAATACCACCGGCAACGCCGGGCTTTCCCGGGGCGGCAGCGGGGATATCCTGGCCGGGCTGCTCACGGCGCTGCTGGCCCAGAAGCCGGACGATCCCATGGCCGCGGCGATGTGCGCGGTGTGGCTGCACGGCGCAGCCGCCGACCGGTGCGCCGCCCGCCGCAGCCAGTACGCCATGCTGCCCCACGATCTGTTTGAGGATCTGGGTGCCCTGCTGGCCGAACAGGGCCGCTGATTTTCCCTCTCCGTTCGGGGAACGATACGAAAAAACGCCCGATCCGCTAAAATTATTCATAATTGTATGGTATCCTGTTTCCGAAACAAACCGCCGGGGCTCCGGTTCCGGGAAAGGTAGCCGCTTTATGAACCTTCTGTTTTCCATCACGCCATCCTTTGTGCCGCTGCTGGGCAGCTGCCTGCGCTCCATCCTGAAAAACGGCGGGGCAGACCGGTATACGGCCTATATTCTGCATTCCGGCCTGTCCCCCGCCGCCTGCCGCACCCTGGAGGCGGAGTTCGGCGCACGGCTGGAGATGCGGTTTCTTCCGGTGGACGAGCACCTGTTTGACGGGTTTCCCGAATTCAGGCGGTATCCCCGGCAGATCTACTACCGGCTGGCCGCACCGCTGCTGCTGCCGCCGGAAGTTGACCGCATCCTGTATCTGGATGTGGACACGGTGGTGATCAATCCGCTGGGCCCGCTGTACAGCGCCTCCTTTGACGGGGCCTGTTTCATGGCCTGCACCAATACCCGGAAACTGCTGACCCGGGTGAACCAGCTTCGTCTGGGCGCCGGGGAGGACGTGCCCTATATCAACAGCGGGGTGCTGATGATGGATCTGGACGCGCTGCGCCGGGTAGTGTCCATGGAGCAGATCCGCCGGTACGCCAACGAGATGTACGACCGGCTTGTGCTGCCGGATCAGGATATCCTGACCGCCCTGTACGGGGACCGGGTGAAGCTGCTGGACAGCCTGGTGTACAACCTGAGCGACCGCACCCTGCGGCTGTACAACGCCACCCCCGGCAACGAAAAGCGGGATCTGGCCTGGGTGCGCCGTCATACGGTGATCGTGCACTATTTTGGCCGCAACAAGCCCTGGAAGGCCCATTACCGGGGTGTGCTGGGCACATTTTACTACGAGTTTGCCTGAAAGACGGCCCGGCTGTGCCAGATGCGCAGCCGGGCCGTCTTTTACTCTGTGTGCAAAGGGGCTTATGCCCACTCCTCCCGCAGTTCCTGCATGGCCTCCCGGGTGGAGTCCGCCGAAAACAGGAATACGCCGCTGTGGCTGTATACCTCCACATGTCCTGCTACCTGCCGAATCACGCAATCCATACCGTACCCCGCCTTTCTGCGATTTTGGGGAGGCGGTTCCTCCCTCTTTCCATCCTCAGTATAGCAAAAGCACAGTACGATAATCAGGATTATCAACACCGGCAGAAAAACAGCGGGCCGCCCCGTGCGGCCCGCTTGCACAGCCATGTAAAAGCCCGGTGCGGATCAGGCCCGCACCTTTTCCTCCCGGGCGGTGCGCACATCCCGGGACGCGCCGCACACCCGGTCATAGCAATACTGGATAATGCAGTTGCGCTTGACCAGGCCGATAAAGCTTTTCTTGTCGTCCACCACCGGCACAAAGTTCTGGGTCATGGCGGCGGCCACCAGCTCATCCATGGTGGTGGTTACCGGAACCGGCAGATAGTCCCGCTTGCGGGGTACGGCCGATACCGGCACGTCCTCGGCCCGCTCACAGGACAGATCCATATGGTTCTTGATGTACCAGAGCAGATCGCCCTCGGTGATGGTGCCCGCGTACTCGCCCCGCCGGGTGAGCACCGGGATGGAGGAATACCGGTGGTACTCCATCTTTTCCAGGGTCTGGCGCAGGGTGAAGTCGTCATAAATGAACGCCACATCCTGCTTGGGGGTAAGGAAGAACAACAGATTCATATCGATGCCTCGCTTATGGTAGGATTGAGGGTCGGTGATTTTGCAATCATTTTGTAATTTTATTATACCGCCTCTTTATGAAAAAGGTATGACTAAATTCCGTTGATGATGATTTTTTCGTACATTTGTCACGATGCATTCTGCAAATGTCGTACATCTGCCCAAATGCCGCTTTTCAAAGCAGGCCGGGCTGTGGTATAATAGCCCAAATACAGCCGTTTGCCGGCCGGCTGTACCATTTTGCCGTTATTTTATGGTATAATACCAACACCGGGAACGGCGTGTGCCGCTTCCCCAGTTCGGCGGCCCGGCGCGGGCCGCGCAAAAGGAAGTGAACGCCCATGCACCCTGTTCTCCGCCGCGCACTGGCGCTGGCGGCCGGCGTCCTGCTGCTGGCCGGATGCGCTGCCAGTTCCGCGCCGGACGGCAGCGACAACGCCGCCTCCGGCGGGATGGCCACCATCCAGGTGCCGGACGGCGGCAGCACCTCCGACGGAGTGCTCTGCATCGGCTATACCGAGGCCGACGGCTTCAATCCCTATCTGGTCAACTCCTCGCTGGTGGCCCAGGACGCCGGGCTTGTGTTTGAAAAGCTGGTGGAGATCACCCCCGAAATGGATCTGGAGTACCGCCTGGCCCAGAGCATTGTAAGCACCGGCAATCAGGTGGTCATCACCCCCCGGGGCGGCTGCACCTTTGCAGACGGTTCCCCCGTTACGGCCGAGGATCTGCTGGCCAGCCTGCAGGCGGCCCAGGCCAGCGCCATGTATGGCGGACGGTTTGCCAATGTGACCGGCATGCGGCTGCAAAATGACACCGTGGTGCTGGATCTGGCTGTGCCGGACAGTCTGTTCGCCTATCTGTGCGACATCCCGGTGATGAAAGCCGGGGAGACCGGCCTGTCCGCCCCCACCGCCAGCGGCCGCTACACCTACGGCGACGGGGCCGACCAGCTGGTGGCCAACCCGCGGGCGCCCTTCGGCGCGGGGGAAGTCCCCGCCGAGATCCGCCTGTGGCCGGTATCCGGCTATGACGAGCTGGTCAGCAGCTTCTCCCAGGGTTCGGTGAACCTGTACGACGCCATCAGCGACAGCGACGCCGCCGGCAGCATGACCAGCCAGCAGAGCTTCTACCGCACCAATGAGCTGATTTATCTGGGGGTGAACAGCACCAGCCAGAAACCCCTGCTGGCCACCGCCACCGGCCGGGTGGCCCTGAGCCGCATGACCGACCGGCGCAAGCTGGCGCAGGAGAGCTTTTATTCCCGCGCCTACCCGGCCACCGGCATTGTGAACAGCTTCTACCCCTGCGTGCGGGACGCGCAGGTGATCAGCGCCGACGCCGACACCGGCGAACTGGACGCCCTGATGGCGGCGCTGGGCTACACGATGGACACGATGACCGGCTACTACGCCGACGCCTCCGGCGCCCGGCTGGAGGTACAGCTGCTGGTGTATACCGGCAGCGTGTACAAGCGGTACGCGGCCAACCTGCTGCGGGAGCAGTGGGGCGAGGCCGGGGTGTATGTACAGATCGTGGAGCAGGACAATTTTGACCAGTATAAGGAACAGGTGCTCAGCGGTCAATTTGAACTGTACATCGGAGAAGTAAAGTTGTATAATAATATGGATATAACGCCGTTTCTCACCGGCGGGGCCCTGAGTGTGGGCCTGGCCCAGAGTGAGGAACTGCTGGCCGCCCGGGACGCGTTCCGTCTGGATACGGCCGCTGCCGGCACCCTGGAACAGACCTTTGCGGATCTGATGCCCCTGGTGCCGCTGGTATGGCAGAACGGCACCGTGGTGTGCAGCCGGGACGTGACCGGCGTGAACGCCTCGGTAAGCGGCGTGTTTTATTCCCTGGCAAACCTTGCGGTCGCATAAGGCCGACGAATCTGCGTAAAGGAGCGATGACAAGATGATCACCAGCTATACCCCTCAGGGCGCCGTGAGCATCACCGGCGAGTACTTCAATCAGCTTGTGGCCGAGGTGGCCAAGCGCTGCTACGGGGTGACCGCCATGGGCGACGACACCACAGCCCAGCAGCTCAAGGGCCTGGTGCTGGGCGGCGCCCATGCCGAAAAGGGCGTGCATGTGGAACAGCGGGACGGCCAGCTGGCCATTCAGCTGCGCATCAAGGTGAGCTATGGGCTCAACATCGCCACCATCGTGCGGGCCATCACCCATAAGGTCAAGGATGAGGTGGAGCACGCCACCGGCCTGAAGGTCTGCCGCATCGACGTGCGGGTGGAGGACATCCTCTCCGCTGAATGACCGTCCGCCCGTACCTACCCCGCCCGGCGGCCCGGGTTACAAGTGATAATCGTATTTGAGGTGTTTTGAATTATGATTACTGGTAAGATCCTGCGTGACGCGATCCTTTCCGGCGCCAACAACATCGCCAACCAGCGCACCCGCGTGGACGAGCTGAACGTTTTCCCGGTGCCGGACGGCGACACCGGCACCAACATGAGCATGACCGTAGGGGCCGCCGTGCCCGAACTGAACGCCCTGGAGGACGACTGCACCGTGGCCGAGGCCTCCAAGGCCGCCGCCAGCGCCATGCTGCGCGGCGCCCGCGGCAACAGCGGCGTTATCACCAGCCTGCTGTTCCGCGGCTTCTCCAAGGCGCTGGACGGCAAAAAAACCGCCGACGCCGCCGACCTGACCGCCGCGCTGCAGAAGGGTGTGGAGGCTGCCTACAAGGCCGTGATGAAGCCCACCGAGGGCACCATGCTCACCGTGGCCCGCGTGGCCGGCGAGCAGGCGGCTGCCAGCGGCCTGACCGACGTGAACGAGCTCTGGGATCGGGTCATGACCGCCGCGCAGGAAGCCCTGGACAACACCCCCAACCAGCTGCCGGTGCTGAAAAAGGCCGGCGTGGTGGACGCGGGCGGCCAGGGCCTGGTGATCATCTTTGCGGGTATGCAGCAGGTGTTCCACGGCGGTGAGATCATCGCCGGCGCCGAAGCCCCCGCCAAGGCCGCGGGCAGCAGCGCCGCCGGCAAGGGCGTGTTCACCGACGACCTGATGAAGGTAGAGGACATCAAGAACGGCTACTGCACCCAGTTCCTGGTGAACAAGAACGAGGACTGCAGCACCGAGAAGCTGCGCGCCTTCCTGGAGTCCAACGGCGACAGCGTGGTGGTGATCGAGGATGACGAGGTCATCAACTGCCATGTGCACACCGCCGACCCGGGCAAGATCCTGAGCCATGCTATCCAGTACGGTTACCTGACCGGCTTCAAGATTGAGAACATGCACGAGCAGTTCCTGGCCCGCCAGAAACAGGGCAAGGGCCTGGAGAAGCAGAAGAAGGCCGAGGCGGCCCCCGCCAGCGAGTTCCCCTACGCGGCGGTTGACCCGGAGCGTCCCTACGGCTTTGTGGCTGTGGCCGCGGGCGAGGGCCTGCGGGCGGTGTTTGCCGACCTGGGTGTGGACGCCATCGTGTCCGGCGGCCAGACCATGAACCCGGCCACCGAGGACATCGTGGCCGCGGTGCAGAGCGTACCCGCCGAAACCGTGTTCGTGCTGCCCAACAACAAGAACATCATCATGGCCGCCGAGATGGCCCAGAAGATTGCCGACCGGCGGATCGTGGTGCTGCCCACCCGCACCATTCCCCAGGGCATCACCGCCATGCTGAACTTTGACCCGGATGCCACCGTGGACGCCAACACCATCAACATGATGCAGGCGGCCGACAAGGTGAGCACCGGTCTTGTGACCTTTGCCGCCCGCGACAGCGAGTTTGACGGCAAAAAGATCAAGAAGGGCGAGATCATGGCCCTGGAGAACGGCAAGATCGTGAACACCGGCAGCGACATCACCAAGATCACCTACCGCCTGGCCCGCAGCATGGCCAAGCGGGACACCAGCTTCATCACCGTGATCAGCGGCTGCGATGTGAGCGAGGAAGAGGCCGAGCGCACCACTGAGCTGGTGCGCGCCAAGGTAGGCGGCGACATCGAGGTCACCCACATCAGCGGCGGCCAGCCGGTCTACTACTATATGATCAGCGTGGAATAAGGCGGAAGGCCGGATTCCTGCCGCGCGGGAGAGGGGTTTCCTCTCCCGCGCTTTTCGCTTCTGCACGAATTTTCCCGAAAGGAGGCACAGGCCATGCAGCTGGATACGCCGGTACAGTATCTGAAGAATGTAGGCCCCCGCACCGCCGAGCGGTTTGCCCGGCTGGGCATCCGGACGGTGGCCGACCTGCTGGCCCACTATCCCCGCCGGTACATCGACTACTCGAACGCGGGCGGGGTGGCCGCCGCGCCCTTTGATACCGAGACGGTGGTGCGGGCTTTTGTCTACGCCAAGGAGCCGATGCGCCGCCTGCCCGGCGGCCGCACCCTGCAGCGGGTGCAGGCCGGGGACGGGGACGCGGCGCTGAGCCTGGCCTGGTTCAACAACCCCTACGCTGCCGACAAGCTGGAGGTGGGGCAGGAATACTGGTTTCAGGGCCGGGTGACCGGTACCCTGACCCACCGGGAGATGGCCAATCCGCTGGTGCGCACCCAGGCACAGGTGACCAAGGCCCCGCTGGAGCCGGTGTACCCCCAGACCGAAGGGCTGCCCAGCTGGCGGATCAGCCAGGCGGTGACGGCGGCGCTGGAGGCCGTGGGGCAGCTGGAGGAGCCTCTGCCCCCTGCCCTGCTGACCAAATACCGGCTGCCCGGCCGGGCCGAGGCGGTGCGGGCCATCCACCGGCCCCGCTCGGCGGAGGAGGCGGCCGGCGCCCGCCGGCGGCTGATCTTTGAAGAGCTGCTGACCTTGCAGCTGGGGGTCAACCTGATGAAGAGCCGGGGCGCGGGCCAGACCGGCGCCCCCATGGGCCGGGTGGATCTGGAACCGCTGTGGCGGTCGCTGCCCTTTGCCCCCACCGGGGCCCAGCGCCGGGCCGCGGGCGAGATCGCGGCCGACCTGCGGGGCCCCGCCCCCATGAACCGGCTGCTGCAGGGGGATGTGGGCAGCGGCAAAACACTGGTGGCGGCGGCGGCGGTGTACATCGCCGCCCGCAGCGGCTGGCAGAGCGCCCTGATGGCCCCCACCGAGATCCTGGCCGCCCAGCACGCCCGCAGCCTGCAGGCGATGCTGGGGCCGCTGGGGGTGCAGGTGGCGCTGCTCACCGGCGGGATGAAGGCCGCCCCCCGCCGCCAGACCCTGAAAGCCATTGCCGAGGGGCAGGCGGATCTGGTGGTGGGCACCCACGCGGTGATCGGGGCCGGGGTGGAATTTGCCCGGCTGGGTCTGGCCATTGTGGACGAGCAGCATCGGTTCGGGGTGCGGCAGCGGGGCCTGCTGGCCGCCAAGGCCGACAGCCCCCATCTGCTGGTGATGAGCGCCACCCCCATTCCCCGCACGCTGGGGCTGCTGATCTATGGGGATCTGGACATCTCCATCCTGGACGAACTGCCCCCGGGCCGCAAACCGGTCAAGACGTATTATACAACCAGTAGAAAACGCCGTGATATGTACGGATTTTTGAATAGGCAGATCGAGGCCGGGCATCAGGTGTATGTGGTGTGCCCGCTGATCGAGCAGGGGGAAAATTCCGGCGAGGATATGCAGGCGGCGGCGGATTACCGGGACAAGGTGGCGGCGCCGCTGCTGCCGGGGCGGCGGATCGGTCTGCTGCACGGCCGGATGAAGCCCAAGGAAAAGGCGGCGGTGATGGACGCCTTCAAAGCCGGGGAGCTGGACGTGCTGGTAAGCACCACCGTGATCGAGGTGGGGGTGGACGTGCCCAACGCCACGGTAATGGTGATCGAAAACGCCGAGCGGTACGGCCTGAGCGCGCTGCACCAGCTGCGGGGCCGGGTGGGCCGGGGCGCGGCGGAAAGCTGCTGCATCCTGATCAGCGACCACGATTCGGACTCGGTGCGGGAGCGTCTGCGGTTTCTGTGCAGCACCAGCGACGGGTTTGCGATTGCCAAATACGACCTGGAGCACCGGGGGCCGGGGGATTTCTTCGGCAGCCGCCAGCACGGTCTGCCGGTGCTGCAGATTGCCGACCTGATGACCGACACCCGCGCGCTGTACGCGGCGCAGGAGGAGGCCGGCGCGATCCTGCGGGCCGATCCCCAGCTGCAGCGGGAGGAAAACCAGCCGCTGGCCAGGGCGGTGGAGCATTTGTTTGAACGGGCCGAGGGAACCATGAACTGATTTTCCCCTTCGCCCCGGCGGGCCGGAATCTTCCGGCCCGCTTTTTGTGGTGAAACAGCCGCAATTTTTCTGTTTATTTATAAAAAGTTTACCACAGGCTGCTGCGAATCGCGTATAATAAAGCTAGAAAGCGGCCGAACACCGGCCGCACTGCTGCAAAGGAGGCGAACCCTCTATGAAACTGACCTTTCTGGGCGCCGCGCACGAAGTGACCGGCAGCTGCTTTCTGCTGGAGGCGGCCGGGCACCGGCTGCTGATCGACTGCGGCATGGAGCAGGGCCCCGACCTGTACGAGAATCAGCCGATGGATCTGCCGCCCGGCCAGCTGGACGGCCTGCTGCTGACCCACGCCCACATTGACCATTCCGGGCGGATTCCGCTGCTGTACAAGCAGGGGTTTGCCGCGCCGGTCTGGTGCACCGACGCCACCGCCGACCTGTGCGCCATCATGCTGCAGGATTCCGGCCACATTCAGGAGAGTGAAGCCGAGTGGCGCAACCGCAAGGCCGCCCGCAGCGGCGGCGAGCTGTACGAGCCGCTGTACACGGTGGCCGACGCGCTGGCGGTGATGAAGCAGTTCGTGCCGGTACCCTACGGGGAAAAGCGGGAGATCCTGCCCGGCATCCGGGTGCGGTTTACCGACGTGGGGCACCTGCTCGGTTCTGCCTGCATCGAGATCTGGGCCGCGGAGAACGGCAGCGAGGAAAAGATCGTCTTTTCCGGCGACGTGGGTAACTCCGGCCAGCCCATTCTGCGGGATCCCCAGTCCCCGCCGGGCGCGGATATCCTGGTAATGGAGAGCACCTACGGCGACCGCAACCACAACAAATCCCGGCCGGACTACGCCCGGGAACTGGCCGCGCTGGTGGAGGACACCTTCGCCCGAGGCGGCAACCTGGTCATCCCCTGTTTTGCGGTGGGCCGCACCCAGGAGATGCTCTATTTCTTCCGCCAGATCAAGGAACAGAACCTGGCCCCCCGGTTCCCGAACTTTGAGGTCTGGCTGGACAGCCCCCTGGCGGTGGAGGCCACCCACGTGTTCCGGGAAAACCTGTGGGAATGCGTGGACGACGAGACCCGCGCCCTGCTGGAAAAGGGGATCAACCCGCTGCAGTTTGAAGGGCTGCACCTGTCGGTGAAGAAAGAGGAATCCCAGGCCATCAACATGCTGCAGGGCAGCCACGTGATCCTGTCCGCCAGCGGCATGTGCGAGGCCGGACGCATCCGCCACCACCTGAAACACAACCTGTGGCGGCCGGAAAGCACCATCCTGTTTGTGGGCTACCAGTCGGTGGGCACCCTGGGCCGGGCCCTGGTGGAGGGCGCCAAAGAGGTCAAACTGTTTGGCGAGCCGGTGCAGGTGCGGGCCAAGATCCAGGTGCTGGCCGGCGTGAGCGGCCACGCGGATCAGAGCGGCCTGCTGCGCTGGGCCAAGGGCATCCAGCCGCCGCCCCGCCAGGTGTTTGTGGTGCATGGCGACGACGCGGTCTGTGACGAGTTTGCCGGGCTGCTGACCCGGGAACTGGGCCTGCGGGCCGAAGCCCCCTTCAACGGGGCGGAGTACGACCTGCTTACCGGCCGGTGCCTGGATCCGGGCAACAGCGCCCGCATCAAGAAGCCGGCCGCCGCCCGCAAGACGAGCCCTGTGTTCCAGCGGCTGCTGAACGCGGGCAAGCGCCTGCTGGCGGTGATCGAGCGCAACGAGGGCGGCGCCAACAAGGATCTGGCCCGCTTTGCCGACCAGATCGACGCATTGTGCGACAAGTGGGATCGCTGACCTCTTGCATTTTGGCGAAACAATATGGTATACTCGGCTCTGGAAATTAAATAAAGGCCCTGCCACCGGGTAGGGCCGATGCGGGCAGCATTTCTGTTTACGGCGTTAGGTCTTTGCAGTCGTAAACCGGGATGCTGCTTTTTTCGGAGGAGTTGCCATGAAAGCCAAACTGCGGCGCTACATTGTGTCCAATCTGATCGCCATGACCGGCCTGTCCTGCTACGTGCTGGCCGACACCTTTTTTATCTCGGTGGCCCAGGGGGCAAACGGCATCACCGCGCTGAACCTGGCGCTGCCGGTATACGGGCTGATGTTTGCCATCGGTTCGATGCTCGGGGTTGGGTCGGCCACCCGGTATTCCCTGAGCCGGGCGGTGGGCTGGGGGGATGAGGACCGGTATTTTTCCGGCTCGGCCCTGGGGGCGCTGGCCGCCAGTGTGCCTTTTGTGCTGCTGGGGCTGTTTGCCACCGACGGGGTGCTGCTTATCCTGGGGGCGGACGCCACCATCCTGGCGATAGGCCGCAGCTATATGCGGATTGCTCTGTGCTGCGCACCCTTTTTCATGCTGAACTACACCTGCACCGCTTTTGTGCGCAACGACGGCGCCCCCACCGTGGCCATGGCCGCCACCCTGACCAGCGGGCTGTTCAACATCCTGTTTGACTACATCTTCATGTTTCCCATGGGGATGGGCATGGTGGGCGCGGCGCTGGCTACCGGCCTGTCCCCGCTGGTGAGCATGGGGGTCTGCCTGGTGCATTATCTCTCGCCCAAAAACAATGTACGGTTTGTCTGGGCGGTGCCCTCCCTGCGGCGGCTGGCCGCCAGCTGCAGCCTGGGTGTGGCGGCCTTTGTGGGTGAAATTTCCGGCGCGGTAACCACCCTGGTGTTCAACTTCCTGCTGCTGGGTCTGGGCGGCAACGTAACGGTGGCCGCCTATGGCGTGATCGCCAATGTGGCGCTGGTAGCTACAGCCCTGTTCAACGGCGTATCCCAGGGGCTGCAGCCGCTGGCCAGCGCCGCCCACGGCGCGGGCGATCAGGCGGGCGAAGCCTGGCTGCTGCGCCGCTGCCTGCAGATCGCCGCCGCGCTGGCGATCGCGCTGGTGGCGGCGGTGCTGCTGCTGGCCGAGCCGCTGGTGGCGGCGTTCAACAGCAAGGGTTCGGCCCAGCTGGCCGCCTATGCGGTGCCGGGTATCCGGCTGTATTTTCTCGGGTTCCTGCTGGCCTGCTTCAACATTGTGCGGGCCGGATACTTCGGGGCTGTGGACATGGGCCGGGAATCCGCGGTGATCGCCCTCTCCCGCGGGGTGGTAAGCATCGTGCTGTTTGCCGTGCTGCTGGCGGCGCTGTGGGGCGTTACCGGGGTATGGCTGGCCTTTCCCGTTTCGGAGGGCTTTACCCTGTTGATCAGCGCCCGGATGGGCCGCAAATCCTGACACAGAAAACGCGCCGCCCGGCTGGCCCGGGCGGCGCGTTCTGTTCATTTCTTTTTCAGCGTTTCCAGCAAACCGGCACAGCCCGCACACACATCCGCGTAGGTGGCCTCAAAATCCCCGGTATACCAGGGGTCTGCGATGCCCCGTTCCTCCCCGGCGTAGTGCAGCAGCAGCCCCAGCTTGCCCTCCGGGTCGCCGCCGAAGATCCGCTGCATATCGGTCAGGTTGCGCATCTCCATGCCGATGATCCGGTCCCAGGCGGCATAATCCAGCCGGGTCAGCGGGGTGGCAGTCCGGGGCGGACAGGGCACTCCATGGGCCAGCAGGGTGCGCCGGGCGGGAGGATAGAGGTCGTTGCCCTCCTCCTCCCGGCTGGTGGCCGCACTGGCCACCGTGACCGCATGGGTCAGCCCCGCGTCTTTTACCATCTGCTTCATCACATACTCCGCCATAGGGCTGCGGCAGATATTGCCCAGGCAGACAAACAGGATACGGGTCACAGGCTTACTCCTCCGGTTTCTTGGCATCATTTTTCGCGTACAGCGGGCCGTAGTCCGCGCCCGCGGCGGGCGGCGGCACCGGCCGGGCGGCCGCGGCGGCACGGATGCGTCTGCGGCTGCGGCGGGCCACCAGCAGCACGATCGCCACAATGACCGCCAGCACCAGCAGCGCCGGCAGCCGGTAGACCAGGAACACCGCCAGATCCTGGCAGAACGCGCCGAAGTCCACCCAGCTGTTGGCAAAGGCCTGGCTGATCCGCTCACCGAAGGTGGGTTCCACGATGGTCAGGGAATCCACCTCGTTCAGGTAGACCTCCACGGTGCAGTAGTCCACCTGGTCGTCCATGGCCCGCATCTGGGCGGTGTAGCTTTCGATCTGGTATTCCACGTCGCTCAGCTGCTGCTGGATCTGCAGCAGATCGGTCAGATTCTCCGCCTGGGCCATCAGCTCGGTCAGGCGGGTGCGCTGGGTCTCCAGGCTTTCCAGCCGGGCCTGCACATCCACATAAGAGGCGGTGATGTCCTCCATCTGCTCCTGCTTGTTCACCAGGTTGCCCACGCCGGAGGCCTCATTGAGGAAATCCGCGTACCGGTCGGCCGGCACCCGCAGCGTCAGGCGGGACCATCGGCTGCCCCGCTCGGCGCTGCCGCCCTCCTCGTTGCTCTCCACATAGCCGCCCGCCTTGTCCAGCGCCTCCAGCAGGGCTGTGCGGGCGTCCGTGTAGGTTTTGGTTTCCAGATCCAGCGTGGCGGTGTACACCAGCTTGCGGCCGCCCGCTTCGGGCAGCAGGGTGCCGGTCTCTCCGCTGGACACGCCGCTTGACTCCATGGCCATATCGTAGTTTTCCTGGGGCGCGGCATCCGCCGCTCCGCCGCCCACCGCGGTGTTCATGGAAGCCGAGGCGCCGCAGCCCGCCAGCAGCGCGCAGGCCAGCAGCAGGGCCAGCATTGTCAAAATCGTGCGTTTCATGGGATTTCCTCCTTCTTTTTTGGTCTTTCTACTCAAAATACGCGGCCGGGCGGCGGGATATTGCGTCCCGGCCGAAAATCCGATACAATAGAGGGCAGGTCCGCGGCAGGCGGGCCTTCTGTCTGTATTATATAGCATCCGACAGGGAAAGTGGGTAACGATATGATGACGAACGGAATCGGAAACGTTCTGGTGGGTCAGTCCGGCGGGCCGACCGCGGTAATCAACGCCAGCCTGGCCGGCGTGTACGAGGCCGCGCGGTCATTGGACGCGCCGCGTATCTACGGCATGAAGTACGGCATTCAGGGTTTTCTGCAGGGCAATCTGGTGGAACTGGACAAGCTGCTGGGGGACAAACTGGACGTGGAACTGATGCTGCGCACCCCTTCCAGCTATCTGGGCAGCTGCCGGTACAAGCTGCCCGACCCGGCTCAGGACGAGGGCCCCTACCGCACCCTGTTCGCCCTGTTTGAGCGGTACGATATCCGGGCGGTGTTCTATATCGGCGGCAACGACAGCATGGACACCATCGCCCGCCTGAGCGCCTGGGGCCGGGCGACCGGCAGTTCGATCCGGTTCATCGGGGTGCCCAAGACCATCGACAACGACCTGATGCTCACCGACCACA
Source organism: uncultured Gemmiger sp. (assembly GCA_944386225.1). Taxonomy (GTDB): domain Bacteria; phylum Bacillota; class Clostridia; order Oscillospirales; family Ruminococcaceae; genus Gemmiger_A. The sequence continues at coordinate 58,253 of CALXAH010000001.1, forward strand.
CCCCCGGCTACGGCAGCGCGGCCAAATACATCGCCGCCATCATGAAGGAGGTCATCTGCGACTCCTCGGTATACGATCTGCGCAGCGTGACGGTGGCCGAGATCATGGGCCGCCACGCGGGCTGGCTGGCGGGCGCGGCCTGTCTGGCCTGCGGGCCGGATTGCGACGGCCCGGATATGATCCTGCTGCCGGAGGTGCCCTTCTCACCGGAGACCTTCCTGCGCAAGGTGGACGCGCTGCAGCGCAGCAAGCCGAATGTGATCATCGCCGCCAGCGAGGGGGTGCGCACCCGGGACGGGGTGTTCCTGTGCGATCTGGTGTCCGGCGGCGGACAGCTGGACGCCTTCGGCCACAAGAGCATGCTGTCCGGCACCAGCCGGTACCTGAGCGATCTGATCCAGAGCAACCTGGGCTGCAAAAGCCGGGCTATCGAGCTGTCCACCCTGCAGCGGTGCGCCAGCCATCTGGCCAGCCGCACCGACATCGACGAGGCCTACCGGGTAGGCGCGGCGGCGGTGGAAGCGGCCCGGGGCGGGCTGACCGGCCGGATGGTGACCCTGCGCCGGATGAGCGACGTGCCCTACCAGTGCGTGACCGGCACCGTGGAGATCGAGCAGGTGGCCAACCTGGAAAAGACGGTGCCCGCCGACTGGATCGCCGCCGACGGCACCCATGTGAACGCAGCCTTTGAACAGTACGCCCGCCCGCTGATCCAGGGCGAGCTGTCCCCCATCTTTGTGAACGGCACCCCCCGTCACATTCGTTTGTAAGAAAAAAGAACCGGCCGTCGCGTCAGGGAGAACTTCCCGGACGCGGCGGCCGGTATTCTGTTTTACGGCAGGATATAAAAGCCCCAGCTGGGCATCCAGAGCAGGCTGCGGGCCCAGCCTTCGCTGACCGGCACGCCTGCCAGTGCGGGATAGAACCAGACAAACAGCACGGCAGCCAGGGCCACCATTGCCACGGCCAGCCCGCGGGCCAGCTGCGGGCGGCGGCGTTCCAGCCGGGCCAGCCAGAGCAGCAGCGCCAGCAGCGTAAAGCCCAGGCTGGGGAAATAGTGGTACAGGAAGGTGCAGCGGGTTACCAGCACCCAGGGCAGAAGCTGGGCCAGGAACAGCACCCACACAAAGGCCCCCCGGCGGCTGCCCTTGCCGCAGAGGATGCGGCGGCCCACCGCCAGCAGCGCGGCCAGGCCGCCCCACCAGACCACCGGGTTGCCCAGCACGGCGATGCTGGCATAGGTGCCCTGGGGCAGGCCGCTGCCCATATAGTACCACACCGGGCGCAGCATCAGCGGCCAGGTGTACCAGCGGGATTCAAAGGAATGGGTGGCCACCAGCTGGCTGTGGTACCGGAACATGGACAGCTGGCATTCCCACCAGTCGGCCAGGCCGAAGGAGGGATCGCGCCACACATAGGGCAGGTAGCCGGCCAGATAGATGGCCACCGGCACCACCACAAAGAACGCCACACCACCGCCGATGGCCAGCGCGGCCTCCCGGCCGAAGCCCGGCTGCTGCTGCCGCCAGCGGGCATACAGTACCCAGAAGTAGACCACTGCCAGCCCGGCCCCGGCGTAGATGCCGGTCCACTTGCTGGCACAGCCCAGGCCGAACGCCACACCGCACAGGGCCATGGGCAGGATCGCCGCCCGCACCCCCTTCTGCAGCACCGTCTGGGCATACCAGAGCATAAAATAAGCGCCCAGCAGGATGAAGAAGGTCACATACACGTCGATGGTGGCGATGCGGCTTTGGGTGAACCGCATAAAGTCCAGCCCGAAGAGCACCGCCCCCACCAGGGCCAGCCAGGGCCGGCGGGTCAGCCGGCGGCCCAGCAGGTAGAACAGCGGCACCATCGCCGCGCCGAACAGCGCCCCGGCCACCCGCCAGCCGAAGCCGTTCATCCCGAACACCGCGATGCCCAGCATGATGAACACCTTGCCCAAGGGCGGGTGGGTGGTCTCGTAGACGCTCATCTTGTGCAGCATCTCGTAGCCGGTGCGGCCGTGGTAAATCTCGTCAAAGTACATGCTGTTGAGCTGGCTGATGGCGTCCGGCACCAGGGCCTGCTCGTCGCACAGGGCGCTGCCGCCGCTCACCGGCAGCAGTGTACCCGTCTCATCCCGGAAGGCGATCTCCATGATCGCACCGTTCTCTACCGTCACTGTCACTTCGCCGGTGGCCGATGCGGTATAGGTGTTCCATTTGAAGGTGGTGCCGTGGCCCAGCTCCTGCTGCACCAGCACCTGGCCGGAAGAATCGGTCACCGTCAGGCTGCCGCCGGTGGAAATGCCCGCATAGACCCAGATTTGGGACGCCTGCCCCTCCACCGTGACCGTTTCGGTGACGGTGGTGCCGGAGGCGTCCAGCGGGTTTTCCGGCGCGGTGGTATCGCCCAGGTATACAAGGCCCAGCACCAGCGCGGCCAGGGTAAGCCCGCCCAGGGCGGCCCATTCCCATTTGGCCCAGACAGGTTGGGGGGCCGGGGCAGCCCAGACCTCCCGCCGGGGCCGCATATGGATCTGGCGCACCCGGCCGGTGAGCAGCAGCCGCCCGGCGGCCAGGGCCAGCAGCACAAAGCAGACCGTTTCGGCCAGGCCGGCAAACCGCACCAGCAGCACCGCCTGGGCGCTGGAGAGGAATTCGTCGCTGGTGCCCACGCTGGAATACACAATGGCCAGATTCAGCAGGCTGGTCAGCGACAGGCCCGCCGCCGCGCCCAGCAGCCGCCGGTCGCCCCATTTGGCGCTGGCGGCAATGGCCAGCAGCACCGCCGGGATCAGATACCGCTCATGCATCCGGTGGGACACGGTAAAGATGGCCGCCGCGTAGACCGCGGCCAGGGTCAACGGGCAGAAATGGCCCCGCCGGGCCGCCTGCCAGCCCAGCCAGCACAGGCCCAGGGTGGCCAGCACGATACCCAGGGTGCCCCACTGCTGCCAGGTAAGAGGGCCCAGACGGGTGGTCTGATCCACCCAGTTGCCGCCCAGCGCCGCCCACAGGTTGAAGCCGTTGACGGTGGCATAGGGATAGCTCTGGGAGGTGCCGAAATACTTCTGCACCAGCCAGACCGGGCTTTTGCCGCAGGCAAGCCCCGCCAGCACGGTGGGGGCCAAAGCGATCACCGCCCCCAGCGCGGTGCGGCCCAGCGCCCGCAGCCGGGCCCGGGCGTCCCGGGGCTGGCCGGGTGCGGGGATCACCGCCGGCTGCAAAAAGCAGAGCGCCAGCACCGGCCCCAGCAGCAGTGCCTGGGGCTTGAGCGCCAGGGCAAAACCGTAGGCCAGGGCCGCGGGCAGGCTGCGCCGGCGGTACAGCAGCCAGAAGCAGAGCACCAGAGGCAGCACAAACAGCCCGTCCACCTGTTTCCAGACGGCGGTGTCAAACAGCAGCGGCGGGCAGAACGCGGCAAACGCCGCGGCCCGCAGCGCCACCCGCTTGTTGTACCGGCAGCCGCTGCCGATCCGGTATACCAGCCAGATCAGCACGCCGTCCGCCGCGATGGGCAGTGCGCAGAGCAGCAGCCGGGCCGCCCCGCCGCCCGAATCCAGGCCCAGCGCCCGGATCAGCAGGCCGGGAACCCCCAGCCAGAGCATATACAGAGGGGGATAATCCGCAAAATAATCCGGAGCGTAAAACTCAAACGGCCCCACCTCGGCCATGCGCAGCGCCCAGGCGGTAAAGCAGTTCATATCGTAGCTGTACCCTTCGGTCAGCACGACCAGCACCGCCCGCACCAGCACCGCTGCCGCCAGCACCGCCGCCAGCGGCCAGAAAATGTTGGATTTGCGTTGTTCCATGATACACCTCACAGTCCGCACAACTGGGACAAGTATACCACAAATCCCCTGCCGGGTACAGGCGAAACGGCCCGCATCCCGGCGAAAAGGCTGTGAAACTTTTTCCTGTACGCATACGAACCGGCCCGGCGTTCTATTGCACAAAAAAGCGGACGGTTTCCGCAAAGGGAACCGTCCGCCCGGGCAAGAATTTGATCCTGTCGAAAACGAAACCGATTATTCCACGTCCTGCAGCGCGGCGAAGTCCTCCTCGCCGGTGCGAACCTTGACTACACGCTGCACCCCGTAGACGAAGATCTTGCCGTCGCCCACGTGACCGGTGTACAGGGCTTTCTTGGCGGTTTCGATCACAGCGTCCACCGGAATGCTGCTGACCACGATCTCCACCTTGATCTTGGGCAGCAGGGTGGCGTCCATCTCAACGCCGCGGTAATACTCGCCCGCGCCCCGCTGGATGCCGCAACCCATGACCTGGGTCACGGTCATGCCGGTAACGCCCAGCTGGTTCATGGCGGTCTTCAGTTCATCAAACCGGGACAGCCGGGCAATGATGCTCACCTTGTACATGCCGGACGAAGCACCCGTATCGGCGGGTTCGGTGCGCACCACCGGGACGGCGGCCGCCTGCCGGCGCTCGCCGGCCTTTTCGTAATCCTCTTCGCCCAGATCGGTGTTTTCGTTCACGTCCAGCGCAGCGGACACATCGGTGATGGCAAAACCGGAGTAGGCGCTGGCCAGGCCATGTTCATGGATATCCAGGCCGTCGATCTCCACCTCGGCGGGAACCCGCAGGCCCACCAGCTTGTCGATCACCTTGAAGATGATGGTCATGGTCACCAGCACCCACACGGCCACCGAAGCCACACCCGCCAGCTGAACCAGCAGGAACCGGACGCCGCCGCCGTAGAACAGGCCGCCGTCGGTGGCAAACAGGCCCACGCAGATAGTGCCGAAGGCACCGCAGGCACCGTGCACCGACACCGCGCCCACGGGATCGTCGATCTTGGCAACCTTGTCAAAGAACTCCACAGCCAGCACCACCAGGATACCGGCCATCAGGCCGATGAAGAACGCGCCCACCGGGCTGACCATATCGCAGCCGGCGGTAATGGCCACCAGGCCCGCCAGGGTACCGTTGAAGGTCATGGAGACGTCCGGCTTCTTATACCGGATCCAGGTAAAGATCATGGTGGCGCAGGTGGCAACCGCCGCGGCCATGTTGGTGTTCATGAATACCAGCGAGGCGCTGAGCATGCTTTCGTCGCTGGAAAGACTTACGGTGCTGGCGCCGTTGAAACCGAACCAGCAGAACCACAGGATAAACACGCCGGTAGCCAGCGCGGTCATGTTATGGCCGGGAATGGCGCGGGGCTTACCGTCCTTGGTGTACTTGCCGATACGGGGGCCCAGCATAGCGGCGCCGATGCAGGCGGTGATGCCGCCCACCATATGCACCGCGGTGCTGCCCGCAAAGTCATGGAAGCCCAGGCTGGAAAGCCAACCGCCGCCCCAGATCCAGTGGCCGGAAATGGGATAGACCACCATCGAAATCAGCGCGCTGTACAGGCAGTAGGCCTTGAAGTTGGTGCGCTCCGCCATCGAGCCGGACACGATGGTGGCGGAGGTGGCGCAGAACACGGTCTGGAAAATCACGTAGCACCACAGCGGCAGGGTGCCGAAATCGTAGCTGCCCCGGATCAGCGGATCCAGCCCGCCGATAAAGGCGCCCGCACCGCCGAACATCAGACCGAAGCCCACCAGCCAGTACAGCGGGGTACCGATACAAAAGTCCATCAGGTTTTTCATCAGGATGTTGCCGGTATTCTTGGCACGGGTCAGGCCTGCCTCACAGAGTGAAAAGCCCGCCTGCATGAAAAATACCATGGCCGCACCCCATAGGGTCCACAATACGTCCGCAGAGTTATACATACACGTTTCCTCCCTCGTTATGCCCCGCAGATGCGGCTGTTCGGGCGGCGCTTGCCTGCCGCCGCGCCCTTCCGCGCGGGTCCTGATCGGGGATGCACACCGCCCCAAGGGGTAAGGGCGGCTTTGTGCATCCAGCGCCTCGGGCCGAACGAGGCCCGGGCCCCATGGCCCGGAAAAATAAAAAACAGCAGGGACTCTGAGGTCGGCCCCCCAGCGTCCTTGCTGTTCATGCGTGTAGTATACGCCGATGGACAGGCAGTTGTCAATCAGTATTTCCACGGGATTTTTTCACGGTAACGCGTAAAATTTCTCTGTCTGTGCGTCATTGGCGCACACGCTTCTCAGGCCCGGCTGACCTTGGGGCCCTGGGGGGTATCCTCCACCACCCAGCCAAGGGCGGTGATCTGCGCCCGCAGGGCGTCGGCGGTGGCCCAGTCCTTCGCCTTCTTGGCGGCGGCACGCTGCTCCACCAGGGCGGTGACCTCGGCGGGCACCTCGTCCTCTTTTTTGCGGTTGTACAGCAGACCCAGCACGCCGGTCAGCTCGTCAAAGGCCTTGGCGGCTTCCTCCAGCGCGCCCTTGGAGGCGGCGGGGGCCAGGGTGTTGATCTGGCGCACAAAGTCGAACAGGGCAGCCAGCGCGTCGGGGGTGTTCAGGTCATCGTCCATGGCGGTGTCGAACTTCTCCCGCACGGCGGCGGCCTTTTCTTTCAGGGTCTCCTCCCCCTCGGCCGGGGCGTTCTTGATCGCAAAGTCCAGGTTGTCCCGGCAGGTGTACAGACGCTCCAGGCTGCTCTTGCAGCTTTCAATCAGCTCCACGGTGTAGTTCAGCGGCATCCGGTAGCCGGCGCTGAGCATGAAGTACCGGATGGGCTCATAGCCGTACTTGTCGGCGATCTCCCGCACGGTGAAGAAGTTGCCCGCGCTCTTGCTCATCTTGCGGTTGTCGATATTCAAAAAGCCGTTGTGCATCCAGTAGCGGCTGAACTCGCAGCCGTTGGCGCACTCGGACTGGGCGATCTCGTTTTCATGATGGGGGAAGATCAGGTCCTGGCCGCCGCAATGCAGGTCGATGGTCTTGCCCAGATGGGTGCGGGCCATGGCGCTGCATTCGATGTGCCAGCCGGGACGGCCCTCCCCGTAGGGGCTGGGCCAGGCGGGTTCGCCGGGCTTGGCGGCTTTCCAGACGGCAAAGTCCGCCGGATCCTCTTTCAGATCGTCGTCCATCTGGCTGCGCAGTTCCCGGTTGCCGCTTTCCAGATCCTCCAGGTTCAGGTGGCTGAGCTTGCCGTACTCCTTGAACTTGCGGGCCCGGAAGTACACGTCCCCGTTGCGGGCCACATAGCCGTAGCCCTTGTCGATGATATCGGCCACGATATCCAGGATCTGGTCAATGTGCTCGGTGGCGCGGGGCTGCACGGTGGGCGGCAGGGCGTTCAGCCCGGCGGCGTCCTTTTTGTACTCGGCCTCAAAGCGGCGGGCCACCTCCTGCATGGAGGTGCCTTCCTCCTGGCCTTTCTTGATCAGCTTGTCGTCGATGTCGGTGATGTTGGACACATACAGCACCTTGTTGCCCCGGTATTCCAGGTACCGGCGCAGGGTGTCAAAAACGATCAGCGGCCGGGCGTTGCCGATGTGGATGTAGTTGTAGACGGTGGGGCCGCACACATAGATCCGGTATTCGCCGGGGGTCTGGGGGACAAACTCCTCCTTGGTGCGGGTGAGGGTGTTGAAGATCTTCACGTTCTGCACGCTCCTTTTTCATTCAGCCGGGGCGGGCCGTCAAAGCAAAACGCCGCCCCCGTCCGCCCTTTCGGGCAGACGGAGGCGGCGAAAAGCCGCGGTTCCACTCCGCATTGTTTACTCGTTGCCGCCGGTAACGGGGCGATCCGCAGAGGGCTACCGGGCCGAAACCGGCCGTTCACCCTCCGTGCTCTCGGGCGCACTTCCCGCGGCAGCCTGCCCCGAGGGGGCTTGCAGCCCATGGCCCCCTCTCTCTGTTGGTTGCTTGCCGGGTACTCTGCCCGATCCAGACGCATTTGTTTTATGTAATTCCCATTATACGGGCCGCAGCCGGGCAAGTCAAGCGCGGCGTTATTTGGCCGTGTTGATGAACTGCCGGTTCTGCCAGATATACTGCACGCCGCTGAGCACCGTGACCAGCGCCACCAGCCAGCACAGCCCTTTGGAAATCCAGTAGAACGCCTGGTTGGCGGCCATGCTGCCGCCCAGGTTCAGCGCACCCAGGCCGAAGTAGTAGACCAGGATGGTGACCATCTGCAGCACGGTTTTGATCTTGCCCCACCAGTTGGCGGCGATGACCTTGCCGCCGGGGGCGCTGGCCGCCACCATCCGCACGCCGGACACAGCAAATTCCCGGGCCAGGATCAGGGTGAGTACCACCGGGCTGCAGACCCCGTCCCGCATCATGTACAGAAAGGCGGTGGTGGTGAGCAGCTTATCGGCCAGCGGGTCGGCAAATTTGCCGAAATCGGTGACCAGATGCCAGCGGCGGGCCAGGTAGCCGTCCAGAAAATCGGTGAAGCTGGCCACCGCGAACACCGCCCCCGCCAGGAAATACCCCGCGGGCTGGTAGGCCAGCAGAACCCCGCCGGCAAACAGCATAAAGACGGGAACCAGCAGAATACGCAGCAGGGTGAGTTTGTTGGGAAGATTCATGGGAACGCTCCTTATGACGAAAACCGCCCGGGAAAGCCCGGGCGTACAGAATTACTCGGCGGATTCGACCGGCACGCCGTACAGGTCGTACAGATCGCTTTCTTCTATGAGTATATCATAAAATTCGCCGGGGTAAAGGGGCATTTCGCTCGAAACGCAGACATTTCCGTCGATCTCGGGGGCGTCGGCGGCGCTGCGGCAGAGGTACAGGCCGGTTTCCTCGTCCACCCCGTCGCAGATCACCCGCACCGTCTGGCCCACCCGGGCGGCCTGCTTTTCGCCCATGATGCGGCTTTGCAGGTCCATGATCCGGTCGGCCCGGCGCTGTTTTTCCTCTTCCTCGATCTGGCCGGGCATGGTGGCGGCCACGGTGTTCTCCTCGGCGCTGTAGGCAAAGCAGCCCAGCCGGTCGAACCGCACGTCGTGCACAAACTGGCACAGTTCCTCAAACTGTTCCTCGCTCTCGCCGGGGAAGCCCGCGATCAGGGTGGTGCGCAGCACGATCCCCGGGATGGCCGCCCGCAGCCGGGCGATGGCGCTGTCCACGGCAGCCCGGCCGCCCTTGCGGTTCATGCCTTTCAGAATCTCGTCGTTGCAGTGCTGGATGGGCAGATCCAGATACTTGACCACCTTGTCACAGGAGGCCAGCGTTTCGATGAACTCGTCGGTGATGCGCTCCGGATAGGCATAGAGCAGCCGGATCCAGACCAGCCCCTCGATGGCGTTCAGACCCCGCAGCAGCTCGCAGATCTGGTTTTTGCCCTGGTCGTCCCCGTAGGCGGTGGGGTCCTGAGCCACCACGATCAGTTCCTTGACCCCTTCCTCGGCCAGCCAGCGGGCCTCGGCCAGACAGTCCTCCAGCGGGCGGCTGCGCAGCGGGCCCCGGATCATGGGGATGGCGCAGTAATGGCAGCGGTTGTTGCAGCCCTCGGCGATCTTCAGATAGGCGAAGTGCCGGGGGGTGGAGATCACCCGGGCGCCGCCCAAAGCCAGGGAGGTCTTGGGGCCGTAGCTTTCCACCGTTTCGCCGCCGGCCACCCGCTCCAGAATGGCGGGCAGCGCCGCGTTGGAGCCAAGGCCCACCACCGCGTCCACTTCGGGCATTTCCTCCCGGATCTGCTGACGGTACCGCTCGGCCAGGCAGCCGGTGACGATCACCTTCAGGTTCGGGTTTTCCTCTTTATAGGCGCAGACGGTCAGGATGGTTTCGATGGCTTCCGCCTTGGCGCTTTCGATAAAGCCGCAGGTGTTGATGATGACCGCGTCGGCTTCCCGGGGTTCGGCCACGGTGGTGTGGCCCGCCCGCAGCAGGCTGTGGCAGAATACATCCGCGTCCACCTGATTTTTCGGGCAGCCCAGCGAGATCACGGCAATTTTCATAGGTACCTCCCTGTACAGCGACACCGCACCACCCCTGGGGGCCGTGCGGCATCGGATCCTGGTTGTTTTGCGCGGGGGAATCACATCTCCCGCTGTTCCTGCCAGGCGGCCAGCGCCGCCCGGATATCCTCATGGGTAAAGCCCCGGCGGGCCAGGGCAGCCTTGACCTTGTCGGTCTCGCCGGCGGCCAGGCGGGCGCCATAGGGGCGTTCCAGCAGGCGGAGAATCGCCTGCCGGGCGGGGGACAGTTCTTCCCCGTCCTCCGCGAACAGCTCTGCCAGCGTGTCCTCGATCACGCCCTCGTCCACCCCGCAGCGGGCCAGCTGCATCCGGATGTCCCGGGGGCTTTTGTTGCGGCGGGCCATCCACGCCGCTTTCTGGCGGGCAAAGGAGGCGTCATCCAGCAGGTCCAGCTGCTGCATCTTGGCCACCGCCGCCGCGGCGGAATGCTCGTCAAAATCCCGGCAGAGCCGCTGGTACAGCTCCCCCGCCGCCCACAGCCGCACCGACAGACAGCGCAGCGCCTTGTCGCAGGCCTTGCGGGTATCGCTGGCCGCCCGCAGTTCGTCCAGTTCCTCGGGGGTGAAGCAGTCCCCCTCCTCAACATGGCGGGTGAAAAAGGTCTCGCTGTCCAGCGAGAAGAGAAAGCCCTCCTCCCCGAACAGGGCGAACCGGCCCCGCCGGGTGGTCTGGATGGCGGTGATGCGCATTTAGTCCTCCACCATGATGTCCAGATCGGCTTCCTTGGCGCGGGCCACCGCGTCGGAGGGCAGCTTGGCGGAGGCGGCGGGCGCGGGCACCGTTACCGGTTCCACCTTGCCCTTTTTGCCGGCAGCCAGCAGCTTGTCGGCGTTGGCGCGCACGATGCCCTCCACCTCGGCCATGAAGTCGGGGTGCTCTTTCAGGTAGATCTTCACGTTGTCGCGGCCCTGACCCAGGCGGGTATCGCCGTAGCTGAACCAGGCGCCGCTCTTCTGGATCACGCCCAGCCGCACGGCCAGATCCAGCACCTCGCCGGTTTTGGAGATGCCCTCGCCGAACATGATGTCGAACTCGGCCTCCTTGAACGGGGGGGCCACCTTGTTCTTGACCACCTTGGCCCGGGTGCGGTTGCCGATGAACTGGCCGCTGGCATCCTTCAGGCCCTCGATGCGGCGCACGTCGATCCGCACGCTGGAGTAGTATTTCAGCGCACGGCCGCCGGCGGTGACCTCCGGGTTGCCGTAGACCACGCCCACCTTTTCACGCAGCTGGTTGATGAAGATGGCCACGGTGTTGGTTTTGCCGATAACGCCGGTGAGTTTGCGCAGCGCCTGGCTCATCAGGCGGGCCTGCAGGCCCACGTGGGAATCGCCCATCTCGCCCTCGATCTCGGCGCGGGGCACCATGGCGGCCACCGAGTCGATGACGATGGCGTCGATGGCGCCGGAGCGCACCAGCGCCTCGCAGATCTCCAGGGCCTGCTCGCCGGTGTCCGGCTGGCTGACCAGCAGGCTGTCGATGTCCACGCCCAGCGCCCGGGCATAGACCGGATCCAGGGCATGCTCCACGTCGATGAAGGCCACCTCGCCGCCGGCCTTCTGGGCCTCGGCCAGCACATGCAGGGCCAGGGTGGTTTTACCGCTGGACTCCGGCCCGAAGATCTCGATCACACGGCCGCGGGGCACACCGCCCACGCCCAGCGCCAGATCCAGGGACAGGCTGCCGGTGGAGATGGCATCCACCTGCATGGCCACGTTGGCCCCCAGCTTCATGACGGCGCCCTTGCCGAACTGTTTTTCAATCTGGGCCAGCGCGGTTTCCAGCGCGGCCTTTTTATCACTGCCCTGCTTCTTTTCCGGCGAAGCGGCGTTTTTCTTTTCAGCCATATATCCTGCAGCTCCTTTAGCTCCGCCCGGGGGCGGGAATTGGTTCAGTAAAGCCGCCAGCGCGGCCCATGCCTATAGTATACCCGATTCGCGGGCAAATTACAACTAAAAGTTGTTGCAAATTTACGATTTTTCTGCCCAGACCACCCGGGGGTTGCCGCCGTAGTCCCGCCCGCTGCCGATGTTCGTCCAGCCCTGGGCGGCCAGCAGCCCGCGGACGGCCTGTTCCTGCTGCCAGCCGATCTCCAGCACCAGCCAGCCGCCGGCACACAGGGGTTCCCGGTAGGCGGCGGCGATGTGGCGGTAGAAATCCAGCCCGTCGGCCCCGGCAGCCAGCGCCATGGCGGGCTCAAAGGTCACCTCCGGCTGGAGAGCGTCCATCTCCTCCCCGGTCAGGTAGGGCGGGTTGGAAACGATCAGATCCAGCTGCCCGGCGGGCAGGGTATCCTGCCAGGTGAAGATATCCCCCTGCACCGGCACGGGGGCCGGGCCCGGGCGGGCGGCGGCCTGTTCGGCGCAGTTGCGCTGCAGATAGGCAAAGGCCTCGGGGCTTTTTTCCAGCAGGGTGACCCGGGCGGCGGGCACCAGGCTGCGCACTCCCAGCCCCAGCGCGCCGGTACCGGCGCAGAGATCCAGCACCCGGGGGGCGGGCAGATCCCGCACCCGGGCGGCGGCGGCTTCGCAGACCACCTCGGTATCCGCCCGGGGGATCAGCACCCCCGGCCCCACCGCCAGCTCCATATCCAGAAAGGGCCAGCGCCCGGCCAGATACTGCAGCGGTACCCGCTCGGCCCGCTGCCGGGCCAGGTCTTTCAGCTTCGCGGCCTCGGTTTCCGAGAGGGGGGTATCGTCCAGCCGGGGGTCCCGGCCGGTGACATAGTGCAGCAGCCAGGATGCGTCAAAGGACGGGTCGGGGCAGCCGGCGTCCCGCAGGAAACCGGTCAGCCGGGCGCGGGCCTGCCGCAGGGGAAGCCCGGCGGTTACCACAGGCCGTCCTCCGGCTTGTCCGGCAGGACGGGGGTCACGGCGGCAATGGCTACCTCGATCATGGAATCGTCCGGCTCAAAGGTGGTCAGCCGCTGGAGCCACAGCCCCGGCGCGCTGATGATGCGGGTAAACAGGTTGTCGTGCCGGCCGGCCAGCTTGATAAGCTCGTAGCTGATGCCCATGACCACCGGCAGCAGCAGCAGCTTGTACACCACCCGCAGGGCGGTGCTGGGCCAGGGCAGCACGCTGGAGACCAGAATGCTGATCAGGATGACCAGAAAGATAAAGCTGGTGCCGCAGCGGGGATGGAACCGGCGGCAGGGACGGATGTTCTCCACCGTCAGGGGCAGACCGGCCTCGTAGCAGGCGATGGTCTTGTGCTCGGCCCCGTGGTACTGGAACAGCCGGTGAATCTCCTTCATGCGGCTGCACAGATACATGTAGCTGAGGAAGATAATCATCTTGAATACGCCTTCCAGCAGGGCGCGGAAACCGTCCACCGGCAGCACCCTGGCCAGCAGGCCGGTGAGCAGGGTGGGCAGCACCAGAAACAGCAGGATGGCCAGACCGCCGCCGGCCAGCGCCGCCAGCGCCATAATCACCGACTGCAGCTTTTCGCCGGCGTGGGCTTCCAGCCAGGCGTCAAAGCGGGATTTCTCCGCCTCCTGCTCCTCCTCGGTCATGCTCAGTTCGGCGGAATGCATTAAGTACCGGTAGCCCAGCACCATGTTCTCCACCATGGCCAGCACCCCGCGCACAAAGGGGATGCGGGCCCAGGCGTGATGGCGCACGGTGTCGTAGCTCAGGTCGATCTCGCCGTCGGGCTTGCGCACGGCCACGCAGATCTTTTCGGGGCCGCGCATCATGATGCCCTCCATGAGGGCCTGGCCGCCCACGCTGGTTTTGAAGCGTTCTTTGGGGGTGTGTTGGGTTGGCATGGGTTCTCCTTTCGGGGCGGCCGGAAAGGCCGCCGGTGCGCCGCAGAATTATCGGCCCGGCGCGGGCCGCGATAGGGTAAGATTCAGGGGTCGGGACGAACCCGGCCGGGGATGTACAGGGGCAGGCGGATCTTGACGGCGGTGCCTTTGCCCAGCTCGGAGGTAATGTCCACCGCGCCGTCCATGGCGGCAATGATCTCATCCACCACCGCCAGGCCGATGCCGCTTCCGCGCACCGCGCCCTTGCCCTTGAAGAATTTCAGCTTGACGTTTTCCAGATCGTCCGGCGCGATGCCCCGGCCCTCGTCCCGGATGATCACATAGGCGTTTTCCCCGTCGTCCAGCAGATCCAGGGTGATGGCCCCGCCCGGCGAGGAATACTTGATGGCGTTGTCCAGCACGTTGATGAACACCTGACGCAGCCGCCCCGCGTCGCCCAGAATAGGCAGGGGCAGATCGGGTTCCTCATAGACCAGCCGCAGCCCCTCCTGTTTGATGCGGGCCTCCACAAAGAGGGCCGCGTCGGTCAGTTCCGCCACCAGATCCAGGGGAACCAGTTCCATCTTGATGCCGTTCTGCATCCGGGAAAAGTCCAGCAGTTCCTCCACCATGTCGTAGAGGCGGTCGGTTTCCCGGCCGATGATGGCGATGCCCTTGCGGTAGTTTTCGTCCTCCGGATCCCGGATCTGGGCGATGGTTTCCACCCAGCCCCGGATGCTGGTAAGCGGAGTGCGCAGTTCGTGGCTTACCGAAGAAATAAAATCGTTTTTCAGCTTTTCGGTTTTGCTCAGATCCTCGGCCATCTGGTTGATGGTGGTGCACAGACGGCCGATCTCGTCGTTTTTATTGTCTGTCTCGGGCAGGCGGGCACTCAGATCGCCCCGGGCAATGCGGGCGGCGATGTTCTCCACCTGGCCCAGAGGGTTGACGATGGAACGCACAAAGAACAGCCCCGACCAGAGGCTGAATCCCAGGATCACGGCGATCAGCGCCAGGCTGATCCAGGCATTCTGGGACAGCGCGTCGTCCACCAGTTCCAGGCTGGTGGACATGCGCAGGGCAGCCACGTCCTCGGCGGCGTAGGGGGTAAGCATGGTGATGGCCAGTACCCGTTCCCCGGCGGCGGAGGTATAGATGCGCCGGGCGGTACCGCCCGCCTCCACGGCGGCGTCCAGCTCCTCGCTCCAGTCTCCCTCCCCTTCGGCGGGCAGGTAGCCGCTGGAGGTGGCGATCAGCCTGCCGTCCGCATCCAGCAGCATGAACTCAAACTTGTCCTTGGCGTCGAACTGCTCCACCATGCGGCGAAGCGCCAGGCTGCGGGACTGGGCGGTGGCGGCGGCGGTGGGGCCTACATTCATCTTCAGCTGGCCGGAAATGCTGGAAAACCGGCTGAGAATCGCCTGCTCCACCCCGCTGTAGTAACTCTGGCGGTTGGCCACCAGAAAGACCGCTTCGGCCAGGATCAGCGCGATCAGGGTGATCAGAAGGCTGCCGGTAAGCCAGCGTTTGGTGATACTGTTCATGGCAGCCTCCTTTCCGGCCGGGATTCAGCGGGACGCGGTCAGCCGTTCCAGCGGTAGCCGTAGCCCCAGACGGTAAGAATGTGCTTGGGCTGGGAGGGCTCGTCCTCGATCTTCATGCGTAGGCGGCGGATGTTCACGTCCACGATCTTCACGTCGCCGTAGTAGTTTTCGCCCCAGACCCCTTCCAGGATCTTTTCCCGCACCAGGGCGGTGCCGGGATTCTGGAAAAACAGTTCCATGATCTGGAACTCCACCTGGGTCAGGTCGATGGGCTGGCCGTCCTTGTACAGGATACGGGCTTTTTCGTCCAGCACAAAGCTGCCGCTGACCAGCCGGGTATCCGGCGGGGCGGACGCGGTGTCTCCGCCGGCCCGGGCCACCCGGCGGCAGAGCGCCTCGATGCGGGCCAGCAGTTCCGATACGCTGAAGGGTTTGGTCATATAATCGTCAGCGCCGATGGACAGGCCCCGGATTTTATCCGATTCCAGGCCCTTGGCGCTCAGGATGATGATGCCGATGGCAGAGTCGTCCCGGCGGATGGTCTCGCACAGGGAGAACCCGTTCATGCCGGGCAGCATCACGTCCAGTACCGCCGCGTCGCATCGCTGGGCGCTGAGCAGTTCCAGCCCGCGCTCGGCGGTGGGGGCTTCCAGTACCTCGTACCCTGCCATGCGCAGGTTGAGGGCGATCAGCTCCCGGATGCTGGTTTCGTCTTCCACTACCAGTACACGTTTCATAGGGTTTGGACCTCCTTCACCGCCCGCGGGCGGCGCGATTTACCAGAAAAGCGGTGCCTTACAGCACCAGAGTATGCCTGACCAGGCTGTCCAGGCTGAATACCCGGCTGTCCGGTCCCAGACGTGCGCCCACCTGTTGGGAGCCCACGGTGGCAATACGGGTATAGCCCACCAGGCTGGTGGTCAGAGACGCCACCCGGACCCGCAGGTACAGGGTATCGCCGGTAAGATCCCGGATCTCCCAGCCGTCGGCGCCGCTGTCGCACAGGGAAACCTGCCCCCGCAGGCTGAACGGAACCGGCAGATAGTAGCCGTATTCCTCGTCCAGCACGCCAAAGCTCACCTGCCGGGAGCGCTGGCCGGTATAGCTGTTCCAGGCCACAAAGCTGAGCCGGTGCTCCTGCACCAGACTGGTGATGCCCAGCGAGTCGTCCTGCACCTGGGTGGGGATCTCCACCATGCCGTCGTTGTCGATGTCCATGCTGTACAAACTGCCGTAGTAGCGCAGGCTGGCGTTATACAGATCTACCCCGCCCGGTTCGGGCACCGGTTCCAGCTGGCGGCCCGCCTCATCACAGCGGAACAGGCAGCTGGCCATATAGGAGCCGGAGGAACCCACCAGCCCATCCATAACCAGGTAATGCCCGCCGTCCGAGCCGCGGCTGATCTGCAGGGACGCGCAGTCTACAAAGCGGGAATCGGTGAGCAGTTCCTGCCCGATGGTAAATCCATCCGGCCCGGCGGTGAGCAGTTTCAGCCGCAGGCCGCCCTCTGCTACCGGGGCCACCACCACCAGATCCTCCACTCCGCGGCCGGTGATGTCCGCCACCAGATACCGGGAGTACACCTCCTGCAATACACAGTTGAGGGTGCTGTCCTGATAGGCATATACGGCCAGATACTGGTCTCCCTGCGGACTGGCATAGCCCACCACCAGCTGCTGGGCGCTGCTGTCCTCCTGCAGGCTGGCCAGGCTTACGCTTTCCACCTCAGTGGAAAGGCCCTCCTGTTCCTGGGTGACGGTCCAGCCGGAGTCGGTGCGTTCCAGGATCGCCACATGGACGTTCTGGCCCTTGGCGGTGCTGGTGTAGAGCACCGCCGCGTCCTCCATTCCGTCCCCGTCCAGATCGCCGAACACAAAGGGGGAAAGCCCCTGGCCGCTGGTGGGGTATTTCAGCTGGGCGCTCTCGCCCAGGTAGCTGTCCAGCGCTTTCTGCACCTGGCTGTGCTGGCCGGAAAGCTGCGGCGCACGCAGCAGTTCTTCCACCGAGGGGGTGCTGGTCAGGCTGCAGCCCGTCAGCAGGCAGGCCAGAGCCGTCAGACAGATTTTCCGAAGTCCGCGCCGCATGGCCGCCGCCCCCTTTCACACATTCCGCGGCTGCGCGCAGGCCACCGCGAAGCAGGTTACACAAGGATTATTATACCACCTTCAGCCCAAACAAGCAATTCCCGCCAGCATCAGGCAGATTCCGCCCGCCATACCACCCACCGCCGCGCCCCGGTGTACGCTCAGGCCGCCGGGGATCAGCTCCGCGGCGCTGACCCAGCACATGACCCCGGCCACCAGCACCAGCATCCCGTTCAAAAACCCCGGGCTGAGCCGGCCGTACAGCAGCCCGAAGGCCAGCAGGGCGCCCACCGGTTCAGCCAGGCCGCTGGCCAGAGCCGCCAGGGCGGAGCGGCAGCGTTTGCCGGTGGCGCAGTAGAGCGGGGCTGCCACCGCCACCCCTTCGGGCAGATTGTGCAGGGCGATGGCCAGGGCCATCCGCAGGCCCAGCCCGGGGTCGGCCACCCCGGCAAACAGGGTGAGCAGGCCCTCCGGCAGGTTGTGCAGCACCAGGGCCAGCCCGGCGGCCATGGCCCCCCGCAGCGCGGCGGCCCGGCTGTCCGGCTGGCCGGTGCGGGCAGGGGCTTCCGGAAGCAGACGGCCCATCAGGGCGGCCAGACCCATTCCCATACAGAGCAGGCTTACCAGAGCCAGGGCGGCGGGCAGAGGCGGCAGGCTTTGCCGGTAAACGGCCAGCGCCCCTGGCAGCAGATCCGCCAGGGATACGGTGAGCATCACCCCGCCCGCGAACCCCATGGAACCGGCCATAAGCCGGTCGGAGGGGGGCACCAGCAGCGGGATCAGCCCGCCCACGCCGGTGGAAAGCCCGGCCAGAATGGTCATGGCAAGCGGCATCCACATATCAGTATTCCTCCCCGGGGCCGCCGGTATCGGGATGGGCGGCCCTGTTCCAGCATATGGAAGGACGGGCCGGGGTATGCCGGAACAAAGCGGGGGTGCGTTCAAAGCCTGCGGCCTCAAACGCGCCCCCGCGCCGGATGTTGGTTTATACGCCGGTTTCGATCTTGCACTTCTTGCAGCGGCGGGCCTGGTACAGCCCGATAGCGGAAAAGACCACCGCCACCGCCGACACGCTGATGCCCACAATCCCCAGGATCAGGCCCACCAGACGAAACGCAAATCCTTTGTTTTTCTTCTGCATAGCTGTACCTCCGTTTCAGGACTTTTTCTTCTTGAAGATGATAAGTTTGGAAAAAATATAATTCAGAACCACCACGATCACGTTGCTGGCGAACTTGGCGGCCAGTTCCCACAGAAGCATATATTTGACCGGCACGAAACGCACACCGTACAGATCCACCGCCACCCACATGAAGGCCACGTCGGTAAAGTAGGTAAAGACGCGGCAGCCCACAAACAGGCCGAATTCCTTCCAGGCGGCAGCGCCCCGGCTTTTGCTTTTGAACACCCAGGTGCGGTTGGTGCCGTAGGCGAACAGTACCGAGATGACCCAGGCCACCGAGGTGGACCAGAAGGTATTCATAGCCAGCGGACCGGCGCAGATGCCGTAGACCAGGATGTTGACCGCGGTGGCCAGCACCCCGAAGATCAGATAGACGATGGCCTCTTCGTACTGGCGGCAGAGCCGGCAGCCCAGGGCCCAGAGTTTCTGCATGGCAGCACCTCCAATACAGGATTTATGCAGATACCAGTATACCACGCCCGAAAAGGGGTGACAAGTGGCAGAAGCTGCCGGCGGGGATCAAAAAGAAAGGTGCCCGGCCGTTTGGCCGGGCACCTTGACTGCCTTGTTGTGTCTGCCTGTTGCGGCGCAGGATTACTCCTCGTCGTTGTTCAGCAGAGCCTTCATGGACAGGCTGATGCGCTTCTTGTCGAAGTCCACATCCAGCAGCTTCACGTTGACCTCGTCGCCAACCTTCAGCACGTCGCCGACCTTCTCAACACGCTCGTTGGAGATCTCGCTGATGTGCACCAGGCCATCCACACCGGGCAGGATGCGGACGAAAGCGCCGAACTTGGTGATGCTGACCACGGGAGCGGTAAAGACGCTGCCGATGGGATACTCGTTGCGCAGCTTCTCCCAGGGGTTGTCCTCGGCCTTCTTGTAGCCCAGGGAAACCTTCTTGTTCTCGCGGTCCAGATCCTTCACGTACACCTCGATGGTGTCGCCCACGCTGACCACTTCGCTGGGGTGCTTGATGCGGTTCCAGCTCAGCTCGCTGATGTGGCACAGGCCGTCCACGCCGCCCACGTCCACGAAGGCGCCGTAGCTGGTCAGGCTCTTGACAACGCCGGTGTAGGTCTGGCCCACTTCCACGTTGGCCCAGAAGGCCTCACGCTTGGCGGCATTGGCCTCGGCGGTGACCTTGTTGATGCTGCCCACGATCTTGCGGCCGGCACACTCGGTGATCACCAGCTTGACGTTCTGCTTCACCAGCTGGGTGTAATCCTCATCACGGCGCATGGTAGCCTGGCTGCGGGGCACGAAGACCTTCACGCCCTTGACCAGAACAACGACGCCGCCCTTGTTGGCTTCGGTAACGACGCCTTCCATGACGGTGCCTTCTTCAGCGGCCTTGGCGATCTCTTCCAGGCCCTTGCGGCTCTCCAGCTTCTTCTTGGAGAGGTAGACGGAACCTTCCTGGTCGTTGGTCTTTTCCACCACCAGATCCAGCTCGTCGCCGACCTTTACCAGATCCTCGGCACGGGCAGAGGGATCGTCGGTCATCTCGCTCAGCTTCACATAGCCGGTGTGCTTGGTGCCGATGTCCACCTCGATCTCATTGGGCTTGACGCTGGTCACGATGCCCTTGACAACTTTGCCGGCAAACACCGGTTTTGCCTCGGACGCTTCCAGCATCTCGGCAAAACTCATCTCGTCACGGATTTCTTCGCTCATACGGTTAAGTACCTCCTCAATTATAGACGATGGCGTGGAAGCCCCGGCGGTGACCCCCACCCGGCGCACGCCGGAAAACCACTCCGGCCGAAGCTCGTCCGCGGTTTCCACCGAGACGGCCCGCGTGTGCCTGGCGGCTACTTTCACCAGCTTCTGGGTGTTGGAAGAATGATGACCCCCGATCACGACCATCAGGTCGCATCGTTGGCTGAGGCCTTCCGCCTCCTGTTGCCTCGTCCACGTCGCACTACATATTGTATCAAAAAGCTCGGCGTTTGTATAGACTTTTTTTAGAAACTCCGCACATTCTAACCATTTTGTAACTTGAAATGTGGTTTGTGCAACAACAAACAGCCCATTTTTCGTCATTTTTGGCCCATCCCAGGCCTTCAGTTCGGCAAGATCCGCGAATACGAACACCTCGCCGCGGGTGTGGCCCACGATTCCCTGCACTTCGGGATGGTTCTTGTCGCCGGCCACCAGCAGGCATTTGCCCTCCTCTTCGGCGCGGCGGGCGATGCGGTGGATCTTGGCCACAAAGGGGCAGGTGGCGTCGTGCACCACCAGGTTTCTCTGCGCCAGCTGGTCGTACACATCCCGGGGTACGCCGTGGCTGCGGATCACCACCTCGTAGCCCTCCGGCACCTGATCCGGGGTGTCCACCGTGACCACCCCGCGCCCGGCCAGGTCGGCCACGCACTGGGGGTTGTGGATCAGCGGGCCCAGGGTGGCCACCTTATGGCCTCCGTCGGCCAGGCCGTAGGTCATGCGCACCGCCCGGTCCACCCCGAAGCAGAACCCGGCGGTTTTGGCTTTCAGGATCTCCATACCGTGTCTCCTTTAGAAATGATGCTGGTCGTACAGCTGCTGCCAGGCGTCCAGAAGCAGCTGCTTGCACTCCCGCAGGCGGGCGGCGGAGCGATGCTCCCCCAGATAGAGCTGCTCGGCGGGGATGGGCGGCCCGAAGCAGACCCGCACCCGGCAGAACAGCCGCATATGCCCGGTGGAATAGATGATGCGGCAGGGGATCATGTCCGCATTGGCGGCGCTGGCCACCACGAAAGCCCCGCTCTTGACCTTGCCGGGCTCGCCGGTGTGGCTGCGGGTGCCCTCCGGGAAGATCAGCATGCCCCGGCCGTCCCGGACCTCCTGGATGGCTTCATCGATGACCTGGGTGTCACCCTTGCCCCGATGCACCGCCACTACGCCGACAGATTTCAGAAACCAGGTGAAAAAGCCGTTGACCTGGAAGATCTCCTCCTTGCCCAGCACCAGCATCCGCCGGCCCCAGAACCGGGCCAGCACCACGAACACCGGGTCAATGGCGGAGATGTGGTTGGGGGCCAGTACAAACCCCTTGTCTTTGGGCAGGTATTCCCGCCCGTAAACCCGAATGCGGAATCCCAGGTGCCAGATCACCCAGGCCGCCGTTACGACCACCGCGTACAGCATGTCTCAGCCCTCCTTCGCGGCGGCTTGCTCCACCAGTTTGCGCAGCGCGGCAAAGCTCTGCTCAAAATCCAGTTCGCTGGTGTCCACCAGCACCGCGTCCTCGGCCTGCCGCAGCGGGGCGGCGGCCCGATGGGTATCCTGATCGTCCCGGGTGCGGATATCCCGCAGCACGGTGTCGTAGTCCGCGTCCACGCCCTTGGCGGCCAGTTCGGCCTGGCGGCGGCGGGCCCGGGCTTCCGGGCTGGCGGTCAGAAAGATTTTCAGGGTGGCGTCGGGCAGCACCACGGTGCCGATGTCCCGCCCGTCCATGAGCACGTTGTTCTGCCGGGCCAGGCCCCGCTGGGTCTCCAGCAGGAACGTCCGCACCGCCGGATGGGCCGACACGCTGCTGGCGGCCATGCCCACCTGTTCGGCCCGGATGGCCTCCGACACATCCTCCCCATTCAACAGGATATGCTGCGCGCCGTCCGCGTAGCGCAGTTCCAGCTTGATGGCGGGCAGCAGGGCGGTCACCTGGGCCTCGTCCTTCAGGTCGGCCCCGGCCCGCAGGCCGTACAGCCCGATGGCCCGGTACATGGCCCCGGTATCCACATACACATAGCCCAGCTCGGCGGCCAGCCGCCGGGCCAGCGTGGACTTGCCGGCCCCGGACGGGCCGTCGATGGCAACACTGATCATCTTGTACATCCTCTTTTCTTTGGGCAGCACCGCCTGCGGCGTCCGCCGCAAAGTATGCGGTGCTGCTTTTGATTTACGATTTACGCGCCGGCCTGTTCGGCCAGGGCCCGGGCGGCCGCCTGGGCGGTACTCCAGGCGATCTGCAGGTTGTAGCCGCCGGTGTAGGCATCCACGTCCAGCACCTCCCCGGCGAAATACAGCCCCGGACACAGGCGGGATTCCATGGTGCGGGGGTTCACCTGCCGCACGTCCACCCCGCCGCTGGTGATGACGGCGTGTTCCAGGTCGCCCCGGCTGCGGATGGGCACCCGCCAGTCCTTGAGCAGCTTCACCAGCGCCTGTTTTTCCTCCCGGGTGATCTGGTTGGCCTTGCGGTCGGCGGGCACGCCCCACCGCTCGCAGGCCACCGGCCGCATTTTGGCGGGCAGCAGCAGATCCAGGGCGTTCACCGCGTCCTTGTTGGCCAGCTTGGCAAAATCGCCGGTGATCCGTTTGTACAGAGCGGCCTCGTCCAGCGCGGGTTTCAGGTCGATGGACGCCTCGTATCTGTGGGCGCGCATATCCCGGATATGGGCCGAGGCGCTCAGGGTCAGCGGCCCCGAGATCCCGAAGTGGGTAAAGAGCATCTCGCCCCGCTCCCGGAAGATCTCCTCGCCGTCCTCCAGCAGGCTCAGCTCCACGTTGCGCAGGGACAGGCCGGTCATCTGCCGGCAGAGGCCGCCCGCTTCCACCAGGCTTACCAGACTGGGCACCGGGTCCACGATGGTGTGGCCCGCCTGGGCGGCCAGCTTGTAGCCGTCCCCGGTGGAGCCGGTGGCCGGGTAGGACACCCCGCCGGTGGCGATGAGCACCGCGTCGGCGGCAAAATCGCCGGTATCCGCCCGTACACCGGTGCAGCGGCCGTCCTCCAGCAGCAGTTCCCGGGCCTTGGCCCGGACGAGCTTTGCGCCTTCGGCCCAGCGCAGCAGGGCGTAGCGCACCTCGGAGGCCTTGTCGCTTTCCGGGAAGACCCGGCGTCCCCGCTCGGTTTTCAGCGGCACGCCCAAGTCCTCAAAAAAGGCCATGGCGTCGGCGGTGCCGAAGGCCCGCAGGCAGGAATACAAAAACCGGGGATTGGTGCGCACGTTGCGCAGAAATTCCTCGTTGTCGCAGTTGTTGGTCAGGTTGCACCGGCCCTTGCCGGTGACCAGAATCTTCTTGGCGGGTTCGGGCATATGCTCCAGCACGGTGACCCGGCACCCGGCCCGCACGGCGGCCCCGGCGGCCATGAGCCCGGCGGCGCCGGCCCCCACGATCACGACCTGCATGCGGCGGCCTCCTTTCGGGTGAGCAGCCCGCCCGCCGCGTAGAGCAGCAGCAGCGGGTGCACGGTGGACAGATACATCACATAGGTGCCGATGTTGAAGCTGGATACCTCCACAAAGGCGATCATAAAGCAGCGCAGCAGCGCCATGGCCAGCAGCCCGGCCAGCGCCAGCCAGAGCAGCAGCCCCTGGCTTGAGCGGCGGCGCAGCATCCCCCAGCCCAGGTACAGCTGCCGGGCCAGAGCCGCCGCCAGCGCCAGCGGCAGGGCCACGGCGTAGAGCAGCCGCAGCACCTCAAAGGCCTTGTAGACCAGCATCCGCAGCGGGTGGTAGTAGGGCAGGTCGGTGCCCGCCTGGGCCGCGTCGTTGGTGGTGCAGCCCAGATATTCCTGGTACACCGCCAGATCTTCCGGCAGGCCCAGGCTGCGCTGGTCGGCGTAGTAGGGGGCGCAGTCCTGGAAGGTGGCCGCGTACCAGAAGCTGTGCAGCCCCTCCGCCAGCACCGGGGCCACATACTCCGCCCGGATGGGGGCGGTGGCGGAGGCCCGGCGGGGCAGGTCACAGGGCAGCTGGCCGCTGTCGCACAGTTCGTTGATCCGGTCAGCTACCGCCTGCCAGTGCTCGGCGGCAGTCTCGGGCGTTTCGTACCAGCCCTCGTACTGGGCGGCACGGCGCAGCGCCCAGTAAAAACCGCCGGTCTGGTAGTCCCCGTCCGGGCGGCCGATCCAGGCATCCCGGAACTTCTCGTCCTCTTCCAGCCAGTATTCCAGCTGGGCCAGTTCGGGTACCTGGTCGTAGAGCTTTTCCCGCACGTCGGCGGGCACCGCCACCAGCGGGTCCCAGTCCTCGTGGGTGACCCGGGTCATGGCACCGAAGGCCTCGGCAAAGGCCCCGGTGGAGAAATCACTGGTGGCCCAGAGCCCGTAGTGCTGCCAGTTCAGCAGGCAGACAAGATTGACGCACACCGCGGTGAGGGCAAAGGGCACGGCCAGCACCGCCACCCGCCCGCCGCGGCGGGCAAGGCCGGGCAGCCGCAGCACCGCCACGGCGGTGGCGATGACAGCCACCACCGCAAAGGGCAGCAGCCACATGCCGTCCTCCCGGGTGATCCAGGCCAGGCCCATGCCAAGGCCCGCCATCGCCAGCCAGCCCAGCTGGCGGCGCACCGGCCCGGCGCAGCGCAGCGCCGCCCCGATGAAACCGGCAAAGGCGTACAGGCACAGGGCCGGGAAGATGTTGTCCCGGTAGACCCGCAGGGTGAAGCTGGCCGCGGCGGCGGGGCTGTAGGCCAGCAGACCGAACACCGCCAGCCGCATCCAGCGGCGGGGCAGCACCGGCGCCAGGGCAAAGGCCGCCGCCAGCGCCGCGCCGCCCATGAGCAGCTGCCCGCCCATCAGGTAGGGTATCCCCAACAGGTGGAGGAAGGCCAGCCACACCGCGAAGAACATCTGTTTGGAGAGTGTCAGGTAATCGTAGGCGCCCAGCCAGTTGCCGGCGGTGATGCTCTGGGCGGCCCGGAACATCAGCTCGTCGTCCAGCGGCGCGCCGTCGATCCAGACGTACACGTCCTGGCAGGCGGCCAGCACCAGGCGCCCGGCGATGAGCACCACGACCAGCACCCAGAACAGCACCGGCCCTATATCCCACTGTTTTGCCCCGAAAGGCTTGCGAAATTTCATGGCGTTTTCCTTATTTCTGCAGTTTTTCGATGGATTCCACCAGGTATTTCTGCCGCCGGAACACCAGATCCACCAGCAGGCTCAGATACTTGATGACCAGGGTAAGCACCAGGAACACCCCGAAGAATCCCACCGTGAGCACGAACATGGTGGTGGTCCAGCCCTCAATGGGGCGGCCGGTAAAGGCCACCGCCAGGGTGTAGACCAGTTCGGCCAGGGTGAGCAGCAGCATCCCCACGGTGACCGTCAGGCTCAGGCGATAGCCCGCGGCGGTGTAGAGGGCCAGGCTGTCCGCGGCCAGGTCCAGACGCTCGCCGTCCTCGGCGGCCAGCCGTCCGGAAAAGGTCAGCGCCGCCACCCGCAGCCCGCTGGCGGCGTAGGCCGCCTTGCGGTAGGGCAGATGCTCGCTGACCGCGTGTACCCGGTTGATGGCCCGGCGGCTGACCAGCCGGAAGGCGTCGGTGCCCACCGGATAGGCCGACCGGCTGAACCGGTTGAACACGCTGTAAAACAGGCGGCTGCACGCCCGGGTCTTTTCCGGGCCCACGGTTACGATGTCGTTGCCTTCCAGCGCCTTCTCGTAGGCCTGCCAGATCATCTCCGGGGCGTAGGGGGTCTGCAGGGTGTCGAACTCGTAGACGAAATCCCCGATGGCCGCGTCCAGACCGGCGTTCATGCACAGCTCCCGGCCCTGGCGCAGGCTCATGTGCAGGACGGTCAGGGGCTTGTCCAGATTTTCCGCCGCCCAGCGGCGCACCGCTTCGGCGGTGCCGTCGGCGCAGCGGTCGTCCACGCAGATGATCTCGTACTGTTTGAAATGCTCCTCCAGCTGGCCGTACAGCATCCGGAGAAAGGGCACGGCCCGGTCGGCGCTGCCCTCGGGCAGGTAGACCACCGCGCTGAGGAAATTGCTCTCTTTATTCTTCGCCATAGCGCAGCACCTCGTCCAAATCGTATACGGTATTGATCTTGCCGCTGAGCACGCTCACAAACGCCGGGTCAGCGGTATACTGCCGGATGACCGTGGGGCGGGAGTCGTCGATCTCGCTGGCCTTCAGGATCGGCTTCATGCTGAACAGACTGTGGGAATAGGCAAAGCCGTATTCCTCCCGCAGGTACTTGCGGGCCAGCTGGCTCATCATGGGCCAGGCGCTTTCCGGCCGGGCGGGGCAGTCGTTGCAGTTGGCCAGATCCCCCGGGCGGCAGCATCCGCCGCTGCGCGCCTGACAGGCGAAGGTGGGCAGCGAGTCGTAGCTGGTTACATGAGGGGTAAAGGTGACGCTGGTCAGGCTGTGCAGCCCGGTGCGGCCGAAGGGCATCAGGGAGAAGAAGGGCCCGTCCATCACGGTGACGCCGGTGTTTTTCAGCCGCTCGTTCACGGTGCAGAGGATCATCTCGCACAGCTCGTACTTGATGGCAAAGGGCTCGAAGCCCAGCATGGCGTGCAGCTCGTTGACACCCGCGTAGCTGGCGTTGAGCAGGAACGGCGCTTCGGCGGTGATGTCCCCCGCCTTGACCCGCCAGACGCTGCCCGCCCGCTGCACCGATTCCGGTTTGTGGGAATAGGCGATGGTCACATTGGGCAAAGCGGCCAGCTTTTCAAGAAAATGCTTCTTCAGGATCTGGGCGTCGTAGGTGTACTCGGTGGTCAGGAACGCCCCGTCACACTGGCCGGGGTTGAAGTATTTGTCCGGGGACACGTCGTCGCAGCGGATATGGGCAGCGGCGCAGAATCTGCGGAACTGCTCGGCGTTGGTCCAGGAGAAATGGGCGCTGGTGGCGTAGACCTGGTCAAACTCGGTAAGCAGGCAGAAGCCGTAGTCCCGGCAGAACCGCTCGAAGTACCCGGCGCTCTTGATGGCGGTGGAGTAGCTGCGGGGATAGTGATAGCCCATATGCACCCGGGCCTGGTTGATATAGGTAGCCCGCATGAAGGGGCCGGGGTCCTTTTCCAGCACCAGCACCCGCTGGCCGCGGGCGCCGCATTGCTCAGCGGCGTAGAGCCCGTACAGCCCCGCGCCCACAATGATTTTGTCCCAGGTCATACAAGACCTCCCGTTTTATAGTAGGATACCCCGTCAGGGGTCGTACCGGCCCGCCAGGGCGGCGAACAGGATCTGCAGCAGATTGGCGTTGCCCCGCATACCCTTGATCTTGGTGGGGGTGGGTTCAGCCTTGGGATAGGCCCGTTCCACCGGTACCTCGCAGGCTTTAAGCCCCAGCCGGGTGGCCCGGATGCTCAGGTAGGCCAGCAGCTCGTACCCGGCGAACACATCCCGGAAGGGCTGCACCGCCGGATGGGTCAGGTAGGCGCGGCTGTAGGCCCGGTAGGCGTTGGTGGTATCGGTGAACCAATGGCGGGCGCCCAGGCTGATGAGGGGCGCGTGGATGAACCGCACCGCCAGCCAGCGGGAAGGCGGGGTGTTGACCGCCCGGCCGCCCTTGACGAACCGGCTGCCCTGCACCAGGTCGTAGCCCTGTTCCAGCTTTTGGATGAACAGGGGCACGCTCTCGATGCTGTCTTTATTGTTGCCGTCGATGGTCAGGATACCCTTGTAGCCCCGCTGCAGGGCCTCCCACAGGCCCATGCGCAGCTGGGCGCCCTGGCGGCCCGGGCCGGTCTTGACCAGCAGGGTGTTCACCCGCCGGGCGGTCAGCCCCGCCGGGTCCATGCTGCCGTCGGTGGAGCCGCCGTCGCACAGGATGATGTCGCACAGTTCCGGGATACCGGCCTTGGCGGCACGGTCCAGTTCGGCCAGGATGCGGCCGCCCTCGTTGATAATCGGAATCAGCAGGCAGTAATCGCTGCGTTTTTCGGCAAACCGGGTGCGGGTATAGTCCGGCACGCCGGTCAGGCCGGTGATGGTTTCGGTCATGCGAACACCTCCGCCACGTATTCCAGGCTGCGGCGCAGCGCGTCCGGGTCGCCCGCTTTCATCTCCAGGGACACCCAGCCTTTCCAGCCCACCGCGCCCAGGGTCAGGGCCAGTTCCTTGTGCAGGCTGCGGCGCTCGATGGGGGCCAGGCCCGGTTCGCTGATGTGCACATGGCTCACGTATTTCATCTCGTTGGCATAGTCGGAGGGGCGCTCGCCGTTGGCGATCATGGTGCCCACATCCAGGTTGACCGCCAGGCCCGGGGTTTCCAGCTTTTTGACCAGATCCAGCGCCTGCCGGGTGGTGTTCAGGTAGTTGGTATTATACATGGGCGGATTGGGTTCCAGGGCGATCACCGCGCCCCGGCGGGCTGCTTCGGGGCCCAGACGGCGGAAAAACTCCTCCGCCGTTTTCTCATCCGCGCCCTCGGGGCGGTTGCGGTTGCGGGGGCAGCCGAACACCAGGTTCCCACAGCGGCAGCTGCGGGCGAACTCCAGCGCGGCCAGGGTGTATTCTTCCAGTTCGGCCGCTTCTTCGGGCACAAAGATGTTGCCGGTCCGGCCGTACCAGATGCTCTGCATACTGACCACCGAAAACCCGTACCGCTGGTACATGACCCCGGCAAACAGGGCCGCGCCGTTGCAGCATTCATAGGGTGCGTCGGGGAAAAGGCGGGTGGGGGCGATCTCCAGCCCGGTGCAGCCCAGATCTTTCATCCACTGCCAGACCGTTTCGTCCTGCGCTGCCGTCCAGCCGATGTTGGAAGCCGCCAGTTTGAAGCCCATGCGCAAACGCTCCTTCCGCCCGGGCGCGCCGGGCACATAGTGATACAGAATACATTATACACGGCGCGCAATAAAAAAGCAATTTGACCGGCCAAAGCGGGGGTGCCGATAAAAAGCCGCCGTCCCGGCAGCGGGGCGGCGGCTTTTGTTCAGTTCCAGTTTTTCAGAAAATCACAGACGGCGGTCAGGCACTCATCCTCGGTGCACAGGTACTCCCCGGCCCCGCCCAGCAGCGCGGCGTGGCGGGTGCGCAGGTCGTAGTCAAAGGGGGTGCCCGGCAGGTGGTTGGTAAAGGTTTTGCCGGTAAAGGCCTCGTAGACCCGGGCGGCGCTCAAGGGCGGGGTGGCCAGATGCAGCACCCGCAGATCCGCGTCCAGGGCTGTCCGGATATCGCCCCACAGGCGGGCCAGGTCGTAGAACTGGTAGACCGAGCGGCTGTCGGTAAAGGCCAGGGCATTGAAGGACGCGGCGGCAAACCAGGCCCGCAGCGCGGCCGGGTCGGCCTTGCCGCTCAGCTTGTAAAAGCCGTTGTGGGCGTCCTCGTAGCCGATGCGCACCAGCTCGCTCTCCTCCGCCAGCTGCCGGTACTTGTCCGGGCGCAGCAGGGCGGGGGTGATGGTGTGCAGGTCATAGAGGAAATTCTTCTTCAGCCCCTTGCCGTAGAGGGCGGGCAGGCGGACGATCAGGGCGTCCGGCCAGTCCTCGCGCACCCAGCGTTCCAGCTGCAGGCGGTTGGCGCCGTAGGGGGCCAGCCCCTCGGGGGTGGGCTCGTCGGCCTCGGTTTTGCCCCGGCTGTCCGCAAAGACGCAGATGGAGGAGATCAGCACTACCTTTTTCGGGGCCAGGCGGCGCAGGTTTTCCCGGGCGGCGGCCATCACCGCCAGGTCGGCGGCGGGGTCGGCGTTGGCCAGGTACATGGCGGCGGGCACCCCGGCGTAGACCACCAGGCCGTTGTCGCGGCCGAAGCCGTTCTGCACGTCGGTGGAATGGTAGGCCGCGTCAAAGGGATGGGCGGCCAGCAGGTTGCCCCCCACAAAACCGGTGCTGCCTACAAGAACGGTATCGGGCATGGGAGATTCCTCCTTGTTATTCGGATTTGCGGTGACGGCGGGGCAGCGGAATGCTGAGCACAAAGGCGATGCCCAGCGCCATGGCCACCGCGATCTTGATGGCCTCGGCGCCTTTGTGCACAAACAGTTCGTTGTTGCCCCGGATAAAGTAATAGGCAGTATAGTAGATGGCCGCGCCGGGCACCAGCGGGAAAATGCCGCTGAACAGGAACACGGTAATGGGCATCCGCAGCCCGATAGCAAACACCCGGCAGAGGACGGTCAGCGGCAGCACCGCAATCAGGCTGGCGGTGACGGTGCTGGCCCCGGCGGCCACACACAGGCAGTAGACCAGCCAGCCCACCCCACCGGTGACCGCGCCGGCCCACCAGGAACGGCGGGGCGCGTGGAACAGGATGGCAAAGGCCCAGGTGCCGCCCGCGGAGATGAGCAGCTGGCGCAGCATTTCAGGTACGCTCACGGAAACACCACCCCCAGCAGACTGCCGGCCCCCACCAGCACAAGACCCACGCCGCAGGCGATGGAGCCCGCAATCAGCAGCGCGTCGATCAGGCGGATGGTGCCGGAGAGATAATCCCCGTTGATAAAGTCCCGGATGGACATGGTCAGGGCAATACCGGGTGTCAGGGGCATCAGGCAGCCGATGATGACCTGATCCATCCCCCGGCAGGGCAGGGCCACCGCCAGGGCGGCCACCAGCCCGGCCCCCACCAGTTTGGTAAAGATCTTATTGAGGCGCAGCCGGGCCGCCCCGAACAGGAACAGCTGCAGCAGCACCCCGATCAGCAGCGCCCAGCCCACGTCGGCCCACACACCGCCGAACAGGATGGCAAAGCAGGCCGAACCGCCCGCGCAGGCGGCCACCTGACCCCAGGCGGGGGTGGGCGGCAGGGCGGCGATCTCCTCCAGGCGGGTGCCGGCCTCGGCCAGGGGCACCTTGCCGGCGGCGATCCGGCGGGACAAATCGTTGATCTCGGCCACACGGCCCAGGTGGGTGGTGGCTTCGGGCACGTAGGCCACCCGGGTGCGCTGGCCCTCCATCGAGCAGTACAGCCCGTTGGTGAGCACGTAGATATTTACATCCTGCCCGCCGTAGCTGCGGGCGATGATGTCCATGGTCTGCTGCACCCGGAACACCTCGGCCCCGTTTTCCAGCAGCAGCTTACCCGCCCGCATCACCAGGTTCATCAGTTCCTCGCCGGCGGCGGGGGGCGGGGTTTCCAGCTGCCGGGGGTTCATCGGCGCGGCGCTCACCGGCGGATGTTCTCCCGCACGGCAGCAAATTCCGGCAGGGTGTCGTACAGATGGCGGGCAATGACCTCCATCAGCACGAAATCCTCCTCGCTGTCGATATCCAGCACGCCGGTGTCCTTCATGAGGGAGGCGCCGATCTTGCCGTCCCACAAAATGCCGGTGGTGTTGTTTGCCAGAAAATCCCGGGCGAACACATAGATGCTGGCGTTCACGTCATAGAACACCGGGGCCTGCTGGCGGGCGGTGTAGGTGGCGTTGTCGATGCCCTTTTCCACATGGTCTCCGCAGTCCCGCACCATGTTGAAGCAGGGGTTGCGGCGGCTGTCGGTCACGCTGAACACCAGATCCAGATCCGCCCGGCCCGCTTTCAGCCGGTAGGCGTTCTCCACGTCCTTCGCGGTGCGCAGGGGGCTGGTGATGTCCAGATCCATGACGAAATCATAGGCTTCGCCCCGGGCCTGCTCCATCCGGGCCAGGCTGTCCTGAAAGACGGCCATCTTGGGCACTGTGTCCCCGCCCAGGGCCTCGCCCCGGGGCAGGTAGACCACCTCTGGATACTTGTCCGCCACCAGGCAGGCCAGATCCTCGCTGTCGGTGTTCAGGCAGATGTCCGCCTTGACCTGCGGGTTCGCGGCCAGGAACATCTGGGCCGCGCTCAGGGTATAGTACACCAGCGGCAGGCCGCAGAAGGTTTTCAGATTCTTATTCTTGAATCCCTTGCTGCCCGCCCGGCCGCAGATGGTGATGAGAAGCTTTTCCATAACGATTCCTCCTGAAAGGCCTTATGCCTTGCCTAATGTGAGCCGCAGCACCTGCAGCGCGGTGGCCGGGGTGTTGACGCTGGGCCCCGTGCCGGTGAGGGTATAGGTGACAAAATAGTCCATCTCCCGCAGATACCGCTCGTTGACCGGTTCCTCGTACCGCTCCACCGTGCCGTCGGCCAGGGTCAGGGTGCCCGCGCCGAAATCCGCGGTGACGGTGCCGTCCTGGCAGAACAGCTCGATGGCCCGGCGGTAGGTGCGGCCGAAATAGTCCAGATGTACCTCCGCCAGCAGGCTGGGGTACCGGGCGATATAGACCGACAGATCGTCCGAATCGATCTCCAGATCCGAATAGGTGCCCCGCAGGTTATAGCTTTCCAGCGGCATGCCGAACAATTCCACCAGATAATCCCACTCGTGGATCAGATCGATGGTCACCCCGCCGCCCAGGTCCCGGTGGGCGGAGTAGACGGTGCGGTAATCCACCCCGGGCCGCCAGTCCGGCAGGTAGGAAGAACAGATCACTCGGGCGGAGTAGGGCCGCAGGCCGGGCAGCTTTTCCTTTAACGCCAGCATGGTGCCGCACCAGCGCATGGGGGCGGCCACATAGGCTTTCTGGCCCTGGTCGTCGGCCAGGCCCAGGGCGGCCAGATCCGCGTCCGGGTCGTCGAAGATGGGTTTTTCGATAAACAGCGCCTCCGCCCGGCCCCGCAGCGCGGCCAGGGTATCCCGGTGCATGCTGGTGGGGTTGGTGATGAAGATGGCGTCGTACCGGGGAGGCAGCTGCTCCACGCCGGTGTACTGGTTCCGCAGCAGCCGGGCCGCGCCCTCCCGCAGCGGACGGGTGCCGCTGCGCAGCGCGTCGGCGTGCACCGGAATGCCCCGCCGCCGGGCGATCTCATGCAGATTGTTCAGATGTCGGGTGCCGATGGAGCCCAGGCCCACAAAAAGCACGTCCATGGTGATCCCTCCTCAGGCGTTCTCGATGGCCTCGATCAGGCGGATGGTCTCCTTGTCCTGTTCAAAGCTGTACCGGGGCTGTTCCGCGCCCGCCAGCACCCCCAGGAAGTTGGCCAGCTCGTCCACGTAGGCGTTCTCCACGATGTTGTCGGAGTAGCGGGGATCCTGCTCCACCTGGGCGTAGGTGTTCACCGGCTGTTTCTCGCCGCTTTGCTTGTCGAACTCGTAGAGGGAACGGGGATTGCCCTCCCAGAACAGGTGCAGGCCCTCGCCGAAACACTCAAAGTTGCGCACCGCCTTGGGGCTGACCACATCCACCGCCAGCATGCCCTTGGTGCCGTTCTCGTGGCGCAGGGTGACAAAGACGCTGTCCGGGTAGGCAATCTCCAGATTGCTGATCTTGTCCTTCATGGCGGTGAAGCCGGTCACCGGGCCAAAGGTGTCCAGCAGCCAGGGCAGGTCGATGCCGAAGATCTCCCGCACGCCGCCGGTGCGCGCGTCCCCCACAAAGAAGTTTTTGTAGTTCTCCCAGGGGTGCCAGTCGGGCAGGTACTGGCCGATGTGGTAGATATAGTTCACCGGGCCGGCGAACTCCTGCACCCGCTGCTTGATATACCGGGTCTCGCCCCGGTAGAGCATGGTGCTGGACAGAAACAGCGGCA
The DNA here is from genome assembly GCA_944386225.1 of uncultured Gemmiger sp. Lineage (GTDB taxonomy): Bacteria > Bacillota > Clostridia > Oscillospirales > Ruminococcaceae > Gemmiger_A. The sequence goes on from CALXAH010000001.1 coordinate 91,781, forward strand.
CGCCCTTTTCCTTGGCCTTGCGGATGTTTTCGTCGTAGCCGTCGTCCACCAGGTTCAGCTCGGTAAAGACCGGCAGGCCCGCCTCCAGCAGCCGGCCGATGAGCCCTGCGTGGCTCAGCGGCGCGGTGCAGACCAGCGCCCCGTCAAAGCCGCCCGCGGCCAGGGCCGCGTCGAGGCTTTCATAGGCGGTGATGCCCAGAGTCTGGGCTTCCTCCCGGCGGCCGGGGGCGGAATCCACCCCGGCGATCTCTACCTCCGGCACAAGGCCGCGCAGCAGCCGGGCGCGGCGCTTGCCCATGCTGCCCAGACCCACGATCAACAGTTTCATTTTGGCAACTCCCCTTCATAAAAGGTTTTGGGCGCGCCGAAACCGGGCCGGCGCACCTCCCGCAGCAGGATCTCCACAATTTTTTCGCTGGTGTTGCCCCCGTTGTAGGGGCTCTTAGCCGCCCGTGCCACCGGCAGAAACGCCGGGCTCAAAGCCTTGTGCAGGGCGGCTTCGATGGCGGCTTTGTCCGCCGGGCAGCCGATCACGTTTTCGCAGATCGGGCGGCCCTTCTGCCGGTCCCCCACGTTGACGGTGGGCACCCCGAAGGTGGGGGTTTCCACCACGCCGCTGGAGGAATTGCCCAGCACCACCGCCGCCCCTTTCATGGCGGAGAGGTACCGCACCACCCCCAGGCTGGTGCGCACCGCGACGGTATCGGGATGGGCGTCGGCCCAGCGGTCCAGCTTTTCGTTGATGACAAGGCCGCCCGCGTCCGCGTTGGCCTTGGTGACCAGCCAGTGCAGGCCGGTGGCGGCGCTCACCCCGTCCATGGCGGCCAGCAGCGCGTCGGACTGGGCAGCCGGGTCGGCCCCGCCGGCGGTTTCCGGGTGGAAGGTGACCAGGCCGTAGGGCCGGGTCAGGTCAAAGCCGATGCTCCGGCTCAGTTCGTCCAGCCCCAGCAGGGTCATGGTGCGGATGTTCTCGTCCCCCAGGCCCCCCACGTTGAAAACGGCGGCGGGCTGCTCCCCCATCCGGATGACCCGCCGGGCGGATTCGTCGCAGCTGGGGAAATGCAGATGGGCGATCTTGGTGATGCAGTGGCGGTACCAGTCGTCCGCCGCGCCCAGGGTCACGTCCCCGCCGCTGATGTGGGCCACCGGCACTCCGGCAAAGGCCGCGGCCTGGGCCACGGCGAAAATTTCGTACCGGTCCCCCAGCACCAGCACGCAGGCCGGGCGGTTTTCCGCGAACCAGCGCACAAAGCCGTGGATGGTACGCTCCACCGCACCCGCGGTGGCAAGGGGGCCGCTCTCCCCCGGCACAAGGATGGGGATGCGGGCGGCGACGGGCACCCCGTCGGCCTCGATCTCGGCCACGGTGTTGCCGTACTCCGGCGCCAGATGGGCCCCCGTGACCAGCACCGACAGCTCCGCCTCCGGGCAGGCCATCAGATTTTGTATGACCGGACGCAGCAGGCCGTACTCGGCCCGGGTTCCGGTGACCACCGCCAGTTTGACCGGCTGGGACATATTGCGTGCCTCCTGTTTTTCCACAATGCGCCGCCCGGAGGGTGGAAAACCTTGCCGGGCGGCGGCAGTTTACAGCTCGATGGGCTCGTCCTCGGCGAAATCCCGTTTGGCGCAAAGGCCCAGCACCTCATGCCAGCGCATGGGGCTCACGCCGGTGCCGGGGCGCTTGGTGGTCAGGTTTTCCGCCGTGAAGGTCTCGCCCTTTTGGATCGGCCGGGCGGCCACGATGCTCTTGCGGGCCACCGGCTTGTTCCTGGCTTCGCTGGGGCTTACCGCCTTGCGGCCGGTGCCCAGCGCCGCCTCGGTGCGGCGCACCGCGGCGATCATGGCGGTGAGTTCCGCCACATCCAGGCTGGCTTTCTGGTCCGGGCCCTCCATGTTTTTATCCAGGGTGAAGTGCTTTTCAATCACGGTGGCCCCCAGCGCGGCGGCGGCCACGTCGCACTCCCAGCCGGGGGTGTGGTCGGACAGGCCCACCGGCATCCCGAACTGCTCGGCCAGATCCAGCATGGCCAGCAGGTTCGCGTCCTCGTAGGGGGTGGGGTACTCGGTGTTGCAGTGCAGCAGGGTCACGCCGGGGCAGCCGCCCTCCTCCAGCACGCTCAAGGCGTCCTCGATCTCGGGCAGGGTGCTCATGCCGGTGGACAGGATCACCGGGGTATGGGCGGCGGCCACCGCCTCCAGATAGGGCAGGTTGGTGATCTCGCCGCTGGGGATCTTCATGACCGGCAGTTTCAGGCTGGCCAGGAATTCCACGCTGGGCAGGTCAAAGGCCGCCGACAGGTACTGGATGCCGATGGAATCGCAGTATTCCTTCAGTTCCCGGTGGGCGTCAAAGTCAAAGTGCAGCCGCCGGATCATATCCAGCTGGCTTTCGGCGGCGTCGGTGGTGGTTTTCTGGTATTCGGCCTTGGGGGCGAACTTGCTGACCACCAGTTCCGGCACGGCGGTCTGGTACTTGACGATATCGGCCCCGGCCTCCTTGGCCGCCCGGGCCATCTCCTTGGCCAGTTCCAGGCTGCCGTTGTGGTTCACGCCCGCCTCGGCGATGATGCAGATGCTCATGGCACACTTCCCCTTTTTACTGATTTTCCAGCTTGCGGCGCATGGCGTCCAGTTCTTCCATCTGGCCCATGTCCATCCAGCTCTGCTCCCGGATAGGGTACACCCCTACCCGGTCGCCGGCGGCCCGGTACCGCTCGATGATATCGGTAAAGCCCTGCTTTTTGCCGTCCTCCAGCTCCCGGATGACCCGGGGCTCCACCACATACACGCCGGTATTGGTGAGGAAGTTCATCTCCGGCTTTTCCCGCATGGCCCGGATCTCGCCGTTTTCGCCCAGATCCACCACGCCGTAGGGCACGGTGAAATGCTTGAAGGCGCAGACCATGGTGATAATGCTTTCGCTCTCCCTGTGGCGGCGGTAGATGTCGCCGAAGTCCGCGTCGATCAGGATGTCGCAGTTGGAGAGGAAGAACGGCTCGTCCAGCTTGCCTTTGAGCAGGCAGAGCCCGCCGCCGGTGCCCAGCGGCTGGTCCTCGTCGATATACTCCACCTCATAATCCTTTTCCAGATCGTTGAAATAGGACTTGATCATGTTCTTTTTGTAGTTGACCACCAGATAGAATTTGCGGCAGCCGAAATCCCGGAACCGGTGGATGATATGCTCGATGATGGGCAGTTCCCCCACCGGGATCAGGGGCTTGGGCAGGATCTTGGTGTAGGGGTAGAGCCGGGTGCCCAGCCCCCCGGCCATGATGACCACCGGCAGCCCGGCGGGCTTGCGGTTGTCGATATCAAAGCCGCTGGCAAACACGATGTCCAGAATATGGCCCTTTTTGTCCAGCAGCGGCAACGCGTCGATGCCCTTTTCCTCCAGCACCGCTTTGGCGCTGCCCCGTTCGGCCACCGGCAGGCTGACGGGCCGGTAGTTGGCCGCGCCGCTGACCGGGCCCTCCAGCGCCCCCGCGCGCAGGATGTACTTGCGCACGTCCCCGTCGGTGAGCACCGCCTCCAGACGGCCCTCGGGGGCCACGAACAGGATGCGCTGGCCGGTTTCGTCCAGCTTTTTCATCGCCTCCAGCACGGTGGCGTCGGGCTGGATATACAATTCCTCGATATGCAGCATGGGCTGCCCCCTCTCCGGGCCCGGGGCCCGCGTTTTTACAGCGCCAGCAGCGCGTCGATGACCCGCTGACAATCCTCCTCGCTCAGGTTGGTGGAGCAGGGCAGGTTGACGATATGGGAACGGTAGTCCTCGGCCTTGGCCATGGCGTAGGCCTCGTTGCGGCCGTAGTCCGCCTGCTGGTGGATCAGCGCCCAGACCGGCCGGGTCTGGATGGACTGCTCGTGCAGCTTCTGGATCAGGGTATCCCGGTCATGCCGGTCGTCGGTCAGGTACAGCGAGTAGAACCACTTGTTGGGACGGGTGCAGTCCTCCCGGAAGCCCAGAATGCGGTAGCCGTTGACCCCGTCCAGCGCGTCCTTGTACTGCTGCCAGCGGGCGTGCTTGTGGGCGATGAAGCCCTCCAGCTGTTCCAGCTGGGCCAGGCCCAGGGCGGCCTGCAGGTTGGTCATGCGGTAGTTGTAGCCCACCTCGTCGTGGAAGAACTGCAGCTCGTTGCTCTTGGCCTGGGTGGAAAGATGCTTGGCATGCTCGGCCCAGTCGGGATGGTTGGAGACCACCATGCCGCCCGCGCCGGTGGTGATGATCTTGTTGCCGTTGAAGCTGTACACGCCCACGTCGCCGATGGTGCCGGCCATCCTGCCCGCGAAGGGGCCGGAGGTATACCGGGTGCCCAGGGCCTCGGTGGCGTCCTCGATGAGCACCAGATTGTAGCGGCGGGCGATCTCGGTCAGGCGGGGCAGGTCGGCCATGTTGCCGAACACATGCACCACCACCAGCGCCCGCACCCGGGCCCCGGTGGTCTTGTTGTAGAGCGCGCCGTCCCGCGTCTCGCACCGGTCACGGCAGAACTCCTCCACCGCGTCGGGGCAGATGCACAGGCTGTCGTCGCAGCCGATGAACACCGGCTCGGCCCCCATGTAGCGGGTGACCGGGTTGACCGCCGCGATAAAGGTCAGGCTTGGCACGATGACCTCGTCCCCGCGCTGCACGCCGGCCACCATCGCGGCCAGATGCAGCCCGGAAGAACCGCTGTTGCAGGCCACCGCACGGGGCATGCCCACATAGTCGGCAATGGCCTGCTCAAAATCAGACACCTTGCTGCCGCCGGTGGACACCCACTCGCTGACCACCGCTTCGTTGACATATTCCTTTTCGTGCCCGCCGAAGTTGGGCACCGACAGGGGAATGAACTTTGCCATAGAAAAACACCTCTTTAACTCTATGGGCCGGCTTTGGCGCCGGTCGTACCTGAAGCGGATAGTCTCCGCCCGGTTTGCGTATTATTGGCGGCGGCGCACAAAGCGCACGCCGTCCCACAGCCAGCGGATCGCCGCCGCCGCGAGACCCGGCCATACCAGATAGCCGAACAGCCCGCTCCAGCCCGGATCGAAGGCGGCGTACCAGGGTGCGTCCACGTTCAAAGTCAGGGTCAGGCCGGTCAGGGTGATGGCGCCCTGTTCCTGGGCCGGGCTGCAGGGGTCCAGACGCAGCGCCGTGATGGAGCCGGCCGGCAGGCGGAACAGATAGCTGCCGTCGTCCTGCTTCTGGCCGAACACCCGCTTGCCGCTGCTGAAAGGCTCGTCCGCCCGGGTGGTGTAGTAGAGGCACACCTCCCGGGGTGTCTGGCTGAACTGCGCCTGCATGAGCAGGGTGCGGGCCATCTGCCCGCCGGTATTGCGCCAGATCAGCTGGGGATCGCCGCCGGTGGTGACCCAGTCCCCGTTTTCATCCGGGGTAATATCCACCTGTTCCAGGGCGGCCGGGTCCAGATCGGTCTGGGCCAGACGGCCGCCGGCGCGGCCCGCGGCCTCCCATCCCAGCACGGCTAGGCCGCTGCCCAGCCAGAATAGCAGCGCCAGCCCGTAGCAGACCAGCGGGATGGGCGCGGGCAGACGGCGCGCCCAGCACTGCAATCGCTTCATCGGGGCACCTCCATTTCCACCGGCTGCCAGCCGTCCTCGGTCACCCGGTAGAGCAGGGTGTCCTCCGCGCCGGCCAGCCCGTCGGCAAACAGGCTGCCGTAGCTTTGCACAAAGATCTCGTCCACCGCGTCCACCAGAATGTAGGTGCAGCCGCTCTCCTCCACCAGGGTGCGGAATTCCTCCAGGGTGTAAGGATGGTAGTACAGGTTGCCGTTGTCCAGCTCGGGCAGGCCGAAGGTACCGCCGCCGCCACCGCCGCCGTCAATGTCGCCGCTGTAGTCCAGGATCAGCGGCAGCAGGTCGCAGCTGTAGCTGAACCAGCGCAGGCCGTTGTCCCCCTGGCTGACAAAGAAGAGGCGGCTGCCCGGTTCCACCGTTTCGGCCACCGCGTCGGCCTTGCGCTGGATCAGGTTCTGATCGTCAAACTCCGCCTGGCTGAAGCCCAGCACGCTGTACTGGGGCAGGACGAACTGATTGGTACGCAGCAGCATACCGCCGCCCAGCGCCAGCACCAGGGCGCCCGCCGCCAGGCTGCGCCATTTGGGGGCCGGGTGGCTTTGGGCCGCCGCCAGCAGCCAGGCCAGGGCGATCAGGAACAGGCCGATGTAGTAGGGATAGATATAGCGGTTGTAGTCCACAAGGCCGACACACTGCTCTTCCCGGAAGATAAAGGCGTAGCTAAGCCGCAGCACGAAGTTGTAGCCCACAAAGCCCGCCAGACCCACCGCCAGCAGCGCGCCGCCCCGGGCCCGCAGCCGGGCGCCCCTGGCCAGCAGGATGCCCGCCAGCAACAGCGCCACGATCAGGCCCAGCACCACGATGCCCGGCCCCAGCATGGACAGCTCGTCCTTGAAAAAGGCGCTGACCATATCCTGCCCGGCCTGCTCAAAGCGCCAGCGGCGTTCCTCGTAGTAGGCGGTAACCGGCAGGCCCAGCAGCATCTTAACGCCGTTGATCACCACCGAGGGCAGGCTCTGGCTGGTGACACCCATGCCGCCTTCGGCGGCGTTGAGGGCGGCCAGACCGGCGATATACCGGCTCCAGGCCAGGTAGGCCGCCAGCGGGGCGGCACAGGTGAGGGCCGAGAAGCCCAGCCGGCGGGGCCAGCCCTTGCGGAAGGGCCCCGAATCCGGGAAGAAGAACCAGTCGGCGGCGGCCATGCCCGCGGCTACCAGCATCACCGGGAACAGGTTATCCTTGGCCAGGGCGGCAAAGGCCAGCACCGGCACCACCGGCCAGCGGGGGCCGTCGGCGGCGCGCAGGGCCAGCCACAGGGCCACCGCCCCGCCGAACAGCACACCGGCGGGGATATCGCCGTAGCTGTTCATATAGACCTTGCTTAAAAAGATGGTGCGGTTGTAGGTGGTGAAGAACCAGGGCGCGCACCAGCAGGCCACCGCCGCCGGCACCGCCAGGGCGTATTTTTTCCAGTCCAGCCGCCCCAGCACCGCCGCAAAGCAGGCAAACAGCAGCCAGTCGTACCCCACGTAGACCTTCCAGTAGGCGAACCTGCCCAGGAACTGGGCAAAGTACCCCATCAGGATCAGGCTGGGGGTCTGGGTGGCCTGCCAGGGGGTGCCGGTCTCGCCCACGGTGTACAGGGCGTCGTTGGCCTTGGTCAGCTTGGCCGCGGTGGCCCAGAGGGAATACTCGTCAAAATCGGTGGGGATGGGCTGGCGCACGGCAAAGTAGACCGTGACCCCCAGCGCCATCACCAGGAACAGCACAAGGCCGGGGGTCAGCAGCTGCCGCCAGCGATCCCGCCGGCGCACCAGCGCCCAGCCGCCCAGACCCCAGCAGGCCAGATACAGCGTCCAGCCGCCCACGGCCAGCGCCCCGGCCATGCCCCAGGCGGCCAGCCACAGGCCCGCCAGGCTCAGCGCGGTGAGCGGCCCCAGCGCGGCGGGCAGACGGGCGTACAGGGTGAGGAAGGCCGTCAGGCCCAGCACGGCCAGCAAAGCCAGCAATACATCCCACATACGGTGTGTCTCCTTAGCGTCGTTTTTTGTCCAGCGGGGCGGCCAGTTCGGTCAGTTCCCCCGCCAGGGCGGCCAGCAGAAGCGGCGCCGCCGCCAGAAGCAGCAGCGTGCCCGCGTCCGGAATCAGCCGCTGCCACACGGGTTCGGCCTGATTAAGGGTCACGGCGGACAGGCAGCTGGTCACGCCGCCCTCGCTGTCCGGATCCAGGCGCAGGCCGGTGATCTCCACCCCGCCCAGGTCAAACTGCCATACCCCGGGGGCGGTCTGGTCGGCCCAGACCTTCTGCGCCTCGGAGTAGTCGGTCTGCCCCTCGGTGCGGTAGTACAGGGTCACCCCGCCGGAGGGCCGGTCCTGGGTCATCTGCACCTGCACTGTGTCCACCCGGGCCGTACCCTCCCAGTACAGCTGGGGGTCGGCGTCGGTGGAGGTAAAGGTCACCGAACCGGCCGGGGCATCGGCGGCGAGTTCGGCTTCCACCGCGCCCACCAGGGTGAACCCGGCGGGATCAAGGGCGGTGGGCTCCCCTGCCTGCACAAATCCCAGCACGGCGGCCGCCAGCCAGAGCACCAGCGCCGCCGCGTAGAAAAAGGCAAGCCAGCGTTTGGTCGTCATGCTTCGTCACCTCCCGCCACCAGGGTCATACGGGCGCCGCCGTCCTCGATTTTGAACAGCAGCGGGGTGTGGGTGGTACCCAGAGGAATGGGCGCGTCAAACAGGGAGGCAAATTCCTCACAGAAATACTCGTCGGTCCAGTCCACCAGAATGTAGTCGTAGTCCGCCTCCTGTAAAAAAGCTACCAGGCCGTTCCGGTTGCAGACCGTTTCAAACTCGTTGGCATCGGTGAAGTATGGGATCAGGGTCATGCCGGTGGTAGGCCAGCGGTTGTCCCGATGGTCGCCGAAGCTGGTACCGCCGAACCCGTTGGCAATGGTGGCGTGCAGCTCGTAGCCGTAGTAGTACCAGCGGGACACATCGTCCCCCTGACAGATCAGCAGCACTTCATCGTCCCAGTCCAGATATCCGTTGACGGTGGCGGCCCGGGCTTTGACCTCCTGCCGGGCGTCATACAGGCTGGAGGGATAGTTCCAGAAGCCGGTGTCGGGCCCGCGCCACAGGCAGACCGCCGCCAGCGCCGCGGCCGCGCCGCAGATCCCCAGCCGGGCCAGGGCGGCACGGCCCTTTTCCTCCCGGCAGGCCAGCGCCAGCAGGCCCAGGCTGGCCAGGGTCATGCCGGTATGCACGGCTCCCAGGTAGCGGGCGTAGTCCTTGAGCTGGTAGGCTTCGATGTCCGCAAAGTTGTACACATACAAAAACAGGTGAAACACCCAGAACGCGGCCAGCCCGATCCACAGCCCGGCACTGATCCACAGCACCCGGCGGCGGGCAGTGCCCGGCGCGGCGCAGAAGGCCGCGGCCCCCTGGGCCAGCACCGCCACGGCCATGGCCACCACGCCCGGCCCCAGCAGGCAGACCGGCAGGGTAAAGGGCGCTTTAAGCATAAGCGCCAGGATGGCGGAGAACTTTTCGGTGCGGCCGATGCCCAGCAGCTGGGCCACCCCGCCCAGCAGCACGGTGGCGTAGCCCACGCTCTCCCCCTCACCGCCCACGGCGTTTTTATCCACGCCGCTGGCCTGCATCACATAGACGCTCCAGAGCACAAAGGCCCCGGCGATGAGCACCGCCGCCGCCAGCGCCAGCCCGGCGGTGGTGAGCACCCGGCGAAGGCGCACCGGTTTTTGCCCGAAGGCCCGGGCCAGGGCCATTACCAGCACCGCCACCAGGGCGTAGGCCAGGCCGATGTCCTTGATGAGGGTGAGAAAAACCAGCACAAGCCCGCACCCGGCCAGCCCGGCGGGAGAATCGCCGGCAGCCAGATACAGGCAGACTGCGCCGCCGAACACAAAGGCCAGCGCCAGATCGCCCATGGCGGACTGGTACACCTGGCTCACCGCGCCCGGCTGGTATACGGAGAAGAAGAACGGCAGGCTGACCACGGCGGCAAAGGTGAGCACCACGCTGCGCCAGCCGCGCCCGGCCAGGCTGGCGGCCAGGGCCGCCACCGCCATGTACAGGGTATCGTAGGCGGCAAACACCGCCCATTCGGCAAAACCGGGGGCGGCAAACTGGATCAGGTAGCCCAGCAGCATCATGCCGGGCAGACTGCCCCGCCCCGCCAGATAGCCCCGGGCCGCCGGGAACAGCACATCCTGCTCACAGACCATCTTGCAGGCGCTGCCCCAGAGGGTGAATTCGTCCCACTGGGTAAACAGGGGCTGCCGCACCGCGAACAGAAGCCAGAACGCCAGCGAACCGGCCACAAACAGCCCGAACGCCGGACTCTGCGCCCGGCGCGCAAAGGCGGGCAGACCGGCCCCCAGCGCGGCAAAGACGGTCAGGCCCGCCATAGCCGCCAGCCACAGCCAGGCGGCGGGCAGCAGCAGCCCCGCCATGCCGCCCAGATACAGCCAGATCACCGACCCGGCCAGCACCGGCAGCGCCAGCAGGGCGGGGTCTTTATCCAGCAGCTCGGCCAGTGCCAGGCTGCCGCAGGCCAGGGCCGCCAGCACCAAAAGGCCGCAGAGAAGCGTCATAGGCGTCTCCTTTCCCACAGAATCCGGGCCGTGCCCGGGATTTGCTTACAGATAGATGGTATACACCGGCCCGATGAACCAGTGCTGGAACAGCAGCACCGCCCCCAGCACCGCCGTGCCTCCGGCGGTGACCAGGGCCACGTTCAGGGCCTTGCCGGTACCGGCCAGTTTGGGCTCCAGCACATGGCTGAGCAGCGCCGCCACCAGCACCAGCAGCATCAGGAACACCGGCAGGAAATACCGGGCCTGCAGCCCGATCACCCGCACCATGCCCACGGGGGTATAGGTGATGTACATGGCGGTCATGGCGCCGGCAATGTACACCACGCCGAGGGCCCCCAGCCCCGCGGCGGGCAGCGGACGCAGGCTGCTTTTTTCATGCACCGACAGCGCCGCGCAGAACAGCAGCACCGCGGGGCACAGGATATTCAGCAGCGGGATGGGCAGATCCAGCGACCCGAACACCCCCAGCTGGCCGATGAAGAATTCGTTTTCGTACAGGGTACCCACCAGCACCGCCATATACCGCAGCGGATTGGACAGGATGAAAGCCAGCTGGGGCAGCTGCTCCACCCCTTCGATCATCCGCTCGATGGTGCCGTAGTTATGCCGGAAGGCCACCCCGTACCACTCGATGAACCGGGTGACGAGCAGCGCCCCGGCCAGGGCCGCCAGCGCCACCTGCCATTTTTTCCAGCGGGTTTTCCAGGCACGGCGGGGCAGAATCAGCGGCAGCACCACCCACAGAAGGTTCAGATAGGGCTTGGCCACGTTCATGAGCACAAAGGCCGCGAAGAAGGCGTACACATCCTTGTCCCGGATCTCGTCCCGGCAGTAGTAGCTGGCCACCAGGTAGTAGAAGCCCAGCAGGGTGGCGTCGTAGCTTAAGGACGCGGCCATATACAGGCTCAGCGGCAGCAGCATCACGCCCAGGAACACCGGCTGATACCGGCGGCAGCCCCGCAGGGCCAGCCAGCACAGCAGGGTATAGCAGGCAAGGTTGGCCAGCCGCCCGGCGTACAGGCAGCCCAGCGCCCCCAGCCCCACAAGCCGGGCCAGCACCATGCCCAGCGCCTGGGGCACAAAGGGCAGGATCATCAGGCTGATGGGCTCGGTGACCTGTTCTTCCGCGGGCTCGCCGCTCAGGTACTGGGCAAAGCTGTCCGCCACCGAGAGCACTTCCCCGTCCTCGCCCCACTGTTTCAGCGCATGGCCGGAGGAATCGTAGGGTGCCCCGGCCCCCTGGGAGTTTTTGCCCCAGCCCACGCTGGTGTGGGCGTTGACCCAGGCGCCGGGAAAGGCCGCCAGCAGCCGGTCCACGTCCTCGGGATAGCCCCGGTCGGCGTCAAAATCCAGCCGGCCCAGGCTGATGGCATAGCTGCGCAGGTAATGGTCGGTCTCGTCGGGGGCCTGCAGGGGCGGGTTGGCAAAGCAGAACAGCGCCCCGCACACAAAGATGCAGACGGCGGCCCGCCCGGCGAAGCTGCGGCCCAGCCGCACCGCCAGGAACACTGCCAGATAGAGCGCCCAGGCCACCGTACAGGCCAGCAGGGTGAACAGGCCCGCGGCCATCCGGTCGAAGGAGTAGAACACCCGCCAGTAGTACACCAGCCCCACGGCCAGCGCGGTGACCGGCGCAAGGCCCAGCAGCCACCCGGCCCAGGCGGGCAGCCGGGGCAGGCGGCGGGGAGAAGTTCGTTCGTTCATGAAAACCTCGCAAAACAGGCAAAGGCCCGGCGTTTCCGATGCGGAGAAGCCGGGCCCGGCCAGAATTTACAGGCTGTACACCCCGGGCTTGTAGCTGTCCATATGGGTGCGCAGGAATTCGATGGTTTCCGCCAGGCCCTGTTCAAAGGTGTATTTCGGGGCCCAGCCGGTCATGGCGCGCAGCTTGTCCGCGCAGCCCAGCAGGCGGTTGACCTCGCTCTTTTCCGGGCGCAGGCGCTGCTCGTCGCAGACGATCTTGGCCTCGGGGTTGATCTGGCGGATCAGCTCATTGGCCAGATCACCGATGGAATGCTCCTGCCCGGTGGCGATGTTGACCTCCTGACCCACGGCGGCGGTGCAGTCCGCCAGGGCCATGAAGCCGGCGGCGGTGTCCTTGACGTAGTTGAAGTCCCGGGTGGGGGTCAGGCTGCCCAGCTTGATCTCGGTCTGGCCGTTCAGCAGCTGGGTAATGATGGTGGGGATGACGGCCCGGCCGCTCTGGCGGGGGCCGTAGGTGTTGAAGGGCCGCACGATGGTGACCGGCAGGTCAAAGCTGCGGTAGAAGCTCTCGGCCAGACGGTCGGCGCCGATCTTGGTGGCGGAGTAGGGGCTCTGGCCCTGGAAGGGGTGTTTTTCATCGATGGGCACGTACTGGGCGGTGCCGTACACCTCGCTGGTGCTGGTGACCAGCAGGCGGGAGGTGCCCACCTGACGGGCTGCGTTCAGCACGTTCAGGGTGCCCTTGATGTTGGTGTCCACATAGCTGTCCGGGCTGTGGTAGCTGAAGGGAATGGCGATCAGCGCCGCCAGATGGTAGACGATCTCCTGGCCTTCCATGGCGGTGCGCACCCCGTTGGGGTCGCGGATGTCGCCCATAAAGACCTCGATCTCGTTTTTGACGGCCGGTTCCAGGCTGTCCAGCCAGCCCCAGCTGCCGAAAGAGTTATAGTAGCAGAACGCCTTGACACGCTCGCCTTTTTTGACCAGTTCCTCGGTGAGGTGACTGCCGATAAAGCCGTCCGCGCCGGCGACCATGACGGTATGCGCCATATTGTCCATCCTTTCTGCCCGCGCCGAGGGCGGGCGGGGCCCCGCGGTTGGCCGCGGGCCGCAATTTTCTTTGTATAGTATACCGTAAAAGGGCGTAAACTTCAACACGCAACCGCGCCGGAGCAAAACAAAAGGCTCTCCCCTGTCCGCCGCGGACAAGGGAAAGCCTGGTTTGACCTTTCAGCCCCGCAGCCCGGCCAGGCTGATGGGGAAGAAGCGGCGTACCACTTCCACCAGATCGTAGGAACCGTCCCGCTTGGCCCAGTCGCTGCAGAAGCCCCGCAGCACCACCATGGTGTAGCGGGCGCACTCCCGGGCGGAGTGGGGGCACAAGAACTGATTCTTGGCCTTGCCCCGCTCGAAGATGCCCTCCAGCACCTGGCTGATGGGCCGCTTTTCGCTGAGCAGGTCGCCGGCGGGCTGCTGCAGGGGCAGCACCATGAAGCAGCGGGTGGCGGCCACGCCGGTCTGGACGCAGTAGTCGGCGTAGCATTCCGCAAACAGGGACAGGTTGGCGGCCTCGTCCTCGCCGAAACGGGGCTGCACCCGCCGCTGGAAATACTCGTCGATGCGCCGGTAGAGCAGCTGGTGCAGCTCATATTTTTCCGGGAAATAGTGATAGAAGGTGCCGGTGGAGATGCCCAGCCGGCCGCACAGGTACCGTACCCGCAGCGCCTCGTAGCCCTCCCGGTCAACCAGTTCGTAGATTTCTTCCAGCAGCGCCGTGCGGCGCGCCTGGTATTTATCGGTCATATGGCCCACTCCTTTCCGCCGCCAGGGTCTCGCGGCCGGGGCGAACAGGTTAAATTGTAACGGATTTTATAAAAAAAGTAAAGCGCGGCGATCCCCTTTTCTGTTTGCCGCCCCCTGAAAACGCCCGGCGGGGGCCGGGAGCCGCTGCCGGCCCCCGGCCCCCGCCGGTAGTATAGGATAGGTACTTAACTGCGACGTTCCGCTTAGCGGGTGTACTCGCTGGCGCTGGTGCCGGCGATGCGGCCGAACACCACGGTGTCGGTCAGCGCGTTGCCGCCCAGACGGTTGGTGCCGTGGATGCCGCCGGTGACCTCACCCGCCGCAAACAGGCCGGGGATGATCTCGCCGTCGGTGTTGATCACATGGCACTCGGCGTCGATCTGCACGCCGCCCATGGTGTGGTGCACGGTGGGCACACGCTCAGCCGCATAGAAGGGGCCGTCGTTGATGCCGTCGTTCACGCCTTCCACGTCGCTGAACAGGGTGCGGCCGAAGGAGTCGGTCTGACCCTCCAGGTCGCCGCCCTTGCAGTAACGGTTGTACTCCTCAACGGTGGCAACCAGAGCGTCGGCGGGCACGCCGATCTGCTCGGCCAGCTCTTCCAGGGTGTCGGCCTTGTAGGCACGGCCGGCAGCCACCAGATCGTTGACGGTCTCGCCGAAGTTGTTCAGCTCGTCACCGGTGGGATAGGTGTCGCTGTCCATGATGATGAACATGGTGGTGTTGGTCTGCTCGAACAGAGCCAGGGTCATCTCGTCGCGGCGGCCGCCCTCGTTGACAAACCGCTCGCCCTGCTCGTTGACGAAGATACGGCTCTCCACAGAGTGCTCGATGTTGCCGGACAGGCTGCCGGTCTCGGGATCGCCCAGGGGCAGCAGCTGGATGTTGCCCATCTGCACCAGGTTGGCGCCCACAGCCTCGGCCATCACGATGCCGTCACCGGTGATGCCGGAAGCGTTGGTGCTGGGGATGCTCTCGTCCAGGGTGGGCCACAGCTGGGTTTCCTCGTTGGCGGCCACGCGCATCTCCACGTTGCGGCCGAAACCGCCGGTGGCCAGCACCACGCCGTTGGTGGCGGTGACGGTGACGGTGTTGCCGGTAGCGCCGGTGCACTTGACGCCGGTCACCGCGCCGTTCTCATCCACCAGCAGCTCGTTGGCGGTGGTGTTGTACAGCATGGTGATGCCTTCGTTGTTGTCCAGGTAGTTCTGGTAGGCCTTGAAGAAGCCGGTGCCCTCGGGGTCAGCGGGCTGCTGGGCGCGGGGCCACAGGCCGCCGGTCACGGTAAAGACCACGCCGGTGAATTCCATGCCCAGATCCTTCAGCCATTCCACGCCGTCCCAGGCCTGCTCGCACAGGATGGTGACCAGTTCCAGGTCGCCCTGCTCGTCGCCGCCCTCGTAGGTCTGCTGGATGTGCAGGGCCACGCTGTCCTCATGCTCGGCGGCCACTTCGCTGCCGTCGTCCACCGCGTTCATGGCGCCGCCGCTCAGGATGGTGTTGCCGCCCATCGCGCCGGTCTTTTCCACCACGATCACGTTCTTGCCCGCCTGGTTGGCGGTCACGGCAGCAGCCATGCCGGCGCCGCCCGCACCGATCACCAGCACGTCGGTGGTGTACTCGGCGTCTTCTTCCTTGACCACCTCAGGGCTCTTGGCCTGCCAGGCGGCAATGGTCTCGTCGCTGGCGCCCGCCTGCACGAGGCAGTCGGTCACGCCTTCCAGGATGGCGTTGCTGGTCAGGGTCGCGCCGGCCACGGCGTCGATGCCCAGGCCCTGCAGCTCCATGATCTGAGCGGGCAGGCTCTCGGCGATCGGGGCGCCCACGCCCTCGGTCTCCTGATGCTCCACCTGGATGTCGGTGATGGCATTGGCATCCACCGTCACGCTGACGGTCAGCTCATGCATGCCCATCTGGGTGCTGCTGTAGGTGCCCGGGGTGAACAGGCCCGCCGCCGCGCTGGAGGACGAGGAGGACGGGGCGCTGCCGCAAGCCACCGCGCTCAGCGCCATGGCGGCGCAGAGCACCAGGCACAGCAGTCTGCGCATGGTCTTTTTCATGTGTTTCCTTCCTTTCTTAAACAATCCCTGTCATGTACCGGCCCGCCTGTGTTGCGGCGCCGGTTTAACACGCGTTATAAAACGCGTTTGAAAAAAACTTATCATACGCCCGTCACAAAATCAACACATTTTCCCACAGGTAACCAAATTGTTACTTTTTTGCCATTCCTCATAAACCGCGCCATGCTGCCTTCCTCTGCTTTTCTTATAATTTTTGTTGTTCTCGCACCGGAAATTTGATATACTATGAACAATGCTTTTTGCGGCGCGCCGGTGTGCCGCGGAAAGGAGGCAGACCTGTTTTGAAACCTATGATGGAGCTGGTGCGGGGCCTGGCCTGGTTTACCCAGCTGGGCATCTCGCTGGTGGTTCCGGTTCTGTTGTTTGTGGGGGGCGCGGCCTGGCTGCAGCAGCGGTTTGGCGCGCCCGGCTGGATCATGGTTCCGGCCTTTGTGCTGGGGCTTGGCACCGCCGGGGCCACCGCCCGCAAATTCTACCGGGACGCCTGCCGCAAGGCGGATCGATCCGCGCGCAAAGCCCCTCAGAGCTTCAACCGGCATCTTTGATCCAGAAAGGAGTGTATCCTATGCATCTGCAGCCGGACGTTAAGCGGGAACTGCGGCACATCGGCATCGGCTGTGCCGTGGGCGCTGCGGTGCTGAGCGCGGGGTGGGGCCTGCTGGCGGTGGCCGGTGCGGGCATCCCCTTCGGCCCGGCGGTTCCGGTGAGCGCGGCGCTGGGGGCGGCGGTGGCCTGGCTGAACTTTTTCGGGCTGGCCGTTACCCTGCAGAAAGCCGTACATCGCGACAGTGAAACCGGCCGGCGCAACCTGCTGCGCATGTCCGATCTGTACCGCAAGCTGGGGCTGGGCGTGTTCCTGGTGGCCATGATCCTGATCCCCTTTTTCAACTGGGTGGCGGCGGCCATCCCGCTTCTGTTCCCCCAGCTGACCATTTTTGTGATGTACGCCTTCGGGCGCAAGACCACAAGCGGCAAGGGAGGTGAATAACAACAGCTATGGATGTAAGCATCAACGGCGCACCAATTTATACCATCCCTATCGGCGGGGGCATCCCGATCTCCGCCACCATCGTCAGCAGCTGGATCGTGATGATCCTGATCACCGGTCTGTGCATCTGGCTTACCCGGGATCTGAAGGTCACCGGCATCTCCAAGCGGCAGGCGGCGGCGGAATTTCTGGTAAACACCGCCACCAACTTCGTGCGGGGCAACATGGGGGTCAAATTTGATTTCTTCATCCCCTTTGTGGCCGCCCTGTTCGCCACCAGCCTGGTGAGCAACCTGATCAGCCTGGTGGGCATCTGGAGCCCCACGGCGGATCTGTCCACCGAGGCGGCCTGGGCGGTGATGGTGTTCTTCCTGATCACCCGCGCCAAGATCCGTTCCGGCGGTCTGGGCGGATACCTGAAGGGCTTTACCGAGCCGATCTTCGTGCTCACCCCCTTCAACATCCTGTCCGAGATTGCCACCCCCATCAGCATGGCCTGCCGTCACTTCGGCAACATCCTGTCCGGCACGGTCATCAGCGCGCTGCTCTACGCGGCGCTGGCCCTGGCCAGCCACGCGCTGCTGGGCTGGCTGCCCGGCGCGCTGGGTGAGGTGCTGGGGGCCATCCCCATCCTGTCGGTGGGCATTCCGGCCATCGCCGGTTTGTACTTCGACTGGTTCTCCGGCTTCATGCAGGCGTTTATCTTCTGCATGCTGACCACCCTGTATATCGCCAACGCCGCCGGGGAGGAATGACCCTGCCCGGCTGCCGCACAACCAAAACACAACTATTATTTTTTAGGAGGATGTTCTCATGGAATTCCAACTGTTGGCTAAAGGTATCGCTCTGGCTGGTTGCGCCATCGGCGCCGGCTGCGCCCTGATCGCGGGCATCGGCCCCGGTATCGGCGAAGGCAACGCCGTTGCCGCCGCCTGTGAGGCCATCGGCCGCCAGCCCGAATGCAAGGGCGACGTGACCAGCACCATGCTGCTGGGCTGCGCCATCGCCGAGACCACCGGTATTTACGGCTTTGTTACCGGCCTGCTGCTGATCTTCGTGGCCCCCGGTATGTTCATGGGCATGCTGGGCTGATCGGCCCCATACCATTTTGAACAAGGAGGCGTGACGATCAGATGTTTCAGCAACTGGTAACCATTGTACCCTGGAACTTTGTCGCGGCCATCTGCAACCTGCTGATCCAGATGTGGCTGATCAAGAAGTTCTTGTTCAAGCCTGTACAGAAGGTGCTGGCCCAGCGCCAGCAGCTTGCCGATGCCCAGATTGCGGACGCCGAGGCGGCCCGCACCGACGCGGAGGCCATGCGTGCCGACTATGAGCAGCGCCTGGCTGCCGCCAAGGAAGAGGCGGCCGCCCTGGTTCAGAACGCCACCCGCACCGCCCAGCTGCGCAGCGAGGAGATCCTGCGCCAGGCCCAGGCGGACGCGGTGGAGATCAAGAACAAGGCGGACGCGGACATCGCCCAGCAGCGCAAGAAGGCCATCAACGAGGTCAAGGACGAGATCGGCGGCATCGCCATGGACATTGCGTCCAAGGTGGTGGAGCGGGAGATCGACCAGCAGGCCCATCAGGACCTGATCGACGAGTTTATCCGGAATGTGGGTGACGCATCATGACCGATGTGGGCAAGATGTACGGCGGCGCGCTGTTTGAACTGTGCGCCGAAGAAGCCCGGGACGAGGCCGTGCGCGATCAGCTGCGCCAGGTGACCGCCCTTATGCGGGAAAATCCCGACTACGAAAAGCTGCTGTGCACCCCGAACATCCCCAAAGCGGAGCGCTGCGCCCTGTTGGACGAGGCGCTGCGCGGGCAGGTGGACCCCTACCTGCTGAATTTCCTCAAGATCCTGTGCGAGAACGGCACATTGCGGCAGCTGAGCGCCTGCGAGAAGGAGTTCAGCGCCCGGTACAACGCGGCGCGGGGCATTCTGCCCGCCAAGGCCGTGAGCGCGGTGCCTCTGACCGAGGACGCCGCCGCCCGCCTGAAAGCCAAGCTGGAAAGCCTGACCGGCAAGACCGTGGACCTGAGCTTTGCGGTGGATCCGGCCTGCCTGGGCGGCATCCGGCTGGAGATGGACGGCGTGCGCTTTGACGGCACGGTGGAGGGCCGCCTGGCCCGGCTGCGGCGCGATCTGGAGAATATCGTATTGTAAGGAAGTGAGAGAATGCAACTGAAACCGGAAGAGATTTCCAAGATCATCAAATCGCAGATCAAGCACTACGAGGCCCAGATCGAGCAGAGCGAGACCGGCACCGTTATCCTGGTGGGCGACGGCATCGCCCGGGCCAGCGGCCTGGAAAAGTGCATGAGCGGCGAGCTGGTGGAGTTTTCCAACGGCGAGTACGGCATGGCCCAGAACCTGGAGGAGAACTCCGTGTCCATCGTCATGCTGGGCAGCGACGACGGCGTAAAAGAGGGCAGCGTGGTCAAGCGCACCGGCAAGGTGGTGAGCGTTCCTGTAGGCGAGGGCCTGATCGGCCGCGTGGTGAACGCCCTGGGCCAGCCGGTGGACGGCAAGGGCCCCATCGAGGCCGCCGGCTACCGCCCCATTGAAAGCCCGGCCCCCGGCATCATCGACCGCCAGCCGGTCAACGTGCCGCTGCAGACCGGCATCAAGGCCATCGACAGCATGATCCCCATCGGCCGCGGCCAGCGCGAGCTGATCATCGGCGACCGGCAGACCGGTAAAACGGTCATTGCCACCGATACCATCCTGAACCAGAAGGGCACCGGCGTGATCTGTATTTATGTGGCCATCGGCCAGAAGCAGAGCACCGTGGCCCAGCTGGTGGACACCCTGGAGCGGGGCGGCGCCATGGCCTACACCATCGTGGTAAGCGCCACCGCCAGCGAGCTGGCCCCGGTGCAATACATCGCCCCCTATGCCGGCTGCGCCATGGGCGAATACTTCATGGAGCAGGGCAAAGACGTGCTGGTGATCTACGACGATCTGTCCAAGCACGCGGTGGCCTACCGTGCGCTTAGCCTGCTGATCCGCCGTCCGCCGGGACGTGAAGCCTACCCCGGCGACGTGTTCTATCTGCACAGCCGTCTGCTGGAGCGGGCCGCCCGCATGAGCAACGAAAAGGGCGGCGGCAGCCTGACCGCTCTGCCCATCATCGAGACCCAGGCGGGCGACGTGTCCGCCTACATCCCCACCAACGTGATCTCCATCACCGACGGCCAGATCTTCCTGGAGAGCGAGTTGTTCCACTCCGGCGTTATGCCGGCGGTAAACCCGGGCATCTCGGTATCCCGTGTAGGCGGCAACGCCCAGATCAAGGCCATGAAGAAGGTCTCGGGCACCCTGAAGCTGATCTACAGCCAGTATCTGGAGCTGCAGAGCTTCGCCCAGTTCGGCAGCGACCTGGACGACGACACCAAGTTCCGCCTGGCCCAGGGCCAGCGCATCGTGGAGATCCTCAAGCAGGACCGCAGCGCCCCCGTGCCGGTGGAAAAGCAGGTGTGCATCATCTACGCGGTGACCCACAAGTACCTGCAGAACGTGGCTGTGGAGCTGGTGAAGGAATACGAAAAGGGCCTGTATGAATATCTGGACGCCAATGCCGACACGCTGCTGCGCAGCATCCGGGAGACCGGCAAGCTGGAGCAGGCGGACGAGGACGCCCTGAACGAGGTTCTCACCGCCTATACCGACAGCTTTGTGCGGGCGCATTAAGGAGGGATCAGACGCATGGCTGGTTCCATGAAAGATATCAAGCTGCGCATCAAAAGCGTGGAGAGCACCATGCAGATCACCAAGGCCATGGAGCTGGTGGCTTCCTCCAAGCTGCGGCACGCCAAACTGCGGGTGGAAAAAAGCCGCCCTTACTTTGAGGTGCTGCACGCCACGCTGGCGGATATCGCAGCCGCAAACACCGATTTTTCTTCCCCCTATACCGCCAGCCGGCCGGTGAAGCGCACCTGCTATGTGGTGATCGCCGGTGACCGGGGCCTGGCGGGCGGCTACAACGCCAACGTGTTCAAGGCGGTGGCGGCCCATGCCGCGGGCAAGGACTGCTGCTATCTGCCGGTGGGCAAAAAGGCGCTGGAGCATTACCTGCACCAGGGCGCCGAGGTGCTGAGCCGGGATTTCCCCGAAGCGGAGGACGTATCGGTGGGGCACTGTTTCTCCATGGCGCGCACGCTGGCCAAGGGCTTCCTGGCCGGCGAGTTCGACGAGATCTATGTGGGATACACCAACTTTGTTTCCATGCTGACCCAGACCCCGGCGGTGATGCGGCTGCTGCCGCTGAACCCGCCCAAGGAAAAGGCAGCCGGCCCCCAGCCCCTGATCCTCTACGAGCCGGACAGTCAGGCCGTATACGACGCCATCGTGCCGGAATACCTGGCCGGGCTGATCTACGGGGCGCTGTGCGAGAGCGTGGCCAGCGAGATGGGCGCGCGCCGCACCGCCATGGACGCGGCCAGCAAAAACGCAGGCGAGATGATCAACACCCTGAGCCTGCACTACAACCGGGCCCGTCAGGCCGCCATTACCCAGGAGATCACCGAGATCGTAGCGGGCGGCGAGGCGTGACGAGGCAAGCCGGATTCTAAACGTAAGGAGAGGAAACCATGTCCGAAAAGAATATTGGCACCGTGGTCCAGGTCATCGGCCCGGTACTGGACATCCGCTTTGCGGACGGACAGCTGCCGGCGCTGCGCAACGCCATCGAACTGGACAACGGCGGCAAGAAGCTGGTGGTGGAGGTAGCCCAGCACATTGGCGACAATGTGGCCCGCTGCATCGCCATGAGCAGCACCGACGGTCTGGTGCGGGGCGCCGAAGCCGTGGACACCGGCAGCGCCATCACCGTGCCGGTGGGCGACGCCTGCCTGGGCCGGGTGTTCAACCTGCTGGGTGAGCCCATCGACAACAAGCCCGCCCCCGAAAATATGGAGCGCCGGCCCATCCACCGGGATCCCCCCAGCTATGAAGAGCAGGAGACCACCACCGAGATCCTGGAGACCGGCATCAAGGTCGTGGACCTGATCTGCCCCTACGCCAAGGGCGGCAAGATCGGCCTGTTCGGCGGCGCCGGCGTGGGCAAGACCGTTCTGATCCAGGAGCTGATCAACAACGTGGCCACCCAGCACGGCGGCTACTCGGTGTTCACCGGCGTGGGCGAGCGTACCCGTGAGGGCAACGACCTGTACGGCGAGATGAGCGAGAGCGGCGTTATCAACAAGACCGCGCTGGTCTACGGCCAGATGAACGAGCCGCCGGGAGCCCGTATGCGCGTGGCGCTGAGCGGCCTGACCATGGCGGAGTATTTCCGCGATGTGCAGAACCAGGACGTGCTGCTGTTCATCGACAACATCTTCCGTTTCACCCAGGCGGGCAGCGAGGTATCCGCGCTGCTGGGCCGTATGCCCAGCGCCGTGGGTTACCAGCCCACCCTGGCCACCGAAATGGGCGCGCTGCAGGAGCGTATCACCTCCACCAAGAAGGGCTCCATCACCAGCGTGCAGGCGGTTTACGTGCCGGCCGACGACCTGACCGACCCGGCCCCCGCCACCACCTTTGCCCATCTGGACGCCACCACGGTGTTGAGCCGTGCGATCTCGTCCCAGGGCATCTACCCGGCCGTGGATCCGCTGGAATCCTCCAGCCGCATTCTGTCGCCGGACGTGGTGGGCACCGAGCACTACGAGGTGGCCCGCAGCGTGCAGAAGGTGCTGCAGCGCTATAAGGAGCTGCAGGACATCATCGCCATCATGGGTATGGACGAGCTGAGCGAGGAAGACAAGCTCACCGTCAACCGGGCTCGTAAAGTACAGCGTTTCCTGAGCCAGAGCTTCACGGTGGCCGAACAGTTCACCGGTATGCCCGGCCAGTACGTGCCGCTGAAAGAGACCATCCGGGGCTTCAAGGAGATCCTGGAGGGCAAGCACGACGATCTGCCCGAGAGCGCCTTCCTGTTCGCCGGCACCATCGACGACGTGGTGGCCCGGGCCAAAAAGGGTGAGTGATCATGACCTTTGAACTTCAGATCGTGACGCCGGACGGCCTCATCTTTGAAGGGGAGGCCGAAAGGCTGTTCTGCCGCACCATCGCCGGGGACGTGTGCATCCTGGCCCGGCACTGCGATTATATGACCGCGCTGGGCATGGGCGAAGCCCGTGTGACCATGGCGGACGGCACCGTGCGCCGGGCCGCCTGCATCGGCGGCATGCTGGCGGTGACCGGCGGCAAGGCCCGTCTGGTGGCCACCACCTGGGAGTGGGCCGAGGAGATCGACAAGGCCCGCGCCGAGGCCAGCCGCCAGCGCGCCGAGGAGATTCTGGCCCGCAAGGGCGCCGATGCCCGGGAGTTGGAACTGGCCAACGCCCGGCTGCGCCGCGCCCTGGTGCGCACCAGCGTGGCCCGCTGAAACGGCATTTCCGGAACAGAATACGCGGAGGATTTCTTTCCTCCGCGTATTTTTATTCATTTATATACTTTCTGTTTCTTTTTCAAGCCGGATATGGTAGGATGGATACAGATACAGGATTTTGCGCAAAGGAGGGCCCGCTTGTGGCAGACTACGACATCCGCATGGTGGCGCTGGATCTGGACGGCACCGTGTTCAATAACCAGAAGGAGATTACCCCGCGCACCCTGGCCGCCATCCGGGCGGCGCTGGAACGGGGTGTGGCGGTGCTGCCCGCCACCGGCCGCCCGCTGGTGGGCGCGCCTGACGAGTTTTTGTCCATTCCCGGGGTGGAGTGGGCGCTGACCAGCAACGGGGGCTGCGTGTGGCGGCTGGCCGGGCGGCAGCCGGTGGTGGAGCTGCTGTTCTCCCCCGCCCAGGCTATGGAGGTGCTGGGGATCCTGGCGCAGTACGACTGCACCGTGGATCTGTTTTCCGACGGGCGCTCCTATACCACCGAAGCCCATCTGGCCCGGCTGCAGACGCTGGTGCCGCCGGAACTGCTGTCCTACATCCGGGCAAGCCGCAACACGGTGCCGGATCTGGCTGCCTTTGCGGCGGCGGGCGCCCGGGTCGAGAAGTTCAGCTGCCAGTTCGGCACGCTGGCCCACCGGCAGCCGGCCTGGCAGAAGCTGGCGGCGCTGGGCTATGAGGTGACCTGCAGCCTGGGTACCAACATCGAGATCAACGCCCCCGGCGTGACCAAGGGCTCGGCCCTGCTGGCGCTGGCGGAGCATCTGGGGTTTGCCCGGGAGCAGGTGATGGCCTGCGGCGACTCGGACAACGACGCGGCCATGCTGAAAGCGGCGGGGCTGGGGGTGGCCATGGGCAACGCCGACCCGGCGCTGAAAGCGGAAGCCGATGCGGTGACCGCCACCAACCAGGAGGATGGGGTGGCCCTGGCGCTGGCCCGGTATATCCCCGGCGTGGCCGGGCAGCTGAAACAGGAGGGTTTTGCATGCGACTGAATATTGGAACGCTTTCCGCCGGCCGGCAGTGCGCCTTTGCGCTGGCCGCCCCGGCACTGGGCCTTTCCGCCGCGCCGGAGGGGATCGTTCTGACCGGCGGCAGCCGGGAAACCGGGCTGGCGCTGGCCCGCACCGAAACCGGCTGGCAGCTGGACACAGCCGGTCTGGCCGGCTTTGTGCGGGGGCTGGGTCTGCTGGCCCAGCACCGGGACGCCGCCCCCGGCTGGGTGTACGAAGAACAGCCCTGGGCCCGCTCGCTGGGTGTGATGGTAGACTGTTCCCGCAATGGGGTGCCTGCCCCCGCCGCCCTGGAGCGGCTGTTTGTGCGGCTGGCGCTGATGGGCTACAACACCGTGCAGCTGTACACCGAGGACACCTACACCATCCCGGAGCAACCCTATTTCGGCTACCTGCGCGGGGCCTACACCCGGGAGGAACTGCGGGCGCTGGACGACTTTGCCGCCGCGCTGGGCATGGAACTGGTGCCCTGCGTGCAGACGCTGGCCCATCTGGCCCAGCCGCTGCGCTGGCAGCCTTTTGCGCCGCTGTGGGACTGCGACGACATCCTGCTCTGCGAAGCGCCGGAAACCGAAGCCTTTCTGGAACAGATGTTCGCCTCGCTGGCGGATACCTTCCGCAGCCGCAGGGTGAACATCGGCATGGACGAGGCCCATATGCTGGGCCTGGGCCGGTATCTGGACAAGCACGGCTACCGGGACCGGCCCGCCATCATGCGCCGCCACATGGAAACGGTGCTCAAGATCGCCCGGCGGCACGGGTTTGCCCCCATGATGTGGAGCGATATGTTCTTCCGGCTGGCCAACGGGGGCGAATACTACGCCGCCGACAAGCCCCTGGACCCGGCGGCCGCCGCGGTGCCGGAGGGGCTGACCCTGGTATACTGGGATTACTACAGCGAGAAAGAAACCACCTACCGGAAGATGATGGCCCGGCACCGGGAACTGGGCCGGGAGCTGGTGTTTGCGGGCGGCGCCTGGAAATGGACCGGCTTTGTGCCTCACAACCGGTTCAGCCTGAAGCTGGCGGAGCTGGCCGCCGATGCCTGCCGCGCCGAGGGGGTGGAGCAGGTTCTGATCACCTGCTGGGGCGACAACGGGGCCGAGGCCAGTGTGTTCTCGGTGCTGCCGGCCCTGAGCGCCTGGGCGGAACGGGCCTGGGCAGGCCGGGCGGAGGATTCCTGGCTGGATGCGCGGTTTGCCGCCTGCTGCGGCGCGTCCCGGGCCTGCCTGCTGGCGCTGGACGACCCGGATATGACCCCGGACAACCCGGTCCCCGGCCGCCAGGGGGTGAACCCCACCAAGTACCTGCTGTATCAGGACGTGCTGCTGGGCCTGGCGGACGCAGACGACAGGCCGGAACAGGCGGCGGAACACTTTGCCGCCTGTGCGGCCCGGCTGGGTTCGCTGGCGGACGAGGCGGGCGAATGGGGCGGTCTGCTGCGCACCGAGGCGGCGCTCTGCCGTCTGCTGGCCCGCAAGGCCCCGCTGGGGCGGCAGATGCGCGCCGCCTGGCAGGCCAAAGACCGGGCCGCGCTGGCCGGACTGGCCGCCGGAATCCCGGAGATCCTGGAACTGGCCGAAGCCTTCCGGCAGGCGTACCACACCCAGTGGTTGGCCGAAAACAAGCCCTTTGGCCTGGAGGCCTTTGACATCCGGCTGGGCGGGGTCTGCGCCCGGCTGCGCACCGCCGCCGACCGGCTGGAAAGCTGGCTGAACGGCCGCTGCGACACCATCCCCGAACTGGATGCGGCGCTGCTGCCCTTTGCCCCCCGCACCGGCGCACCGGAGCCCTTCTCCGCCGTGCGCTGGGAACAGATCGCCGCCCCCTGCGCCCTGTACGGCGTATAAATCAGCAACAGGAACGCCCGCCGCAAACCCTGCGGCGGGCGTTCTTTATTGTATCTCCACGTCGGCCTCCCGGTAGCTGCGGCACAGCTCCAGAAAGGCGTCCAGCGCGGCGGAGTGAAACTTGCTCTTGTGCACGATCAGGCTGTAGCGGCGGCAGAAGTCCACCCCTTCCAGCGGCACCGCCGTCACAGTCCCCTGTTCGATGGCCTCCTGCACCAGATAATAGGGCAGCACCGCCACCCCCAGATCCGCCTGCACCGCCCGCACCAGCGCCTGGGTGCTCACGCTCTCCCAGGCGGGCTCGATGCGCACGCCCCGGCGCTCCATCAAACTGTCGAACAGATCCCGCCCGGCGCTGCCTTTCTCCCGCAGCAGCACATCCTCCACCGCCAGCACCTCCGGCGCCACCCGGCAGAACCCCGCATAGGGGTGCCGGGGACTGCACACCAGCACCAGCCGGTCGCCGCTGTAGGGCTGCGCCTGAATGTAGGGGCTGTGTACCTGCCCCTCCACCAGACCCAGGTCAATCTGGTTGTCCAGAACCATCCGGGCAATGGTGTCGGTGTTGTCCACCTTGACCTGCACCTGCATCTGGGGGTACAGCTCCTTGAACCGGCGCACATACTCCGGCAGAAAGCGGGTGGCGATGGTGATGCTGGATCCCACCCGCAGCGTGCCCGCTTCACCCTGGCTGCGGATCGCGTCCTCCGCCTCCTCCATCAGGTTCACCAGATGTTTGGCGTACTGGTACATCTGCTGGCCCGCCGGGGTCACGTACAGGTGCTTGGCGTACCGCTCGAACATCCGCACCCCGTAGTGTTCCTCCAGTTCCCGCAAAGCCACGCTGACGGTGGGCTGGGAGATGAACAGCTGCTCGGCGGCGGCGGTGGTGCTGCCGGTCTCGTAGATGCTCAGAAAGATCTTCAGATGCCGCAGAGTCATACCATACGCCTCCCGTTCCGGCCGGTACAGAAACCGGCCATATATAGCCTTTTATCTATTGATTCTATTATATCATAGTATTTTACAAATAACAAAGGCCGGCGTATGCTATCTTACGGGAGGAGATAGCGATGCAGACAGAAACAAAACCGAAAGGCAAAAACAAGTATTGGACCCTGTTCCTTTCCACCCTGACCATCAGCGCGTTCACCTTTGGCGGCGGGTATGTGATCGTATCCCTGTTGAAGAAAAAATTCGCGGATGAGCTGCACTGGCTGGAGGCGGACGAGATGCTGGATCTGGCGGCAATCGCCCAGTCCTCGCCGGGTGCGGTGGCGGTCAACGCGGCCATCCTGGTGGGATACCGGACGCTGGGCCTGCCGGGCATGGGGATTGCGGTGCTGGGCACCATTATCCCGCCCTTTGTGGTCATCTCGCTGATTTCGCTGTGCTACACCGCGTTCCGCACCAACCCCATCGTGGCGGCGGTGCTGAAAGGGATGCAGTCCGGCGTGGCGGCGGTGATCGCCGACGTGACCGTGAACCTGTCCCGCAATGTGCAGCGGGAAAGCGGCGTGATCGGGGTGCTGATCATGGTGGGCGCGTTCCTGGCGTCCTGGATGTTCAGCGTAAACGTGCTGTGGATCATCTTTGTATGTGCGGTGTACGGGCTGGTTTCCACCTGGCTGCGGCTGCACCGCAGAAGGGAGCGGATGCTGTGATGCTGTACTGGCAGTTGTTTACCAGCTTTTTTCAGATCGGGCTGTTCAGTTTCGGCGGCGGGATGGCGGCGGTGCCGCTGATCCAGCAGCAGGTGGTCACCGGCCACGGCTGGCTGACCATGAGCGAGTTCACCGATCTGATCACCATTGCCGAGATGACCCCCGGCCCCATCGCGGTGAATTCCTCCACCTTTGTGGGGATGCGGATCGCCGGGATCCCCGGGGCGCTGGTGGCTACCTTCAGCTGTATTGCGCCGGCCTGCCTGATCGTGTCGCTGCTGGCCTGGCTCTACTTCAAGTACCAGAACCTGGCCTACATCCAGGGCACCCTGACCGGGCTGCGGCCCGCGGTGGTGGCGCTGATCGCCTCGGCGGGCGTGAGCATCCTGAGCCTGGCGGTGTTCGGCGACGGTGTGGCCAGCGCGGCAGCCTTCAACTGGCTGGGCGCGGGGCTGTTTGCGGCGGCCTTTGTGGTGCTGCGGCGCTGGAAGCCCGATCCCATCCTGGTGATGGCGGGCAGCGGGATTCTGGGCGGCGCGTTGTATTTACTTGCGGGAGGTGCGGTATGATTTTGCGGATTCGGCCCGCATTGGGCGGATATAAAATCAAGGACGAGGAGGGCACAGCCCTGGCAACCATCCGGCAGCAGAAGCTGCTGGGCCCGGCCAAGCTGGTGTTTGACCAGGCGGGCCCGGTGTATCACACTGATGTGCACGAGGCCAGCGAGGAAGGCCGGTACGAGGTGATGGACGAGGGCAATCGCGTGGTGGTCAGCAGCGACCTGGTGTTTGAGCCGGAACCGGCGGGCGGTTCCCTGACCCGGCCGCCCCGGGCCGACCGGATGGTACTGCACACCGCCCACTTCGGCGAGTGGGAGGTGCTGCACCAGCGGGATCACAGCGTTCTGTTTGCCCACGACGGCACGGTACTGGGCAAACTGAGCCCCTTCTTTACGGTACGGCCGCAGGTGTTTGCCTGCTCGGACAAGTTCGCGGTGACCTTCTGGGCGGCGCTGTATGTGCTGGCCTACTACATGGTGCACGAGGACGAGGTGGTACTGGTATAAACGCAAAGCCGCCCGGGCAGCAGCGCCCGGGTGGTTTTTTGTGCCGGTTTGTGCTACTATGGAAACCAGCGACGCAAGGGGAAAGGGGCGGTATCCATGATTCAGCCGGTAACACCGGCGCAGCTGATGCAGGCGGCGGCCATCCACGCGGAAAGCTGGCAGGACTCCCACCGGGCAGTGTGTTCACAGGAATTTCTGGCGCAGCACACACCCCAAAGGCAGAAAGCCTGTCTGGAAGCGGCCATCGCCGGCGGGGCGCGGCTGTATATGCTCACCGACGGCAAGCCGGTGGGCATTGTGACGGTACGCGGCAGCTGCATTGAAAACCTCTACGTGCTGCCCGCCGAACAGAACAAAGGCTACGGCAGCCGGCTGCTGGAATTTGCCATCGGGCAATGCAGCGGGGCGCCCACCCTGTGGGTGCTGAACACCAACCGGGGCGCGCGGCGGCTGTACGAGCGGCGGGGGTTCCGCCCTACCGGGCAGATCGTGCGGCACGGGGAGGATGTATACGAGCAGGAGTTCCGCCTGGATAGAAACTGAAACCGGCCGGGTGCGAGGCAGACGCTTCGCACCCGGCCGGGTCTTTTTTCTCAGGCGATATACAGGGGATTGGGCTCCTTGTAGACGTTGCGGCGCTGGTAGGCCACATGGCGGGCCAGATAGTCGATCCAGGCCTCATAGGCGGGCTTCTTGATGTGGATGCCATCCGATTGTACGTAATCGGCCTTCATGTTGCCGTTCTCGTCGGCAAAGACCTCGTCCAGATCAATGAAGTAGCACTCCTTCTCCACCGCGATGCGGGCCAGCTCGTTGTTCACCCGCTCCACCTGCTCGTTGCTCAGCTTGGTGGTCTTGGAGGGATCCACCGGCGGGACAGACTGGATATAGATCCGCACCCCGGGCAGCAGACGCTCCCGCAGCATGTCGATCATCTTGGCATAGTAGGCCAGGAAGGACTGCTCTTTCTGTTCGCCGGCGTTCACCAGGGAGTTGGTGCCCAGCAGGATATACACCGCGTCGGGGCTGCTGGCCTCTACCGCATCCAGCACCACCAGCTCCTCGCCGGTGACCCGGTTTTTCACGGTGGAGCCGTTGACCACCGCATCCGGGCCCATGCTGCGGATTCCCAGGATGGTGGAATGCCCGAACACCGAGGTCTGGTAGCTTTGCAGGCCCTCGGTGATGCTGTCGCCGATAAAGGTGACGGTGTCAAAGTAGCTGATGTCGATCATCGGCTGGGCAGGCTGGGCGATCATCGGCCCGTAGGGCGAGGTGACGGTCATATTCAGGGTGGGGGCGGCCACCCGGGTCTGGGTATTCCAGCTCAGATCCCCGGCGCTGACCGTATCCCGCATGGCAGGCTGTTCGCCGCCCGCCTGGCTGTAATCATGGGTCACGGTGGGGGTGGCGGTGGGCTCGGCAACGGGCTGGCTCTGGTCCGGGTCGGAAACCGCCGGTACCGAGGCAGGCTCGTCCCCCTGGGGAAGTATCCCACTCAGCCGCAGGGCACCCCATACGGCAGCGGCGATCAGCACCGCGCCGATCAGCAGCACCATAAACCGGCGCAGCCGCCGCTGACGGGCGCGGCGCCGTGTCTTCTGTCGAAATTCCTGATAGGTTGCCATAAAGGGCACACCTCCTCACTGGGCGGGCGCAGGACCCGCAAAGGTCGGGCGCGGAGAGGGATCAGGCTTCCCCTTCCGGCGCGGCGCTGTCGGCGCCGGTATCGGCGGCAGCGGTAGTTTTGGTTGCATAGGGGCTGCCGTACAAAAACGGCAGGTCATCGGCATAGGCCACATGGCGGCTGAGATAATCCACCCACTGTTTGTAGCCGGTGCCGTTCAGATGGATGCCGTCGTTGGCAGCCAGATCGGCGTTCAGGTCGCCGTTTTCATCGGCCAGGAATTCATGCAGATCCAGGTAGTGGCATCCCTGGGCCAGCGCCAGCTGGGCCAGCTGCTCGTTCACCCGGCGGATCTGCTCGTTGTTCAGGGTGGATACATCCGGCCGCACCGGAGTGATGGACTGGATATACAGTTCCGCGTCGGGCACGGTCTCCTTGAGCATCTGGATCATCCGCTCGTAGTAGGCCAGGAAGGACTCCTCCTTCTTTTCGTCGGCGCTGACCAGCGAGTTGGTGCCCAGCAGCACGTACACCGCTTTGGGGTTGGCGGCCGCCACCGCATCCAGGGCGATCTCCTGCACGCCGTCCTCCCTTGTCAGGGTGGTGCGGTTCACGATATCGCTGGGATGGATGCTGCGGTAGCCGCAGATGGTGGCCACCCCTTTGATCGAGGTGGAATAGGTGTAGAAGCCGGCGGTAACGCTGTCCCCCAGCATGACCACGTTCTGGAAATACTCCGGCTTGACCAGGCCGGTCTCCGGCTGGGCGATCCGCTCGGCGTCCAGCTGCACCAGGTTCCAGCTTTCCTGCTGCACCGGCCCGATGGAGGAGAAACTGGTGTTCTGCACAAGTTCGGCGCCGGTATTGGGCAGCGGGGCCAGGGCCACGTTGCCGCCCGAGGTGGGCGCACTGCTGTCGGCGGTCTGCCCTTCGGGGGGCACGATCCAGTTGAGCAGGGCGGTGATCCCCGCGGACAGGGTCAGGATGACCACCGCGGCGCAGAGCAATGCCAGTGTCCGGCGCAGACGCCGGCGTGCCTGCCGCTGCCGGTGGCGGCGGCGTACGCGTTGATATTCGTCCATTTGCGGGGTCCCCCTTTCCCGGGCGCTTTGTGTTTTATTGTACCACGCCCGGCCCGGTTTGCCAACCAAAAAAGGGGCGAAATAAAGAAGTTACCAAATGTTCACAATCACAACACGCCCGGCACTTGACGCGGCCGGAACCGCCGCCTATAATATACATAGTATTGAATACCACGTAAAAGGAGCTATCAACATGACCTGGAAGATCGTTGCCGATTCCAGCTGTGAGCTGCGCCATCTGGAGGGCCTGGGCCCGGAACTTAGTTTTGACACCGTACCGCTGAAAATCCGGGTGGGCGAGCGGGAATTTGTGGACAACGCCGCCCTGGACACCGCCGCCATGATGTCCGCCATGAGCAACTACAACGGGCCTTCCACCACCGCCTGCCCCAGCCCGGAGGAATGGGCGGAAAAATATCTGCAGGCCGATCAGGTAATCGCCCTGACCATCACCAGCGGGCTGTCCGGCACCTACAACAGCGCCCTGGTGGCCAAGGAAATGGTGCTGGAAAGCCATCCGGAAAAGAAGATCTACGTGCTGGACACCCTGTCCACCGGCGGGCAGATGGTGCTGGATATCTGGAAAGCCAAGGAACTGATCGAAGCGGGCCTGCCCTTTGAGCAGGTGTGCGCCGAACTGGAGATCTACAACCAGCAGCGCAGCCTGCTGTTTGCCCTGGCCAACTTTGACAATCTGGTCAAGAACGGCCGGATGAGCCGGTTGGTTGGTTTTATGGCCGGCGCCATGAACATGCGGGCGGTGGGCCGCGCCAGCGACGCGGGCAAGATCGAATTGCTGCACAAGACCCGGGGCGAAACCCGGATGCTGGCTTACATCCTGGAAACCATCGACCGCAGCGGGTACGACGGATCGAACCCGGTGGTGATCAGCCACTGCTTCAATGAAACGGCGGCCCATCTGCTGGCCAACGGCATTCACAACAAATGGCCCGGCGCCCGGGTGGAGATTCTGCCCACCGGCGGCCTGACCAGCTTCTACGCGGAAAATCAGGGCCTGATCGTGGGCTATTGAGCCGCGCATACTGTATATACGAAACCGCCCCGCCTGGATATTTCAACCCGGCGGGGCGGTTTTATTTGCATACCACAACGGGGACGCGCCGCACAAGGCGCGTCCCCGTTGTTCTGTTCCGTATCAGGCGGCACTGTCGGAGGAAGCGGCGTTCTGCTCGCTTTCAGCCTCCTGGATGGCGCTGTCCACATCGCCCAGGGTACGGCCCGGGTCGATGTTCTTGCCCAGCGGCCAGTCATAGCCGGTGGGCAGGTTCAGCAGTTCGGCATCCACCGGCATCTCCGGGTCGCGGAAATGCTCGTTGAGCAGCTCGGCCATGGCGTCCCGGTCGGTGTAGTAGACGCTGGTCGAGGGATAGCTCTCCCGGGGCGGGTCGATGGTGAGCGGGCCGCCCGGGCTGCGCACCACATACACATCCTCCGGCTCCACCTGCATCATGGTGGCGTACAGGCCCCAGATCTCGGTGATGTCCAGGTCGGTCTTTAAGTAGGGGGCGATGGACCGGCAGGTCTCGTAGTAGCCCGCCAGGGTGCACTCGTTCAGGAAGTAATCCAGCACCGCCGCATAGAAATACTGCTGGGTTTCCAGCCGCTTGTAATCGCTCTGGGTGTAGTTGCGGTTGCGCAGGATCAGCTCGGCCGCGTCGCCGCTGACCTTGTGCCGGCCCTGGGGCACCGCCAGCACCTCTTCGCCGGTGTTCTTGTCGACATAGACGATATCCCAGGGCACGTACATCTCGATGCCGCCCATCACGTCGATCATGGTCTTGAAGGCGTCCATCTCGATATACACATAGTTGTCAATCGGAAGTTTATACAGCTCGTAAATTTCATTGGCCAAGTTGTTGACCAGATGATCCTGGTCGGGGCCGTTGGCGTAGACCTCGTTGATCTTGCAGAAGTAGCCGGTGATGCCGCCCACCATGGTATCGCCGTACCAGGTATCCCGGGGGATCTGCAGCACGTTGACCTTGCGGGTGTCCCGGTCGATCTGCACGTAGAGGATCACGTCGGTCATACCCTTGCCCTCGGCGTAGGTGCGGCCGGAATCATCCGCGTCGTAGTCAATGCCGAACACCAGCAGGTTGTAGAACCGCTCGCCATTGGCTTCGATGTCCGGGTCCTGGGTCTGGCTCAGGCTGCCTACCTCGCCGGTGTCGAAGATGGCGGAGATCTGGCTGTACATATATACCGCCACGCCCGCCACCACCAGCACCACCGCCAGCACCACGCAAGCCAGGATCAGCGGCCAGCGCCGCCGTGTCTTTTTATTCTGTTCCAAGGTTCTGTCTCCTCGCTTTCCCCGGCGGACCGCAGGGCCCCGGCCGGTATCCTGTGTACAAGACAAAAGCGGGCCGGGCTCGGAAAAATGCCGAGCCCGGCCTCGGGCAGTATCCATTATACACGAATTTTACGAAATTGGGAGAGGTTTTCCCGAATTTCGCCCTTTGTAACAAAACGCTTGTAACTATTTTGTAATGTTTTTCAAAATCAACCAACCGTCACCAGGGTGGTGCCCGGGTAGTAGTGGGCCAGGATCTGGCTGTAGTTCCAGCCCGCCCGGGCGTAGCCGATGGCGCCCCACTGGCTCATACCCACGCCGTGGCCATAGCCCCGCACAGTAAAGATAAAGGCATCCTGGGAGGCGTCGTACTGCACGGTAAAGGCCGGGCTGCGCATGGTGCGCTTGCGGCCCCAGATATCGGTCTGGCCGCCCAGCAGGGTGCTTTGCAGGTAGGTGCCGCTCTTGGTGACCGTGCCGATCCGCACCCCCTTGACATAGCCGTAGGTGGTGGTGCTGGTGACCTCCAGCCAGGTGGAGGGATCACCGGTCAGCTCGATGCCCAGTTTCTCCTTGGCCCGGGCGGCCACGGTGGCGCTGGAATAGACCTCGGTGGTCTCCCAGTTGGTGGCGGTGGTGGCGTCGTAGGGGCTTTCCACCTCGATCAGGTAGTTGCGCACACCGCCCCACACGTCCACACTGGCGGTTGTACCGCCGGCGCAGCTGGCGTGATAGGGGGTGAACGCCACGGTGTTGCCGTAAGCCACCACGATGTGGGCCACCTCGGCCACATTGGCCCGCACCGAATCGGTGGGGGCGCGGCCCGCCACCGAGGGATAGGCGGTGCCCTGGCTCAGGATCCAGCTGTGAGCCGCGATGGCCTGGGCTTTCTGGGCCTCGGCCGGGGCGGAGGAGCCGATCTCATTCATCACGATCATGGCCAGGCACTCGGTCAGATCCATGGTCTGGGGGGTGCCGTTCATGGTCACGTTGATGGTGGAAGAGGTCACGGGGGGCGCGGTGGGGGCCGGAGTGGTCTCGCCGCCCTCTGTGCCGCCGGAACTGCCGTCACCCGAATCGGTGGGCGCGGTGGTGGGGGCCGGAGTGGTCACCGGGGGCAGGGTGGCCTCCGGCGGCAGGCCGGTATCCCCGGTGCCGCCGCCCAGGCCGGTCTCGGTCTCCGGGTTGGGGGTCAGGTTGGGGGTGGGGGTGGGGCCTTCCTCCGGCATCAGGTCTTCCAGATCCGGCACCTCCCCCAGGCTGTCCAGAATCGCGTCCAGCTGCACCTCTTCTTCGGGCATGCCGGCCTCGATCTGCAGGTCGGCGTTGGTCTGGTTGCGGCCGC
Organism: uncultured Gemmiger sp.; assembly: GCA_944386225.1. Lineage (GTDB taxonomy): Bacteria > Bacillota > Clostridia > Oscillospirales > Ruminococcaceae > Gemmiger_A. The sequence continues at coordinate 126,867 of CALXAH010000001.1, forward strand.
CGAACCAGTTCACCCAGCTCTGCATCAGCTCCAGCATATCCGGCATGGTGGTGCCGCTGGCGCTGTACATGGCGGCGGTGAGCAGCGGGTCGGTGGTGGGGGCGATGTTGGCGGTATCCACCGAGCGGCTTTCCTGCTCCCGCACCTTGCGGCCCACCACCACCAGCTTGGTGCCGTCCGGCTCGGCCGCGTCGGCCACCAGGCTGACAAAGCTGTCCCCTTCCTCAAAATCCACCGGCATGTCAAACAGGCTGCGGGCCTTGATCCCCACCACAAAATCCATAAAGGTATTGGCGTTGCTCAGATCGGTGAAGGCGGCCAGATCAAAGGCGCCCTCCCCTTCCTCGGTGGGATCCCAGTAAAATACAGCCGCCACCTTGTAACGGTAGGCGGCGGCTTCGGAATTGCCAGTATACAGGGTAAAGGCGCTGTTGTTCTGGACGGCGTCCAGCTGATCCAGGCCGCCCAGCTCCCGCAGGGCCTGCGCGGGGCAGAGCACCAGGCTGTGGGAGGTGGTCTGCGCCGGGTCAGCCCCCGGGGCGTAACACACCCGCTGGGGGCCGGTGTCCTCCGCGGCCAGTGCCGCCCCGGCGGGGGCGTCGTCGCGGGGATCGCCGTCGGTGTAGATCAGGCTGCCGGTCATGCCGGGCAGCGCCAGGTAACCGGCCACCTGATCGTCCTTTTCCTGTGCCCGCTCCAGATAGGAAATGGCGTTGGCATCGAACCCGGCGGTGCCGTAGCTGCGCCAGGCCGGGGCCTCGCCCAGGCTGTTCCAATAGTACAGGCCGGCCGCGGCGGCCACCGTCACTACCAGCAGGAAGAACACCGCCGCCAGGATGCGGCCCCAGTAGCTGCCCTCCTTTTTGGGGGCGGGGGGTTCGGTATCCGGCACGGCGCTCTCGTCCACCAGGCCGTACATGGCCTGGGCGGCTTTCTCCAGCCGGGAGTTATGCCCCACCGGTTCCAGCCGCACCACGCCGGTGGGCTCGGAGGGTTTGGGCGGCGCGGAGGGCGCCTGCCGGGTGGGCTGGGAAACCGCCACGCGGGTGGGCTGCGGGTCGGGTTCGGGGGCCAGCCGCAGCGGCGGTACCCGGCCGGTATCGCCGGACGCCGCGGGGGCTGCCGCCGGGGCCGCGGGCCGGGCCGGACGGTTTTCCTCCGGGTCGGCCACCAGGGCCGGGGCCTCCTGCCCCAGCCGGAACATCTGCACACCCTCCGCCTGGGGCTGACCCAGGGCGGCACGGCGGGCCATATCCAGCAGCCACAGCCCCGCCTGAGCGGGGTCGGCCTGGGTGCGGTTCAGCGCCCTGACCCAGGCGCTGCGCTCGTCCGCCAGCAGTACAAAGGCCGGGTAGCGGCCCTGGGCGGGCTGGAACACCAGCGCGAAATCCGCCTCCGACACCTTGAGGGCGGCGGCGGCCCGGCCGGCGGCGGGCTGTACCGGGCAGGCAGGCCAGCGGCGCAGCCAGCCGGCAGGGGGTTCGATACGGCCCGCCTTGCGGGGATGCGCCCAGCTCTCCTGACCAAAATCGTAGGCGCCGCCCGCCTGGGGCAGATCCCGCAGCAGCGGCTCCAGCAGCGCACCGGTGGTTTCATCGGCGGCGCAGAACAGGAATTCTTCCTTCAGAAACGCGGCCAGCGCGGCCTGGGGCAGGTCGGTGGCATCGGTGGAGAACACCGCCGGGCCGAACTGCTCCCGCAGTTTTTTCTCCCAGGTCTCGCAGACCGACGCGGCGTCCGGGCCGGATGCGGCCAGACGCACCGCCAGTTCCCCGTTGCGGCCCATAAGGCGCAGGCCGGGGCAGCCCTCGGCGGCGGCCTGCCGCAGCACGGCGGAGGCCCGGGCGGTGGATATGCCGAACAGACGCAGGGTACGGCTTTGGGTAGCGGGTTGTGCCATGGTGTTCACCTCATTTCCTCGGCCAGCCGGGCGGCGGGCACGGTCTGTGTGTCATCGGGCAGGGGCAGGCCCAGCGCCAGACGGCGGGCCAGATCCAGCGCGTTCTGGGAGGAGCGCAGCCGCACAACCTCCCGGCTGCGGCCGCCCAGGCCCAGTTTGCGGATGTAAATGGTATCCCGGTACGCGGCGGCCAGGTATACCAGCCCCACCGGCTTGTCCGGGGTACCGCCGCCGGGGCCGGCCAGGCCGGTCAGCGCCAGGGAAATATCCGCGCCGGACATCCGGCGGGCCCCCTGGGCCATCCAGGCGGCTGTCTGGGGGGACACCGCCCCGTGGGCCGCCAGCACCTCGCCGGGCACACCCAGCAGTTTCTCCTTGGCCTCGTTGGCGTAGGTCACAAAGCCGAAGCCGAACACCTCGCTGGCGCCGGGCACATCGGTGATGCGGCGGCTTACCAGCCCGCCGGTGCAGCTTTCGGCGGTGGCCAGGGTCAGACGGGCTTTCCGCAGGGCGACCACCGCGGCGGATTCCAGGGTGGCGTCGTCCTCGCCGTAGATGCAGTCGCCCAGAATGTCATAGAACGCCTGCGCCTTGGCCCGGCACATGGCCGCGGCCTCGGCGGGGGTGGCGGCCTTGGCGGTAATGCGGATGTGGCATTCGCAGGTCTTGGCGTAGATGGCGGCGGTGGGGTTCTGGCTGCGGAACAGATGGCCCACCGTTTCCTCCAGATGGCTTTCCCCCGGGCCGGTGACCTTCAGGGTCAGGCTGTGCAGCACCCCGCTGCACAGCGGCTGCAGCAGGGGCAGCACCTGCTCGTTCCACAGGGGGATCAGCTCATGGGGCGGGCCGGGCAGCAGCACCGCGTACCGGCCCTCGTCCTCAAACCAGATGCCGGGGGCGGTGCCGTTGCGGTTGGGCAGCTTTTTGCCCCGGGTGGGCACCATGGCCTGTTTTTCGTTGTTGTCGGGGGTGGTGCGGCCGCTTTTGGCAAAGAAGGCGGCGATCTTGTCCATCTCTTCCTGGTCAAAGCGCAGGGTATCGTGGTAGCAGCGGGCCACCGTCTCCTTGGTCAGGTCGTCCGCCGTGGGGCCCAGCCCTCCGCTGAACACCAGCAGGTCGCTGCGGGCCTTGGCGGTGCGCACCAGTTCTTCCAGGCGGGCGGCGTTGTCCCCCACCACATGCTGGTGCAGCACGGTGATGCCCAGATCCGCCAGCTGCCGGGCCAGAAATTGCGCGTTGGTATTCAGGATATCCCCCAGCAGCAGCTCGGTGCCTACCGCGATGATCTCCGCTTCCATTGTCTTTTCCCCCCTCGGGCGGTCAGTACCGCCGGTTACTCCAGATATTCCACCTCATCCCGCCAGTCGATGCGGATGCGCTCCACCTCGGCCGCGGCCTTTTTCTCCAGTTCGGCCAGGCCGGGCATGGCCTCCTCCGCCGCCCGGATCTCCTCCAGGGTGGGGCGGGTCTTGGGGTGGGGCGGGGTGAAGATGGTGCAGCAATCCTCATAGGGCAGGATGCTGGTTTCAAAGGCGCCGATCGCCCGGCTGGTGGCCACGATCTCGCTCTTGTCCATGCCGATCAGCGGGCGCAGCACCGGCAGGGGCTGCACCTCGTCGGTGCAGGCCAGGGCCCGCAGGGTCTGGCTGGCCACCTGGGCCAGGCTTTCGCCGGTCACGATGGCCTGGCAGTCGATGCTCTCGGCGATCTGGTGGGCGATGCGCAGCATACTGCGGCGCATGAGCACGGTGAACAGCGGCGCGGGGCCGTGATCCCGGATGTACTCCTGGGGCTCGGTATAGGGCACCACATACAGCACGCAGCTGCCGGTCCACTCGCTGACGATCTGGGCCAGCGCCTTGACCTTCAGCTTGGCGCGCTCGCTGGTGTAGGGCGGGCTGGCAAAGTGGATGTGATGCAGCGCCAGGCCGCGGCGGGCCATCCGCCAGGCGGCCACCGGGCTGTCGATACCGCCGCTGAGCATGTTCAGCGCCCGGCCGCTGGTACCCACCGGCAGGCCGCCCGCGCCGGGCACCTTATCCCCGTGTACGTAGGCGGCAAAGTCCCGCACCTCCACCATGACGGTCAGGTCCGGGTTGTGCACGTCCACCTTCAGATGGGGGAACCGGCTCAGCAGATACCCGCCCAATTCCCGGCTGATCTCGGGGCTCTTCATGGGGAACCGCTTGTCCGACCGCTTGGCCTCCACCTTGAAGGTGCGGGCGGCGCGCAGGGAGCCGGCCAGGTACTCCCCGGCGGCGGCGCAGATGGCGTCGAAGTCCTTTTCGCAGACGGCGGCCCGGCTCATGGCGGCGATGCCGAACACCCGGCTCACCCGGCGGAAAGCCTCGTCCATATCCGCGTCCTCGGTTTCGGGCTCAATGTACAGGGTGCTCTGGGCCTTGTAGACCTTGAACTCCCCCAGATCCCGCAGGCGGAACCGCACCGCTTTGGCCAGGGATGCTTCAAAGGTGGCCTTGTTCAGACCTTTCAGGGCCATTTCGCCCTGGTAGCACAGGATGATCTGTTTCATGTTGTTCCTCTCGTCTTCCTTTTTAGGATACGCGCCCGGGCGGGCGCATTCTGTCGGTTTTCAGCGCAGCCGGGCCAGCTTTGCCAGCCCGTCCTCCAGGCCGGTGAGCAGCTCGTCAATGTCCTGTTCGGCGTTGTCGCCGCACAGGCTGATGCGCAGGGCGGTGTCGATGGCCCGGGCGGACAGCCCCATGGCCGCCAGCGTATGGCTGGCCGCCCCCTTGCTGCAGGCCGATCCGCTGGACACATACACCCGCCGCTGTTCCAGAAAATGCAGCATGGTCTCGCTGCGGATCACGTTCAGGCTGATGTTCAGAATCTCCGGCACCGCGTCGTCGGGGCTGTTCACCGTAACTTCCGGCAGTGCCGCCACACCCTGCCGCAGCCGGGCGTTCAGCGCCGCCACCCGGGCCTTGCGCTCCCGGCTGTTCGCGGCCATGAGCCGGGCGGCCTCGCCCAGGCCCACCGCATAGGGCACGTTCTCGGTGCCGGGACGGATGCCCTTTTCCTGCCCGCCGCCCAGGTACGGCGGCTCGATGTGGTAGCCCTTGCGCAGATAGAGCGCGCCGATGCCCTTGGGGGCGTGCACCTTGTGGCCGGACACGGTGAAGCTGTCCACCCCGGCCAGCGCCGCGGGCACCCGCAGCCAGGCCTGCACCCCGTCCACATGGACGGCGGTGCGGGGGTTGCGCGCCTTGACCAGGCGGGCCAGGGTCTCCACATCGGCCACCGCGCCGGTCTCGTTGTTCACCTGCATGCAGGTTACCAGGCAGGTACCCTTATCCACCCGGTCGGCCATGGCGGTCATGTCGATGCGGCCGTCCGGCCCGGGCGGCACAAACACCACCTCGAAGCCTTCCTTGCCCAGCTGTTCCACCGGCAGGGCGGCGCTGGGATGCTCGTACCCGCTGCACAGGATCTTTCTGCCCCAGCCTTTGCGGGCGATTGCCGCGCCCCGCAGCGCCAGGTTGTTGCTCTCGCTGCCGCAGGCGGTGAAGTACACCTCCCCCGGTGTGCAGCCCAGGGTTTTGGCCACCTGGGCCCGGGCCTTGCCCAGCGCCTGCTGGGCCTGCAGGCCCGGCGTATACAGCGCCGAAGGATTGGCCCACAGATCGGTCATGGCGGCGCGGATGGCGTCGGCCACCGCCGGGTCCACCCGGGTGGTGGCGGCGTTGTCCAGATAATGCAGCGTTTCGTCGTGGAGCATGAAGGACCCTCTTTTTCGCAAAAATCACGGATGGGCAAATGCGCCCATAAAAATACAGAATATAGTATACAACAAAATTTTCGCCCGCACAAGCCGCAGCCGGGCGGGCGGATTGTCACCGCCGCCGGAAGGTGGTACAATGAACGGGAACAAGAATGCGCGCCGCGCAAAACTGACGGGGAGGATGCTGCATGAAGACTGATATTCAGATCGCACAGGAAGCCACCATGAAACCCATCCGGGAGGTGGCCGCCGGCCTGGGCCTGACCGAGGACCAGATCGTACCCTACGGCAAGTACAAGGCCAAGATCGACCACCGGCTGCTCAAACAGCCCCACAAGGAGGGCAAGCTGATCCTGGTGACCGCCATCAGCCCCACCCCGGCGGGCGAGGGCAAGACCACCACCAGCGTGGGCCTGGCGGACGCCATGTGCGCCATGGGCAAAAAGACCATGCTCTGCCTGCGGGAGCCCAGCCTGGGGCCGGTGTTCGGCATCAAGGGCGGCGCGGCCGGCGGCGGCTATGCCCAGGTGGTGCCCATGGAGGACATCAACCTGCATTTCACCGGTGACCTGCACGCCATCGGCGCGGCCAACAACCTGCTGGCGGCCATGGTGGACAACAGCATCTACCAGGGCAACCCTCACAACATCGACCCCCGCCGGGTGACCTGGAAGCGCTGCGTGGATATGAACGACCGGCAGCTGCGGTATGTGACCGATGGTCTGGGCGGCAAGGTGAACGGCACCCCCCGGGAGGACGGTTTTGACATCACGGTAGCCAGCGAGGTCATGGCGATCTTCTGCCTGGCCACCGACCTGGCCGATCTGAAAGCCCGGCTGGGCCGGATCGTGGTGGGCTACACCTACGCGGGCGAGCCGGTGACCGCCGGCCAGATCGGCGCGGCGGGCGCCATGGCCGCCCTGCTGAAGGACGCCATCGACCCGAACCTGGTGCAGACGCTGGAGAACAACCCGGCCATCATCCACGGCGGACCCTTTGCCAACATTGCCCACGGCTGCAACAGCGTGATGGCCACCCGGCTGAGCCTGGCGCTGGCGGATTACGTGGTCACCGAGGCGGGCTTCGGCGCGGATCTGGGCGCGGAGAAGTTCCTGGACATCAAGTGCCGCAAGGCGGGGCTGAACCCGTCGGCGGTGGTGCTGGTGGCCACGGTGCGGGCGCTGAAGCATCACGGCGGCTGCCCCAAGGATCAGCTGGGGGTGCCCAGCGTGGACTACCTGGCCGCGGGCGTGCCCAACCTGCTGCGCCATCTGGACAACATGAAAAATCAGTTCGGCCTGCCGGTCTGCGTGGCGATCAACGCCTTCCCCACCGACAGTGCCGAGGAGCACGAGTATCTGCGCAAGGTCTGTGCCGAGCAGGGCGTGCCCTGCGCGCTGAGCGAGGTGTTCGCCAAGGGCGGCGAGGGCGGCAGAGAGCTGGCCCAGGCGGTGCTGGATATCCTGGATGAGAACGCCCGCATCCGCTTCACCTACCCGGACGAGGCCCCGCTGGCCGACAAGGTCAAGGCGGTCTGCCAGAAGATCTACCGGGCCAAGGATGTGACCTGGGCCCCGGCCGCCCGCAAGGCGCTGGACGAGATCACCGCCCAGGGCTACGGCGATCTGCCGGTGTGCATCGCCAAGACCCAGTACAGCTTCTCGGACAACGCGGCGCTGCTGGCCGCGCCGGAAGGCTTTGTGATGAATGTGCGGGACGTGCGGCTGAGCGCCGGCGCCGGCTTTGTGGTGGTGATCATGGGCAGCATCATGACCATGCCCGGCCTGCCCAAGAAGCCCGCCGCCGAGAGCATCGACGTGGACGAGAACGGCCGCATCACCGGGTTGTTCTGATTGTGTTGCAGCAGGCAGGGGACGGGGCCGGTTGGCGTCGCCCCCTGCCTGTATTTTTTACAGGGGATGGGATTGAGTATGGAACTGTTTGAAGGCCGCCCGGCAGACTGCAGCGGGCGGCAGGATCGGGAAGTGCGGGTCTATGACCTGCTGGACAAGCTGGGTGTTGCCTACCAGCGCACCGACCATGAGGCCGCCGGCACCATGGAGGACTGCGACCGGATCGACGCGGTGCTGGAGGTGACCATCTGCAAGAACCTGTTTCTCTGCAACCGGCAGAAGACCGCGTTCTATCTGTTGATGATGCCGGGGCACAAGGCGTTCCGCACCAAGGATCTGTCGGCCCAGCTGGGGGTTGCCCGGCTGAGCTTCGGCACGCCGGAGGACATGCTGCGGCTGCTGGATCTGACCCCCGGCAGCGTGAGCGTGATGGGGCTGATGAACGACCGGGATAACCAGGTGCAGCTGGTGATTGACCGGGATGTGCTGACCGGTGAGCGCGTCGGCTGCCATCCCTGCCTGAATACCAGCAGCCTGCGGTTTGCCACCTCCGACCTGCTGGAAAAGGTATTGCCCGCCATGGGCCACAGCCCGATTCTGGTGGATCTTTAACCAGGCCGCCGCGCCTGTGTTGCCCAAATATTACACAATCTTTGCCTTTTCTGACATTCTATCTTGTATGCACCCTGTATTTTTGGGATGATAATTACTACTGTAAAGTGTTTCCGGCCACCGGAACACGCCTTGCAGAGCATCGCGCCGGGCAGAAGGCGGGGGGCCTTTTGCCTGTTTTTGTTTCAAGGGGGGCATCGGTTATGTATGAGATCGCTGTGGTGGAGGACGACGCAGTCGATCGTGAACGTCTGGTAGAACTTTTGCGGCAGCAATGCGGCGCTGCCGCCCATATCACCGTGGCAGACCCGGGGTTTGAACCGGAGACCTGCGCATTCACGCCGGACATTCTGTTTCTGGATGTGCTGCTGGGTACCCAGAGCGGCATCCGCCTGGCGGAGGTTGCCAACCGGCTGTGGCCCCGCTGCCAGGTAATTTTTGTGACCGGGCGGCTGGAATACGCCCCGGATCTGTATCAGGCCCGGCATCTGTGCCTGCTGAGCAAGGCCCGTCTGGAGGAATTGCTGCCCGGCGCGCTGCATCGCGCGTTCACGGCCCTGGATGCGGACGATACCCCTCTGCTGGCGGTCGCCCAGAAAAACGGCGAGGTCATTATTCCGCAAAAGGACATTCTGTATGTGGAGCGGCGGCTGCGCATCTCCTACATTCATTCGACGCTGCGCACCGTAACCACCGGCCGTCGCCTGGATGAACTGGCCGGCGATCTGCAGCCGGGCCGTTTTGCGCTGTGCCACAACAGCTTTCTGGTCAATCTGGCCCAGGTGCGCCGGCTGCAGCGCAATCAGGTTCTGCTGACCGGCGGGGTAGTGCTGCCGGTATCCCGCTCTCAGTTCGGGCCTTTCCGGGAGGCGCTGGGCCGCCATATCGGCATTGATCTGGCCCATCACGGGGTTTCCGTGCTGCCGGAAGATCCGGACCCGGAAACCACCTGACCGCTTTCCGTTCTGGCAAAACACGCCTTTATATTGTCAGCCGGCGCTGTACCAGTCGCCGGCTGTTTTTGTTTTCCGACTTTTTCCGTTTTATACGAAAGGAGCCGCCTATGTCTGTTCTGAGCACGGTATGCCGGTTTGCGACCATTGCCGTCATTCAGTGCATCGTACTGCTCAGCCTGCGCCGCTGTGTGCCTGCGGGCCGGCTGTTCTGGCCCTGTACCGGGCTGATGGTCCTGCTGTCCGCTTTGGGGGTCTGCCCGCCTTTCTCCCTGTCTCCGTTTGTATCCGCCCTGGCGCTGGTGCTGGAACCCCTCTGCCTTACCCTGCCCTTCCGCCCCCGCGCCCGGGAATCGGTCACCTGCTTCTTTCTGATCTTTTATCCCTTTGTCCTGTTCATGATCCTGTACGAGCTGGCCCTGACGCTGGCAGGCTTCACCGTGCTGTTTGTGCCTCTCACCTGGCGCCAGATCCCCGGTACTGTTCTGCGGCTTCTTCCGGTTCTGGGCGGGCTGTGGGTATTCTGCCGCCTGCCGTCCTGGTTTTCCGCCTGGCGGCGGCTGCCGGTCTGGGTGCCCATCGGCCTGATGACGGCCGACCGGCTGGGCGGGCTGTTTTCCCTGGGGATGGAGGCCCGTGGCCTGATCCCCAGCAGCGGCCTTTCTCTGGATTCACTGCTGCTGTTGGGCTGCTTTTCCTCGGTGGTTCTGGTACTGGGAATTGCCGCGGCGCTGCTGGTCCGGCAGGACCGGCGCAGCACCCGGCTGTATATCGAGCAGCTGGAACGGCAGCGGCGGCTGGAGCTGGACTATTACCGCAGCCTGTCCGACACATTGCAGGAGTTCCGGCTGCTGCGGCATGATCTGCGCCATTACCTGAACCTGCTGGGGGACGCCCCGGCCCAGCTGCGCCAGGATCTGCAGGCCACCCTGGATCACGCCGGGCAGGTGGAGCTGTGCGGCGACCCGTACCTGAACGCGGTGCTGTTCGGTAAAATGCGCCTGGCCCGGGAAAAGCAGGTGCACCTGGAAGCCCGGGCCGCCCTGGACGGCCCCGCCCCGGTATCCGGCTCCGCGCTGATCTGCGCCGCCTCCAACCTGCTGGAAAACGCGCTGGAAGCCGCCCATCCCGGGGAGACGGTGGAGCTGACCGCCGTTTGCCGGGCCGGAATGCTGGTGATGGAGATTACCAATCCCCTGCATGAGGGGGATATCTTCCCACCGCGACAGGGGTTCAGCCGCAAGGGCGGTTCACTGCATGGACTGGGGATTACCAGTGTGCGCCGGGTACTGGCTGAGGCGGACGGTTCCCTGACGCTGGAGACTCGGGAAGGCCGGGCGGTAGCCCGGGTGCTGCTGCCCTGCCTGCCGCCGGACGCATGCACCGACGCGGCACGCCCTCACCCGTTGAACGATCTTTGATTCAAAGAAAAACAGCCGGGCGCTCCCCATTTACGCGGGAGCGCCCGGCTGTTTGCTTGCGGGCAGGGCCCGCCCGGCGGTTGCTGGTCCACCGGACGGACTCTATAGGGGGCACGGACGGCTATGCGCCGCCCGCACTCTGCCCGGTGAACCCGTCATGCCGAGCGAAGCGCCGGGCGACGGGTCTTATGGGAAGCGGCGGAGCAAAAGGGTGCGGACACCGTTTTCACCCCGGCCGGCCGGGCAGCTTGCCGGTGCAGCCGCACAACACGGGCAGCCGCGGCGCGGCGCTGTGTTCTGCGGGCCAGATACGAAGCACGGCGGGCCGCAAGGCCCAGCAGCACAAGGATGGCCAGTGCCGCAGGCACAGGCAGGGTATCCTCGATCAGGGCGCCCGCCGCCGGGAACAACCCCAGTACGGCCAGTATGGCAGCACATTGCAGCAGATAGCGTTTCATCGCGATGACCTCCTTGTTTTGGGTGACATTGCTTCGTTGGGTTTATCATAATACAACTCGCAGTTGTTGTCAAGCGTATTTTGACAACTTTTTTTAGTTTAATTTTGGAATTCCCCTTTACATGCACTACGATTAGTTGTATAATACAACCATGCAAAGGAGGGAGTAGTATGTTCAGTGAACGCCTGAAAGCTCTCCGCAAAGAACGAAAGCTCAGCCAGGCCGCCCTCTCCGCCCAGCTGGGGGTAACGCAGCAGGCCGTGGGCAAATGGGAGACCGGCCGTTCCACACCGGATCCGGCCACTGTGGCCCGCCTGGCCGCACTGCTGGGCACCACAACCGACATGCTGCTGGGGGTATCCCCCGCGCCGCAGGATTTCGGCGGCCCGGTGGGCGCCTATATGGAAAGCCCGGTGCCGGTGGTGGGCAGCGTGCGCGCCGGGTACGGGGCGCTGGCCTTTGAAGAGGATTACGGCACCGAACCCGCCCCCGTGAAAGACCCGGAGAATTACTTCTACCTGGTGGTCAAGGGCGACAGCATGGAACCCCGCATCCACGACGGGGATTACGCGCTGGTGCGCCGTCAGCCTACCCTGAACAACGGGGATCTGGGCGTGATGGTCTTTGACGAGGGTGAGGGTACCCTGAAACGGTACATCCGCCGGGGCAATGCGGTAATTCTGCAGCCCTTCAACCCGGACTATCCGGAAAAGGTCATCCGGGGCGCGGATCTGGAGCGGCTGTACATTGCCGGCAAGGTGGTCGAGACCAAGACCAAGTGGTAAGGCGCCGGTCGGGGCGTTTTGCCTTTCCGGCCTGTCTGTATTCTAGCATGCGGGCAGGGCGATAAATCGGATTATCAAAAGGGCCGCGGCGGGATTTTCCGCGGCGGCCCGGGTTTTCCGCCCTTTTCGAAAAGAAGAGCGGAGGGCCTGGTTTTTTGCGGCCTTTTTGCGAAAAGGCCGCGCGCCCGGCGCGGAGAATGGGAAGCCCGCGCCCGGCGCGCCGAAGCGGTGCGGCAAAGCCAGCAGCTTTTCCGCGCAGCGCTGCATCCGGCAGCGGTCAGGGGGCCCGCCGCCTTTGTTCCGGCATACCGGCCGGAACGGAGAGGGACGGGCCTTTTTCTATGGATCTGATGGAAAAACTTTCCATTCTGGCGGACAGCGCCAAATACGACGTGGCCTGCACCAGCAGCGGTGTGGACCGGGGCGGTGCGCCGGGCGCGCTGGGCAGCTGCCATGCGCCGGGCATCTGCCACACCTTTACCGCCGACGGCCGCTGCGTGAGCCTTTTAAAGGTTCTGATGACCAACATCTGCGCCTACGACTGCCGTTACTGCACCAACCGCCGCTCGGAGGACCGGCCCCGGGCGGCCTTTACCCCGGAGGAACTGGCGGAACTGACCATCCAGTTTTACCGGCGCAACTACATCGAGGGGCTGTTTTTATCCAGCGCGGTACTGGTAAGCCCGGATTACACCATGGAGCGGATGATCCGGGTGCTGGAACTGCTGCGGGGGCCGTACCGGTTCCGGGGCTACATCCACGCCAAGACCATTCCGGGGGCGGACCCGGCGCTGGTGCACCGGATGGGTCTGCTGGCCGACCGGCTGAGCGTAAACATCGAGCTGCCCAGCGAGGCCAGTCTGAAACTGCTGGCCCCGGACAAGCAGAAAACCGGCATCCTGCGGCCGATGGGGCTGATTGCCCGCACCGCCGCCGAGAACCGCCGGGAACTCACCGTTTACCGGCACGCCCCGGCCTTTGCCCCCGCCGGGCAGAGCACCCAGATGATCGTGGGGGCCAGCCCGGAGAGCGATTACCAGATTCTGCAGCTCACCGAGGGGCTGTATCAGAAATACAGCCTGAAACGGGTGTTTTTCTCCGCCTATGTGCCGGTCTGCCGGGACGAGCGGCTGCCTGCGCTGGACACAAAGCCGCCGCTTCTGCGGGAGCACCGGCTGTACCAGGCGGACTGGCTGCTGCGGTATTACCAGTTTTCCGCCGGGGAGATCCTGAGCCCGGAGGCCCCCAACTTTGACCCCTGGCTGGACCCGAAATGCAACTGGGCGCTGCACCATCTGGATCAGTTTCCGGTGGACGTGGAGCGCTGCGACTACGAGATGCTGCTGCGGGTGCCGGGCATCGGGCCCAAGAGCGCCCGGCGCATCCGCACCGCCCGGCGGCACGGCCGTCTGCGGCTGGAGGATCTGCGCCGTATCGGGGTGGTGCTGCGGCGGGCCCGGTATTTCATTGTATGCAGCGGATACGCGGGCCCCGGCCGGCTGAGCCGGATAACGGTGGCCCAGGCGCTGCTGGACCCGGGGGTGTTTGAGGGCGGCGCCCGGCAACTGAGTTTGTTTGACGATCCGGCCGGGCGGCTGAGCGCCCCGGATCATCCCGCCCTGCCCATGGCAGCGGCACGAGAGGAGGCGGCGGCATGGCTGTCCAGGCGGATGTAGTGTATCGGTACGACGGCAGCTTTGAGGGCTTTTTAAGCTGCGTGTTTGAAAGTTTTCTGCGCAAGGAGATCCCCTTTGCGATCTATCCCGACCGGGCGGCCTGGCCCACCCTGTTCCCCATCCGGCGGGTGCCCACCGATCCGGCGCGGGCGGCCCGGGTGTTCGACAGCTTTGAAAAGAAGCTGGGCACCCGTACCCGGGATCTGGTGACCCGGGCCTTTCTGAACGACAGCCCGGACAAGGAACTGACCCTGCTGCGGTTTCTGCACTTTGCCTACGGGCAGGGTCCCCGGGCCCCCTGGATGCAGGGGCACGAGCGGGTGGCCCCGGTGCTGGCGCTGGAAAAGGCGGTGAACGGGGAAGCCCACCTGCTGACCGGGTTTGTGCGGTTTGAGCAGCGGGGCGGCGCGCTGGGGGCGGTGATCCAGCCCCGGCATTTTGTGCTGCCCTTGCTGCGGCAGCATTTCTGCAACCGATACCCGGGAGAGGATTTTGTGATCTGGGACAAGACCCACCGGGCGGTACTAGCGGTGCAGGCGGGCCGGGCGGAATATCTGGAACTGGCCACCGATCCGGACCTGCCGCCTCCCGACGAGGAGGAAGCCCGGTTCCAGGCCATGTGGCGGGCCTTTTACGACGCACTGGCCATTCCGGCCCGGTACAATCCGAACCTGCGACGCAGCCACTGCCCCAAGCGGTACTGGGCCTGCATGACCGAACTGCGGGACCGGCTGTGACCCCCTTGCGGGGCGCGCGGCGCGTGCTATAATGGAGGTACCGACACACACCGGCGCGCCGCGCCCCGATCGCCCTGGGAGGGGCAGTTTTCTGTTATGTTTGTTACGGTAAACGGCATTCAGTTGTATTACGAGGTAGCCGGTCAGGGGCCGGCCATGCTGCTGCTGCACGGCAACGGCGAGGATCACACCACCTTTGACGTGCTGGCCAAGCGGCTGGAAAGCCGGTACACCCTGTATATGCCGGACAGCCGGGGCCACGGCCAGAGCAGCCCGGTGCCCCATCTGACCTACGACGAGATGGCGATGGATATGGCCGCCTTTATCCGGCAGCTGGGGCTGGAGAAGCCGGTGGTGCTGGGCTTTTCCGACGGGGGCATCGTGGCGCTGCTGCTGGCCTGCCGCTGCCCCGATCTGGTGGGCAAGCTGGTGGTGTGCGGGGCCAACCGCACCCCCAAGGGATTGCGCGCCGGTACCCGCCGGGCGATCCGGCTGGCCAACCTGCTGCACCACAGCGACAAGCTGGATCTGATGCTGCAGCAGCCCCACATCACCGACAGGATGCTGGGCGCCATCACCGCCCCCACCCTGGTGCTGGCCGGCGAGAAGGACATGATCCTGCCCCAGGAGACCCGCGCCATTGCCCGGGCCATACCCGGCGCCCGGCTGCTGGTGCTGCCCGGTGAGGATCACGGCAGCTACGTGGAGCATTCCGATACCGTCTGGCTGGCAATGAAGCCGTTCCTGACCGGGAAATGAAACGAAATCACAGGGCCCGCGCCGTTTGATCGGCGCGGGCCCTGTTCTGTTTTTATTCCTCGCCAAACGGTACCGCCGGGTCGTCGTTGGGGTAGAACTGCAGCGCGTCCTGCACCAGGGCAAAGGCACTGTTCAGGCCGGTGTTGCCGGTCTGCCGGGCCTCCAGGGCCGAGCAGACCGGATACTGAAAGGCGCTGGTCTGGTGGACATAGTTCACCCAGCTGTCCACGATCCAGCCGTCGCTGACCTCCTGTACGGTGTAGGTCAGGTAGCCGCGCCGGTTCTCGGCGCGGCGGGGCAGCGAGAAGGAGGCAAACACATCCCGCCGCTGCTCCTCTCCCCAGAACATGCTGGTTGCGGTGTAGCTCTGCTCGCCCAGATACGCATAGGGGGCGGTCATCGTCTGCCCGTTTTGCTCGCAGAGCAGCCGGCCGGTGACCGGTTCGGCCTCGGCCCAGCCCTCCGGCAGCAGGTCGTAGACCGGCCAGAGCTGGATGCACTCGGTGCCCCACCAGGGGGCCGGTTCCATCCACTGGAAATGCTGGAACAGCTTCCACTGCTCCCGCTCGCCGGGCAGTTCCACGGCTACGCCGGTACTGCGCAAAGCGCCCTGCCGGCCCTGAATGCCGAAATCGGTCAGCGGCAGATCCCGCTCCGACACCACCACCCGCCTGGCGCCCCGGCAGGCCAGCACCTCATCGTCGGTCAGGTCGGCCAGCACCGTTTCCGGGAAGCCCATCGCGGCCAGTTCCTGCCGCACGACGGCCGCCTGCGGGTCGGCGGAGGGGGCCGCGGGCTGCCAGTCCATGGGGATGCGGCCGCCAAAGCCATACCCCGCCGCCAGGCCCAGCACCAGCACCAGGGCCAGCAGCACCATAAGCATCCGGTCGGACAGGCGGGACGGGGCGGGGTGCAGCCCGTAGCCGGTTGTTTCCATCTCCCGGCTCAGCCGATACAAACGGTAGAGAATCAGCAGATAGGCCCCGATCATGGCCAGCGGGATCAGCAGCCCGTTATACCGCACCAGAGCCAGGGCGTACAGGCCCGCGTACCAGACCACCAGCCAGCCCGCGCCGGTACCCTGGGCCCGGCCCGCGGCCCGGCGCACCTGATCCAGGCCCTGCCACAGGCAGACCAGCTGCCCCAGCTGAGTAAGCAGGCTCACACCGGTCAGCACCGCCATGACCGCCTGCCCGGCGGGGGTCTGCCGCCAGAGAAAGGCGTTCAGAATCAGTATCCCCCATACTGCTCCTGTGCGCACCGCCGACACCATCCAGCCCGCCCGCAGCCAGGGGTTCTCCCGCCGCAGCGTCCGGAAAGCCAGCAGGCAGAGTAGCGTGCCCAGAGCGGGCAGCCAATACTGCAGCCCCCCTACCTGCAGGGTGATGCCGGTGAGCGCCAGGCCCCACACCAGCTGCTCCATCACCCGCCGCCAGGGGGTGACCGCCCGGGCCACCTCGTCCGGGGGCGGGTCGGGCAGGCTGGCGGCCAGCAGCCGGTCGAACTCCGCGTCGCCGGGGGCGTTCCAAAGCCGCTTATCCATCCCGCTCACCTCCCAGACTGTCCCGCAGCCGCATCCGCAGCCGGTAGAGCCGCCCCTCCACCGCCCGCTCGGTCAATCCGGTCTCCCGGGCGATCTGGGCGGTGGACTGACGGTAGTAGTATTTCCGGTAGAACAGTACCTGTTCCGCCTCCGGCAGGGCGGCCACCGCCCGGCGCAGCGCGGCCTGACGCTCGCTCTGCATCACCGACTCCTCCGGCGAGGGGCCGGGGGCGGGGGCATCCTCCGGCAAAGCGTCCGCGCCGCTGCGCCCGGCTTTGCGGGCCAGGTTCAGCGCCGTGTTGCGGGTGACGGCGGTCACCCAGGCCACCCAGCCGCCCCGGGCCGGGTCATAGCGTTCAATGCCGTTCCACACCCGCATGGCCGCCTCGGAGACGCACTCCTCCGCGTCCCGCCCGTCGGGCAGGATGGGCGCGGCCACATACCGCATCAGCGGGCCGTACTCCGCCAGCAGCGCGCGCATCCCCTGCTCGTCCTTTTCGCGCAGCAGGGCGATCAGTTCCTCCTGGCGCATGGGGCCGCCTCCTTTCCCCGGAAATTTCTTTTCTATCCCATTATACACACCAAAACGGGAAAACCCACGGCCCCGCCGGAAAAAGCGCGCAAAAAAGCGGGGCGCTGTGCTTTGCGGCACACGCCCCGCCTGTTCGGCGATCCTTCAGTTTTCGCTGCGGCCCGTTTCCACCGCCAGGGCCAGCGGCAGCATGATCAGGCAGGCCAGGGCCGTGCGCGCCGGGTGTTCCAGCCCCCGGAATACCACCAGCCATCCGGCCAGCTGCATGGGCAGCCGGAAAACCGGCAGCGCGGGCAGGACGTTCAGATAGGCCAGCACCCCCGCCAGGTAACTCAGCACCAGCAGCACACTCACCGCCCCCAGCACCGCCCGCAGCCACCGGGGCCGCAAGGTCAGCCCGGTCAGGTGGATGGCCAGCGCCCACAGCACATAGGCGGTGAGGCAGAGGGCCAGCGGGTAGGCCAGCGACACGGCCGGGTTGCCGGCGTGCAGCGCCCAGCTCTCCCCGCGCTCCCAGGCGGCCGCCAGCCAGGGACAGGCTATCAGCGAGGCCGCGGCCAGCATTTGCAGGATCAGCAGCCGAAGCTGCCAGGCTTTGCGGTTCATAGGCGTCCTCCTCTCTTTGGTACGGGAACCATTTTCGATTTGGATACACTTGCCGGTTATTCCATACGCCCTGTCTTTGATTCCATTATAACAAACAAGGCTTCAACGCGCAAACCGTTGAAGCCTTGTCGGATTTTCTGTTATCGTCCCGCCTGGGCCACCCGTTCCTGGGCGGCGCGGCGCAGCCGGGCCAGGGCCTTGGCCTTCTGGGCCTTCCACTGGGCCAGCTGGGCCTCGGTGGGGGTCTCGGTCACCCGGGCGACGCTCCAGTGCAGGCCGTCCCGGCGGGCCAGCTTGAACCGCACCATAAAGCCACCGTGGGCGGCGCACTCGTACAGGCTGTAGTAGCCGGTGTTGCCCCGGCGCAGCCACACGTCGTGGGGGTCGGGCTTCATGGCCGCGCCGCACACCGGGCAGGCGGCGTTTTTCAGCGTCTCCTGCTCCCGGAAGTCCTCCCGCTGGATGTGGCCGGGGCTGTAGACAAAGTCCGCAAACTGCCCCTCGCCGCCGCAGAGGGTGGCGCGCAGGGAGTCCTCCTCCGAGGGGTAGGCGGCCAGACCGGCGGCCAGATCCAGCTGCTGGCAGACCCGGGCGGTGTATTTCGCGTCGCTGAGGGCGTCGTGGAAGGGCTCGTCCTTTTCGATGCCCAGCCGCTCCACCACGCTTTCCAGGGTCATGCCCTCGCCCTCCGCCCGGCCGCGCTGGGCCAGAAACACCTGCTGCAGGTCGTACCAGCGGTGGGGCCAGCTCTCATCCAGCCCGTTCAGGAACAGGTTCTGCTTGAGCACCGGCACGTCGTCCATGCCCCATTCGCCGAACGCCGCGTCCGGGCCGCACCAGTCCATAAACCGGCGCAGGCCCTCCTTGATGGGTACGCCCGCGTCCAGTTGGCTCTGGGTCATGCCGGTGACCTTGGCGATGTGGTGGTGCAGCTTGCGGAACAGCCGGGGCCGCAGGTTCAGCTGCAGGCTGTCCAGCATGCGGCCGGCTTCGTCCACCTTTACCGCACCGATCTGGATCAGCTCGCCCCGCAGGGTCTGCTCCGCGCCGTGGTAGTCGAACAGATAGGGCTTGTAGCCCATGTTCCATTCCAGGTCAAAGATGATGAGCTGCATGGTTCCTCCTTATACAGGGGCAGCGCTGCTGATCTGGGGCGCCTGCCCGTAGAACGGATTTTCCTCGTGAGGGACGGCCTCGCCGCCCGATTCCAGCCGCTCCCGGCCCACCGCCAGCATCAGCTTGATGCGGTTTTCCTGATTGACGCGGGTGGCGCTGGGGTCGTAGTCGATGGGGGTGATGTTGGCCTGGGGATACAGCGCCCGGATCTTGCCCACCATGCCCTTACCGCAGATATGGTTGGGCAGGCAGCCGAAAGGCTGGGCGCAGACGATGTTCTCATAGCCGCTCTGCACCAGCTCGATCATCTCGGCGGTAAGCAGCCAGCCCTCGCCCATCTTGTTGCCCATGCCGATGATGCCGTCGGGCAGGGTGCGCAGCACGCTGAACGGGGCCGGGGCGTGGTAGCCCGCGTCCTTCAGCGCGCCGCAGAGGGCCTTTTCCAGCCCGTCCAGCCAGCGCAGCAGCAGTTCGGGGGCCAGCTCCTCCAGCTTGCTGCCGCCGTACAGCCGCACGGTTTCGCTCATATTGAAGCAGCAGTACTGCACGAAGCCCAGCAGGCCCGGCAGGTTGACCTCACAGTCCTGGGAGGCCAGGAACTCCTCCAGATTGTTGTTGCCCAGGGGGGAGTATTTCACGTAGATCTCCCCCACCACCCCGACCTTGACCTTGGGGGTATGGGTCTTGGGGATGGCGGCGAACTCCTTGGCGATCACCGGGAAGGTGCGCTTCATCTCCGGGGCGGAGTAGCCCTTGCCCGCGCGGAACTGCTTGGAAAGCGCGGCGATCCACGTATCGGTGAGGGCCTCGGCGGCGCCCTTTTCGTCCTCGTAAGGGGCGGTCTGGTTGCGCAGCGCCATGAGCAGATCGCCGTAGAGCACGGCGGCAATCAGCATCCGGGCCAGGGGCAGGGTCATCTGGAAGCCGCTGTCCTTTTCCAGGCCGGAGAAGTTCAGGCTGGCCACCGGCACCTGCTTGTAGCCGGCCTTGTACAGGGCCTTGCGCAGCAGGTGGATGTAGTTGGAGGCCCGGCAGCCGCCGCCGGTCTGGGTGATCAGCAGGGCGGTGTGGTCCAGATCGTACCGGCCGCTGTTCAGCGCGTCCAAAAACTGGCCGATGACCAGCAGAGCCGGGTAACAGGTATCGTTGTGGACATATTTCAGCCCCAGCTGGGCCACCTGCTCGCCGCAGTTGCCCAGCAGTTCCACCCGGTAACCTTCCCGTTCCATGGCCGCTTTCATCAGCTTGAACTGCAGCGGGGCCATGTTGGGCACCAGAATGGTATGGGTGCGCTTCATGTCCTTGGTAAATTTTGCGGTGGTGTATTCCATGGTTTCACCTCACTGTTTGCCAGGGTGGTTGCGCTGCTTTTCATCCAGCGCCGCGAACAGGCTGCGCAGCCGGATGTTGACAGCGCCCAGGTTGGTGATCTCGTCGATCTTCAGCTGGGTGTACAGCTTGCCGCCGTCGTGCAGGATCTCCCTTGTCTCGTCGGTGGTGATGGCGTCCAGGCCGCAGCCGAAACTCACCAGCTGCACCAGTTCCATATCGGGCTGGGTGGTGCAGTATTTGGCGGCGGCGTACAGGCGGCTGTGGTAGGTCCACTGGTTGAGCACGGTGGTGGCAAATTTCTCCTGCAGCCAGCTTACGCTGTCCTCGGTGACAACGGCGGCCCCGTGGCGGCAGATCAGCTTGTCGATGCCGTGGTTGACCTCCGGGTCCACATGGTAGGGGCGGCCCGCCAGCACCACGATCCGCTTGCCCTCGGCCCGGGCCTGTTTGATGATCTCGGCGCCCTTGGCCCGCACCTGGGCCATGTGCCGCTCGTACTCGGCCCAGGCCGCGTCGGTGGCGGCGGCCACCTCCGCCTTGGAGATGCCCGCGAAATATTTGGCCAGGATGGCGGTCATGTGCACCACAAAGTCCTTGCGCCGGTGGATGCCCACATAGTCATAGATGAACTTGGTGCCCTCCAGCTCGGGGCAGTTGCCGGCAATGACCTCCGGGTAGTAGGCCACCACCGGGCAGTTGTAGTGGTTCTGGCCCAGGCCCTCGTCCACGTTGTAGGTCATGCAGGGGTAGAAGATGGCGTCCAGCCCCATCTGCGCCAGCGCGTGGATGTGCCCGTGGGCCATCTTGGCGGGGAAGCAGGCGGTATCGCTGGGGATGGTGCCCTGGCCGGACTGGTACAGTTCCCGGCTGGAGACCGGGCTGGTGACCACCGCAAAGCCCAGGCTGGTGAAGAACGCGTGCCAGAAGGGCAGCAGCTCGTACATGTTCAGCGCCAGAGGGATGCCGATGCGGCCCCGGGTGCCGCTGCCCGGCTGGTAGGCAGCCAGCAGCTGCTGCTTGTACTCATACAGGTTCAGGCTGTCGGCGGCGGCCCGGCCGGTGACCGGCCGCTCGCAGCGGTTGCCGCTGATCAGCTTTTTGCCGCCGGGGAACAGGTTGACGGTCAGCTGGCAGTGGTTGCCGCACAGGCCGCACTGCACGTTCTTGACCTGCTGGGTGAAGTTTTCCAGATCCGCGGGGCCCAGCAGGGCGCTGGCATGGCCCGTGCCCACCAGGCCCTTGCCGTAGAGGGCCGCGCCGAAGGCGCCCATCAGGCCGGCGATGTCCGGACGGATGACCTCCACCCCCATCTCCTGCTCAAAGGCGCGCAGCACAGCCTCGTTGTAGAAGGTGCCGCCCTGTACCACGATGTTGCGGCCCAGTTCCTCCGGGCGGGAGGCGCGGATGACCTTGTACAGGGCGTTCTTGACCACGCTGATGGACAGGCCGGCGGAGATGTTCTCCACGGTGGCGCCGTCCTTCTGGGCCTGCTTGACGCTGGAATTCATGAACACGGTGCAGCGGCTGCCCAGATCCACCGGCCGGTCGGCAAACAGGCCCAGGGCGGCGAACTCCTTTACATCATAGCCCAGCGCCTGGGCGAAGGTCTGCAAAAAGCTGCCGCAGCCGGAGGAGCAGGCCTCGTTCAGGAAGATGTCACTGATGGCGCCGTCGGCGATCTTGAAGCACTTCATGTCCTGGCCGCCGATGTCGATGATGAAGTCCACCTCGGGCATGAAATGGCGGGCGGCGGTGAAGTGGGCCACCGTTTCCACTACCCCGAAATCCGCCCCGAAAGCCTGCTTGACCAGTTCTTCGCCGTAGCCGGTGGCGGTGGCGCTGGCCACCTGCAGGCCGGGATGGGCGGCGTAGAGTTTCTGCAGCACCTCCCGGATCAGGGGCACCGGGTTGCCCAGGTTGGGCTGGTAGCTGGTAAAGAGCAGGTTGGCCTCGTCGTCGATCACCACCAGCTTGACGGTGGTGCTGCCGGAGTCGATGCCGATATGTACCGGCCCCACATCCGGGCCGAAGGGCCGGTGGGGCACGCTGGCTTTCAGGTGACGGGCATGGAATTCGTCGTATTCCTGCTTGCTCTTGAACAGCGGCGGCTGGCTGGCGTAGTCCGCCTGGGCGCTGTACTGTTCCAGCCGGTCGGCCAGCTGGGGCAGGTTGAATTCCTGATCGGCGTAGAGGGCCGCGCCCAGGGCCACAAACAGCAGGCTGTTTTCCGGGCAGGTGCCGGTGACCTCCAGGGTGCGGTCAAAGCTCTGGCGCAGCACGGTGCTGAAGGTGAGCGGCCCGCCCAGATACAGCACCTTGCCCTTGATGGGCCGGCCCTGGGCCAGGCCCGCGATGGTCTGGTTGACCACCGCCTGGTAGATGCTGGCGGCGATGTCCTCGGCGCGGGCGCCCTGGTTGATCAGGGGCTGGATGTCGCTTTTGGCAAACACGCCGCAGCGGCTGGCGATGGTGTAGGTCTTTTCCGCTTTCTGCGCGGCGGCGTCCATCTCGTCCGCCCCCATCTTCAGCAGGGTAGCCATCTGGTCGATGAAGGCGCCGGTGCCGCCGGCGCAGCTGCCGTTCATCCGCACCTCGGTGCCGCCGGACAAAAACAGGATCTTGGCGTCCTCGCCGCCCAGCTCGATGATCACGTCGGTGTCCGGGCACAGGCGGGTGGCGGCCACGCGGGTGGAGAACACCTCCTGCACAAAGGGCACCCCACAGCTTTGCGCCAGGCCCATGCCGGCGCTGCCGGAAATGGCCAGCTTGGCGGTGGCGGCGGGAATAGCCTCCCGCACCACCCGCAGCAGCAGTTCCCGGGCTTTTTCCACGATGTGGCTGTAATGGCGTTCGTAGGTGTGGAACACCAGGTTGTCTTGGTCGTCCAGCACGGCGCACTTGATGGTGGTGCTGCCGATGTCCAGGCCAACTCTCATACCGTTACCTCCCTCTCCCTTGCACCGTCCCCCGACGGCGCAAAACAAAAAAAGAACGAATCAACCGCGCGGCCCGACCGGGCCCTACAGGCCCGCGGACACGCGCGGCAGGTTTGGATGCACTGTCCGAACCGCCGCGGCGGGCCCGTCCGTCCGGGGGCCTTCCCAGCCGGGCAAACGGCCTCGCAGCGCGCTTTTTGCGGGCCGTGCGGCAATAATTTAGTACACGTTACATATTAAAACACTCCACTCGACAAAATGTCAAGTGGTTTGCCCCTGACAGCTGCCCAAAGGCAGATTTTGCCGCAAAAACCCGGGCAAAAAGCGCGGAATCCCCTCTTGCACGTCCGGGCAAGGTGTGGTATAGTGGGGCCATCGGGCGGGAACACTGATACCGTCCTACCTATTAAAAAGGAGATTGAGTAAAATGAAACGTTCTGCAATCCGTATTGCCGTTCTGGTTTTGGTTCTGGCTCTGACCGCCGGTCTGCTGACCGCCTGCGGCGGCGGCGACAAGGCTGCCTACACCGCCGGCACCTACACCGGCACCGCCCAGGGCTACGGCGGCGAGGTCACCGTGACCATCACCGTGGACGCCAGCAGCATCACCGACGTGACCATCGAGGGCGCTGACGAGACCCCCGAGGTGGGCGGCGCGGCTCTGGACACCCTGGCCGAGTCCATCAAGACCGCCGGCAGCGCCGAGATCGACGGCGTGGCGGGCGCCACCGTTACCAGCGACGCGGTGAAGGCCGCCGCCGCTGACGCTCTGGCTCAGGCGCAGGGCTAAGGTCGGATTTTTCAGCGAAAAAACGCCCGGGGCGGATCGTGCTTTTCACGATCCGCCCCGGGCCGTTTTACAAGGATCCCTGTGAAGGAGGACGCCACTTCTGGCAGGCCGGGCTAAATCACAGCCCGGTACCGGTCAGTGTGGTAGAGTTCATGCAGAGACAAAGAGTCACCAACATACCGTTTACGATTCCGCCGATATATGGATTCCGGGTGCGCTTGTAGATTGCCCGTGCAATATAGGGGGTGATAAACAAGATCAGTACAGCGGTATGGAGCCAGGTCGGAATACGAGCTTCCGCACCGGTACCCCACATCTGGAATCCGGTAGAAACGAACACTGTGTACTGGATTACAATGAAGATCAGGGGAGCCAGACAGTTCAGCAACCCCAGCACCAACATATTGACCCATTCTTTCTTGCCCAAAGCATTGCTGTATCCCTGCACATTGATTGCTACGGAATTAGCGACAAAGAACAACAGGAACAGCGGGAGAAATGTAAGGGTCGGAAGGATCTTGGCCGCCGGGAAGGCTTTTGCCGACCATTGCCAGAAGCGGAAATCCGTCTGGAAGAAATAATCCGCAAAGAAAACAATGCTCCAGGCGCCCACAATCGTGACAATGGCAATTGCTACCGTTTTCAGGATATTCTTGCGAGGCAGGATGAGACCAGCTTCCCGGAGATCCACACCACGTTTTTTTGCATAGCCATAGTACCAGGCCGCAACCGTGGCAATGATAACCAGTGCATTGAGGGCTGCCCAGCCGGCAATGCAGAAAGTATTCTTTTGCTGCCAGACCGGGTCTATCCGGCTGTACATGGTACTGTGCATAATCTGCCAGAAGATAAAAGCAGACGCGCCAATCTTGACTGCCGAGGTTCCCAGCGCCCAAATCCGATCTTTTCCATCCGCATTTTGTCGCATCTCCACCGGTCGTTTCAGACCTTCGAACACCCGTGTGTTCAGTAGCTCAATGGCAAAGGCGGCGAGGAAGATCCAGAATCCGGCCAGGCCCAAAGCTCCAAGTGCCGCCTTCAGCGGCCAAATCTGCTCATTCGGCGTCAACCTTGTTTGGGTGGGGAAAATCTGCTCCAAGAAAGTAATACCGTCATTGACCACAGCGGTCGATAACCAGCACTGCGCATGGATCGCGGAGGGATTGTAAATGACCCGTACCGCCTGTCGTTCTCCTACCGTCTGAGTATAGAACTTTCCTTCCTCCACCTTTTCTTCCGAAAAGGCCTGTGGACCATTTCCAAAGCTCACAAATGCTTTCGCCATCGTTGTGCTTAAATATTCCCGTGTGGCCGTTACTGGCTTGGAGTTCTCCTTGACGGTGAAGAAGTAGTCATCATACTGCCCTGCGATCAGCGCCACATCCCGGTTTCCATAAATGTTGTTGTAGGTACCGCTGCTGGTCGATACGCCAAAGGTATCGGTATTGTTCTCGTCCGCCTCCATGATGACCGGATCATATGCAATCAGCAAGCAGGCCTTAATCAGGTTCGTTTCATTTTCATTATCGATCACCACAGCCTTACTGCAGGCATTCGCCCCGGCAGAATGGCCGCTGATCACAATCTTGTCCTTGTCCACATACGGCAGGGTGGCAACGTAGGCTGCCGCGTCATACATTCCGTTGCCTCCATCCCACACAGCCACATTATCCAAGTCTTCGGAATTACCATGGGAATACATATCATAGGTAAAGACGACATACCCGCGCCGGGAATATTCAACCGCGAACAGGTCACCGTTTTCTTTGTTATTGTACCATCCGTGCGCATATACCACCACAGGGGCCGGGTTCTCCGCCGTAGCGCTTTTCGGAATAAACAGCTTGGCACTCATGGTATGCCCTGATATGCTCTCCAACGTGAGGGTCTTCACGGTGACCGTTCCGCCCCCCGACTGAATAAAACTGGTTCCTATCATGCTGACGAGCATCATGATCACCGCAATCAACAGGGCGTACCTTGCTTTATCTTTGATTCGTCCAAACATTGACTACTCCTCCTTTGCTTTGAAACGCGAAGATGTTTTTCGTCTCTGCCATGTTTCCACCGTGATCGTCCCCACGCCGTCCGGGATCACGGTAAGCGGCTGCGGGCCGCCCAGCAGCTGGTCGGCCAGGCCGATCGCTTCCTCCAGCGATCCGGCGGGCACCAGCCCCATACGGGCCGCCAGCTCTCCGGGCTGGCGGCTTACCAGGATCACCCGATGGTTTTCCATCACTCGGGCCAGGATCTGGCTTTGCCATTGGTCGGGCCGGGTCTCGGTGGCGGGCACCGCCCGGATCGCCCGCAGGATCTCCGCGGGGCCACCGCCCTGGGCAAAGGTGTCGTAAAAGACCTGGCCGCCATGCCCGTCCCGGCAGGCTGCCGCCGCGATGATGACACCGCCCGGGCTGCATACGCGGGCTGCCGTAGAGATGCACTTGACCGCCTGGTAAATGTTTTGATCCAGCGGATAGCCGCCGTTGCTGGTGATCACCACCGGGCAGGGCCCCTGTACACGGGTACTGCACAGCCGGCCTGCAAACGCCGCGCCCTCCTGATGGGCGGCGCGGAAATCACCGGCAAAGGCCCCGATCACCTGCTTGTCCGGCCCGCAGACCACGTTCAGGATGAACGCCAGGCCGGCGCGCCGCGCGCCCTCCACCATGTCCCGGTGGATCGGATTGTCCGTCAGGCTGCCGCAGCGGGCGGCGGGGTGATCGATCAGCCGGGAGCAGTGGTTAGCGTACACCGTGACCGTGGAGCAGATCCCCGGCAGTACGCTTTTGCGGCCGCCGGAAAATCCCGCAAAGAAATGCGGTTCGATGAAGCCCTCCGCCACCAGCAGATCCGCTTCCGCCGCCAGCCGGTTTACCGCCAGCGGCGCCCCGGAGGGAAGCACGCCCAGATCGACCATCTGGTCGCTTTGGGTACTGTCGTGGATGACCACCGGGATCTTGTCCAGGATCTCCCGGCCAAACTTTTTTTCCAGTTCCTCGGGGGTGGTGCCCCGGTG
Organism: uncultured Gemmiger sp.; assembly: GCA_944386225.1. Classification (GTDB taxonomy): domain Bacteria; phylum Bacillota; class Clostridia; order Oscillospirales; family Ruminococcaceae; genus Gemmiger_A. The sequence goes on from CALXAH010000001.1 coordinate 153,634, forward strand.
GCAGCCGGTGGCGATCAGGATGGTCACCTGGGCGTCCGGGTTGCCCTGATAGATCTGCTCCAGCATGGCCGGCACCAACAGGCGGCTGGGCACCGGGCGGGTATGGTCGCTGGCGATCAGGACCACCCGGTTTTTGCCCCTGGCCAGCTGGCGCAGCGGCGGGCTGCCGATGGGATGCTCCATGGCCTGACGGATCAGTTCCTCCGGGCTCAGCGGCGGCGTATAGCGGTGCAGCTCACTGTGCGCGGTCTGCACCGCGCGCCCCGGATCGACGTTGGCGGTCAGGAAGCCCTCGTCATAGGGAAGTGTTATGGTCATATGCGGTCCTTTCCCGGCGGCGGCCTGCGCCGTCCCGGTCTTGTTGCTTGCACAGCGGGGCGTCCCCCGCCGTACCCAAACGATACGCGCATTTCGTTCTGCTTCAAGGATAGCACAGTTTGTTTTCACAAGATACGGCCCAGAAACCAAAATCCCCCAGGATTTTCTGTTCCTCAGACATATTCGTTTTCAACTCCCCCGGATGTTTTTGTGCAAAATCAATAAACGGCCCCTTCCTGTTGAGAAAGGGACCGTTTGGCGTGGACTGCAGATCAGCGTCCGCCGCGGCGGTCATAAAATGTCATGGCCAGGTAATACAGCGGCGCGTGGTCCAGCCGGCGGGGATCGAAGCCTGTCTGCTGGGCCAGGCGGTTGATCTTGTACTGCAGGGTATTCTTGTGGATATACAGTTGGGCCGAGGCCTGGGTCAGCGAGCCGTTGCAGGCATACAGCACCCGCAGCATCTGGATGTCGGTCTCGATCTGTTCCGGCGTGCAGCCCCGAAAGATCCGCCGCACAAACTCCGCCCGGCTGGCCGGGGCGATCTCGTTGATAAAGATCTCCAGCAGGATGTCGTCGTAACTCACGATCCCCTCGGCACGGCACCGGGCATGGGGGGCGTCCAGCGCCTTTTTGGCCCGGATAAACCCCTCCCGGATCTGCCCGCCGCTGACCGGCGTGCTGTCCAGTCCTGCGTGCAGCCAGCACCCGCAGCGGCTGTGGATCTCCCGCCGGATACGGGCGGCCAGGGCCACAGCCTGCCGGTCTTCCCGGTCGGTCATCAGAACCACAAAGCTGGTGCCGCTGCTGGTGGTAATGTTGCGGGCATCCTCTTTGAGCAGACGGCGCAGGGTGTGCTCCACCTGATCCACCACCTGCTGGCTCACCGCGCTGTCTTCCCGTTCCTCCAGCGCAAACACCGCCACCCGGCGGGGCAGGGTCACATCGATTCCCAGCGCCTGTCCGTGGTTGACCAGTGCCGGGCTCATCCGCAGTTCATCGGTCATGAGCCATTCCTGCACAAACCGGCTGCGGGCGCTGCGCTCCATCCGTTTCTGCTCTTTCAGATACTCATCCAGCAGCAGGATCTCGGTCATCTTCTTGATAACCTGCCCGTAGCGGCTTACCTGGGTATATTCGCCGGTGATGCCCACTACCCCCACGATCTCATCCTCAAACTCCAGTGCCAGGTTGATGCCGCTTCGGGTGCCCTGGTAGGTGGTGTCATCCGGCACGATCAGCTCCCGCAGACCCTCGTCCAGCATCTTGCGGGTTGCCTCGTGAAAATCTCCGATCCGGCTTTCGTCGGTGCAGGCGATGATCCGGCAGGAAGAGTCCATAAAGGTCAGGTCCTCATGGATGATCTTTTTCAGTTCGGTCACAATGCTCATCGCCGTGCTTGCCGCAATATGCAACGTTCTTTCCTCCCGATCTTCTTTTTTTCGAGGGTAGCACATTGGCGCCCCAAATGCAAGCCGCAAAAACGCCCGGCCATGTGGCCGGGCGTCGCGTCTGTGAGCGTTTACTGCAGGTCGGGGTGGTACTGGGCGCAGGTGCACTTTTTCCATTTTAATCCGCTTCCGCACGGGCAGGGATCGTTGCGGCCCACCTTGACGGCGCGGCGCACCGGGCCGGTGGCGGCGGTGGCCTGGCGGGTACCCCGGGCGGGCACGGCGGCGTCGCCGGTGGGCTTGGCCACCTGCTCCCGCTGGGGGGCCTGCTGGGTGCGCACCTCGATGGTCAGCAGCATGCGCACCGCATCCTCCCGGATGCTCTCGATCATGGCATCGAACATCTCGAAGCCTTCCAGACGGTATTCCACCACCGGGTCACGCTGGCCGTAGCTGCGCAGGTAGATGCCCTGGCGCAGCTGATCCATGGCGTCGATGTGATCCATCCACTTGATGTCCACGTTGCGCAGCAGGCAGATACGCTCCAGTTCCCGCATCAGCTCGCTGCCGTACTTCTTCTCCTTGGCGTCCAGGATGGCCTCGCCCCGCTTGATGAGGAACTCCGCCACCTGCTCCCGGGTCAGGTCGTTCAGCTGCTCGGTGGTGTAGTGGAAGTCCTTGGTGGTGCACAGCCAGCCCAGGTAGTGGCGGCGCAGAGCGGCAAAATCCCACTCGTCGGGCACGTCGCCGGCCAGGAAGGTGTCCACGCTGGCCTTGACGCTCTCGGTGAGCATGGTGCGCAGCTGGGCGCTGATGTCCTCCCCGTCCAGAACCTTGCGGCGCTGGCCGTAGATGATCTCGCGCTGCTGGTTCATCACGTCGTCAAACTGCAGCACGTTTTTCCGGATGCTGAAGTTGCGGGCTTCCAGCTTTTTCTGCGCGCCCTCGATGGTGCTGGTGATCATCTTGTTTTCGATGGGCACATCCTCTTCCAGGCCCAGGGTATTCATCAGGCCCTGCACCCGCTCGCCGCCAAAGATCCGCATCAGGTCATCTTCCAGGCTCAGGAAGAACCGGCTGGCGCCGGGGTCGCCCTGACGGCCGGCACGGCCGCGCAGCTGGTTGTCGATACGGCGGCTTTCGTGCCGCTCGGTGCCGATGATGAACAGGCCGCCGGCCTCCTTGACCGCCTGGGCTTCCCGGTCGGTCTCCTGCCGGTACTGGGCGGTGAGCTCCGCAAACCGGGCCCGGGCCGCCAGGATGGCCTCGTCGGCGGTATCGCCGTGGCCGTCCGCCTCGGCAATGACCTCCTCGGGCACTTCTTCTTTGCGCAGCTGGGCCTTGGCCATGAACTCGGCGTTGCCGCCCAGCACAATGTCGGTACCGCGGCCGGCCATGTTGGTGGCGATGGTCACCGCCCCCTGTTTGCCGGCCTGAGCCACGATCTCAGCCTCCCGCTCGTGGTTCTTGGCGTTCAGCACGTTGTGCTTGACCCCCCGGCGGGAGAGCATCTTGCTGAGGGTCTCGCTCTTTTCAATGCTCACGGTGCCCACCAGGACCGGCTGGCCCTTGGCGTGGCATTCCAGCACCTGCTCGATCACCGCGTTGTACTTGCCGTTCACCGTCTTGTAGACGCTGTCCGGCATATCCTGGCGGGCGCAGGGCTTGTTGGTGGGTATGGTAACGATGTTGAGCCCGTAGATCTCGTTGAACTCGGCGGACTCGGTGCTGGCGGTACCGGTCATACCGGACAGCTTGTCGTACATACGGAAGTAGTTCTGGAAGGTGATGGTGGCCAGGGTCTTGCTCTCGGCGGCCACCTTGACCCCTTCCTTGGCCTCGATGGCCTGGTGCAGGCCCTCGTTGTAGCGGCGGCCGATCATCAGACGGCCGGTGAACTCGTCCACGATGATGACCTCGCCGTCCCGCACCACGTAGTCGATATCCCGCTGCATCACGCCCCGGGCCTTAATGGCCTGGTTGATGTGGTGGGCCAGGGTCATGTTCTCCGCGTCGGCCAGGTTGTCCACATGGAACCAGGCCTCCGCCTTCTTCACGCCGGAGGCGGTGAGGGTGGCGCTCTTGTGCTTTTCGTCCACCACATAGTCGCCGTCCACCTGGTCGTCCTGCTGTTCCTTGGTGTCCAGCTCCACCACCTTGGCCATCTTCAGGGTACGGGCGAAGGCGTCGGCCTGCTGGTACAGGTCGCTGGAGTCGTCCCCCTTGCCGCTGATGATCAGCGGGGTACGGGCCTCGTCGATCAGGATGCTGTCCACCTCGTCCACGATGGCGAAGTTGTGGCCCCGCTGCACCATGTTCTTTTTATAGGTGACCATGTTGTCCCGCAGGTAGTCGAAGCCGAACTCGTTGTTGGTGCCGTAGGTCACGTCGGCGGCGTAGGCGGCCTGCCGGGCGGCAAAGTCGATGCCGGGCACGATCAGGCCCACGCTCAGCCCCAGGAAACGGTACACCTTGCCCATCCACTCGCTGTCGCGGCGGGCCAGGTAATCGTTGACGGTGACCACGTGCACCCCTTTGCCGGAAAGGGCGTTCAGGTAGGCGGGCAGGGTGGCCACCAGGGTTTTGCCTTCACCGGTCTGCATCTCGGCGATGCAGCCCCGGTGCAGGGCAATGCCGCCGATGATCTGCACCGGGAAGTGCTTCATTCCCAGCACACGCCAGCTGGCCTCCCGGCAGACGGCGAAGGCCTCGGGCAGCAGGTCATCCAGGCTGGCGCCGTCGGCCAGACGCTGGCGCAGCGCCGGGGTCTGGGCCTGCAGCTCGGCGTCGGACATGGCCTTGTAGGTGGGCTCCAGCGCCAGCACCTTATCCGCCAGCGGGCGGATTTTTTTTAACTCCTTATCAGAAAAAGAGCCGAAGATCTTGTCGATCAGGGACATGATAATTTCCCCCTCTGTAATTCACTTGCAAACTGGCCGCGCCCCGGCTTTTCGCCTTATAAAAGGGCATACGGCTGACCTTATCATATTACTACGAATGCACAAAGCCTGTCAAATCAGGCCTGTGACAAAACTGTTAATTTTTGCCGCTTTTCTTGACTTCCCTGCATAATCGCAGTATCATAAGCGCATGATATAGTATTTAATACTACATGATGCATTTTTCAAGAGGGGGTCTGGGCCATGAGCCGGTATTTTGCACATGCACGGGAACCAATGAACAGCTACACCCATTTCTGGGGCGCGGTGCTGAGCGGTGTGGGGATTCTGGCGCTGCTGGGCCGGGGCCTGGCCCGGAACGCGGCGGGGCCGGTACTGGCCGGGGCGCTGCTGTTCGGGGTATCGCTGGTGGCGCTGTACTCGGCCAGCAGCGTATACCATTACGCGCTCTGCGCGGGGCGGCGGCTGCTGCGGCTGCGCAAGCTGGATCACGCCATGATCTATGTGCTGATCGCGGGCAGCTATACCCCGCTGTGCGCCAAATACCTGGCCCCGGGCAAGCGGGAGATCTTTCTGGCCTGCATCTGGGCCGCAGCCGCGGCGGGCATCCTGCTCAAGCTGCTCTGGCTGGACGCGCCCCGCTGGGTCTGCACCGGGCTGTACCTGGCGCTGGGCTGGTCGATCATGGTGGATCTGCCCGCCTTTGCCGCCATGCCCGCCGGATGTCTGGCGCTGGTGGCCGCGGGCGGTGTGTGCTACTCGGCGGGCGCGGTGATCTACTGGCTCAAAAAGCCCAACCTGAGCGCCCGGTGGGGGTTCCATGAACTGTTCCACCTGTTCATCCTGGCGGGCAGCGCCTGCCATTTTGCCGCGGTGTTTTTCTTTGTGCTGTAACAGCGAGAGCCGGGCCACGGGGCCCGGCCTTTGCTGTGGATTTCAATTATAATAACTCCGGCAGACCGGCCAGGGTGTCGATGACCGGCACACCGGCGGTTTCCAGGGTGGCGCGGGGCTGGTGCCCGGCGGCGCAGAGCACGCAGCGTGCGCCCAGCTCCCGGGCTACCTCCGCGTCGTGGAGGGTGTCCCCCACCAGGACGGCGCGGGCGGGATCGATGCCGCTGCGGGCGATCCAGTCCCGGCCCAGCTGCACCTTGCTGCGGGCGTAGATGTCGGACAGGCCCAGCAGTTCCTCAAACCAGCCGGTAACCTGCAGGTTTTCGGTCTGGCGGCGCAGAGTGGTCAGGGGCGAGGCGGACAGGATCACCTGCCGGCAGCCCGCATCCCGCACGGCGGCCAGCACCGCGGGGGCGTCGGCAGCCAGCGGGCAGGCCATGCTGTGGGGGATATAGAACTGCATATACCGCTCGGCCAGGTCGGCAAAGGAATCTTTGGAAAAATCAAAGCCCGCCCGGCGGTAATAGTCCTCGATGGGAAAGCCGAAGATCCCCTGGTACCGGGCCCGGTCGTACCGCTGGGGATAGCCGAACTGAGCCAGCAGCCAGTTCAGGCCGTCCACACAGAGATCCACATCGTCCAGCAGGGTACCGTTCCAGTCCCAGATCACGTATTCGGTCACAGGGGAGCCTCCTTTCCAGGCAGGGAAATCAGCGGAAAAGCTTCTGCAGCGCGGGGTTGGTTTCGATCAGCTTTACCAGGGCCACACCCAGGATGCTGCAGCAGATGATCTCGCCCAGGCCCACGGTCAGGGCGTTGAAGGCGGCGGCGGGCAGGGTGGCGGCGGCGTCCGGCACGAAGAAGGTCAGTTCCAGCGCGCCCACGATCACCGCGTTGACCAGCACCGGAGGCAGGCTGGCCGGAATGGCCAGGCCGCGGATGCGCACATTCCGCAGCAGCCAGGTGCCCACGGCGGCCACCAGGGTGGCGGCGGTGCCGAAGATCACATCGATGGGGGTGCTGCCCAGCAGGTTGGCCAGGAAGCAGCCCAGCACCGAGGAAACAATGTACTCGGGGCCGAATACCGGCAGCATGACCAGGGCTTCGGCGATGCGGAACTGCACCGGCCCGAAGGCGGCGTAGCCCAGCACTAGGCAGAGCACCGTGTAGACAGCGGCCAGCAGGGCGCAGCGAACAAGACGACGGGTACGATTGGTTTTTTGCATAATAATACACTCCGGCGGAAAGATTTTGCCCGCCGCGGCACCGCCAGGTCCGCGGGGGTGGTCCGCGCTTTGCGCGCGGCGGGCCTAAAATCCTAAGTTGCCCGGCGCGGCCGGAAAGGCCGCACGGATGGTATTATACCGCGCTTTTGCGCCCTGTGCAAGCAAAAAATGAGCCGGGGGAGATACCCTCTCCCCCGGCCCCGGTTTTGCGGTTATGTATGGCAGCTCAGCGACGGGCCGCGCCCAGATAGACCAGGGCGATGGCGTCCGGGCCGGTGTTGCTGGAGACGGCGGCGCCCAGGTGGAACACCTGCACCGGCGGATGGCCGAACTCCTTTTTGCACTGACGCACCAGATCGTCCACACAGGCCACGTCGGTATAACCGATCATGTAGTCCTCGTTTTTGATGTCGGTGGCGCGGGCGGCGGCCAGCTTCACCATGGCGGGCAGCACCGCGGCGTCGCCGCGCACCTTGTTCTGCACCACGCTGACCCCGTCGATCAGGCTGATCACCGGACGCAGGCCCAGCAGCTCACCGGCAAAGGCGGCCGCGGCGCTGATGCGGCCGCTCTTCTTCATCTGCTTCAGGCTGAACGCCGCCAGAATCGCCTCGCTGCGGGCGTAGGTCTGCTCCAGTTCGGCAACGGCCATCCGCATCTCGCCGCCGTTGCGGATCTTGCGGGCGGCCTCGCAGATGGGCCAGCCCTGCACCATGGAGTAGGTGTGGCTGTCCACCAGATGAATCTTCAGGTTGTGGCCGGGGCGTTCCTCCTCCAGCATGTCCATCGCCATGCGGGCGGCGTCGTAGGTGGCGCTGCCGGTGGAGTTCAGGGTCACGTGCAGTACCTCGGTGTACTCCTCGTCCACATACTTGCAGTACTGCTCACAGAACCGGATGGCGGTGATGTGGGCGGTGCTGGGCACGCCCTTGCCGTTGCGCAGCATGTCGTAGAACTGCTCCATGGTAAAGTCCTGCCGTTCGGTATAGCTCACGCCGTCCAGCGTGATGGTAAAGGGCAGGATGTCGATGCCGTACCGGGCTTCCAGCTCAGCGGGGATGTCGCAGGCGGAGTCGGTGAGGATGGCGATCTTGCTCATCGATAAAACCTCGCTTCCAAAAAAAGTTCAGTCCCAGTCGTATTCCCGCAGGCGGCCGGCGTTCTGCAGCGCGGGAAAATCCCACTGGCGCAGCGCCTCGTACACCCCTACGGCCACGGTATTGGACAGATTCAGGCTGCGTGCCTCGCCCCGCATGGGAAGCCGTACACAGCTGGCGGGATTCTTCACCAGCAGGGATTCCGGCAGACCGGCGTCCTCCCGGCCAAAAACCAGGTAGGCGCCGTCGGGGTAGGCCACGTCGGTATAACGATTTTTCGCTTTTGTGGTGAAATAGTAGAACGGGCCGGAACTGCGGGCAAAAAAGTCGTCCAGCCCCTCATAATATGTTATATCCAACAGGTGCCAATAGTCAAGCCCCGCCCGCTTGAGTTTTCGGTCATCCACCGTAAATCCCATCGGCCCCACCAGATGCAGGCGGGCGCCGGTGGCGGCACAGGTGCGGGCGATGTTGCCGCTGTTCTGGGGAATCTGGGGTTCCACCAGCACGATGTTCAGCTGCGGCATGGCTCAGCCCTCCCGCACCGGGGCCAGACGGCCCAGCAGCGGCTCGTACCAGACGCCCAGCCGGGTATCGGCGGCGGGGCCGGTGTGGCTGATGGCCTGCCAGACAAACTCCGCGGCCATATCGGCGGCGGCGCTCAGGGCGTTGCCCCGCATGAGCGAACCCGCCAGCACCGCGGCGAACAGGTCGCCGGTGCCGGGGAAGCTGCGGGCCAGCCGGGGTTTCTGCACCAGGAAGGCGGTGCGCCCGGCGGCGCAGACCCCGATGTTCTTGCCCATGGGCAGCCCGGTGACCACCACCCCGGTGTTCAGGCTTTCCCGCAGGCGGTCGGCCAGGGCGCAGGCCCAGTCCGGGGTGACGGGGCCTTCCGGCACCGGCTCGTTCAGCAGCAGACAGGCTTCGGTCAGGTTGGGCAGCACCAGATCCGCCCGGGCAGCCAGCTGCCGGACGGGTTCCACCGCATCTTCCATGCCCTGGTACAACTTTCCATTGTCGGCCATGGCCGGGTCCAGCAGCTTGAGGGCCGCGGGCCACTGTTCAAATGCCTGGGCGGCGGCGGCCCGGGCGGCATCGTCCGGCAGGTAGCCGGCAAACACACAGCTGACCTCCAGCCCCAGATCCTTGTACCCGTTCAGGGCCTGTGCCGCAAAGCCCGCGGCATTCATCCGCGCCGGTTCGCCCAGACCGCCGGTATGGCTGGATAACACCACCGTGGGCACCGGTACCGGCTGAAAGCCCATGGTAGCCAGAACCGGCGCCACGGCCCCCATCCCCGCCCGGCCCAGGCAGGCCAGGTCATGTACGCACAAAACAACAGGTGGCGCGATCGTTTTCACAGTTCTCCCTCTTTTCCGCAAAGCGGCATTCCCACAGCCCGAACCGGTCCACACAACACCGGGGCTTGTTCCGCTTTTCTTCCTTTACAGCCCGCCGGCGCGCAGAGATTCCCTGCGCGCCGGCGGGCCTTTGGCCTTTATTATAGCACACCGGCAAAACAAAAAACAGCAGTTTCTGCCGCCTGTGCAGGACTGGCCGGGTAAACGACAGCTTTGGCATCCCGGGTATGAACCGGCTTTGCCGGGGCACACTAGCTGTGTACCGCCCCAGAGCGGAACCGCAAAGGAGGATACAAGCAATGGATAAAAACACGTCTGCCATGATGAGCGCCGCCGCCCCGGCCATGCTGGGGATCGCGGCGGTGGCCGCCGTAGGCGCGGCGGGCACCGCCATGGTCCGCAGCAAACGCAAACCCGCCAAACGCATGGCCCGCAAGGTTGCCAAGGGCGCCGAAAAGGCCGTGATGCAGATGGACCGGATGCTGCGCCAGTTCTGACGCCTTGCCCCGGCAGAACGATACCCCGGGCCGCGGCCCGGGGTATCGTTATACGTAAAGGATATTTTCTGTATTTTATACAGATCAGGCGGTGGCCCGGGCGTTCTCGCAGCTCTTGGTCAGGGCGGTGAGGATATCGCCATGGGCGTCCCGCAGGCTCATGGTGGCGCCGGCGGTCAGGTCGGCCAGCACGGTCTGCTCGTCCTCGGTCAGGGCGTCAAACTTGGCCTTGTCCTCCTCGCTGGACTTGTCGGTGATCTTCAGCGGGCGGCCGTTGCCGTCGGAGCAGCTGGCCGCAAACCAGGCTTCGATCTCGTCGATGGTCTTGCCGGCGAAGAAAGCCTCAAAGGCGTCCATCTCCTCGGTCCAGGTGCCGCTGCCCAGCTGGTAGCCGTCGCCGCGCTGGCGCTTGGTCTGCCAGGAGGCAACCTCCTCCAGGAAGCTCTCGTCGGTGGGCTCGATGGTGCCGTCCACCACGGCGTCATGGTTCTCGTCGTAGTTGTAGGCATCCTGGCCGGGCCAGCCGGAGAAGTGGGGCATGCCGTCGCCGTCGTAGTTGGGGGTGGCAACCTCCACCTGATCCACATACACGTCCAGCAGTTTGCCGTCCGCATCCAGCAGGGTGGCGGCATAGACGGTGTTGAAGCTGTAGACCGGCACTTCCTGGTCATCGGAACCGGGGCCCTGGCGGCCGTTGCTCACCACGCCCAGGCCCATGCCGGCGATCTGGTCGGCGGCCACGTCGATGCCACGGCGGGCGTCGTAGGCGGCACGGATGGCGGACAGGATATCGCCGTGGCCGTCCCGCAGGCTCATGGTGGCGGTGGCGGTCAGGTCAGCCAGGGCGGCCTGCTCGTCCGCGCTCAGGGCGTCGAACTTGGCCTTGTCCTCCTCGCTGGACTTGTCGGTGATCTTCAGCGGGCGGCCGTTGGAATCGGAGCAGCTGGCGGCGAACCAGGCCTCCACCTCGTCCACGGTCATGCCCACAAAGAACTGCTCAAAGGCGTTCATCTCGTCGGTCCAGGTGCCGCTGCCCAGCTGGTAGCCGTCGCCGCGCTCCCGCTTGGTCTGCCAGGCGGCAATCTCCTCCAGGAAGCTCTCATCGGTGGGCTCCAGCACGCTGTCCACCACCGCGTCGTGGTTCTCGTCGTAGTTGTAGCCGCCCTTGCCGGGGTAGCCGCTGAAATGGGGCATGCCGTCGCCGTCGTAGTTGGGGGTGGCAACCTCCACCTGATCCACGTTCAGCGCCACGATCTTGCCCTCGCCGTCAAACAGCGCCTGCACCGCCACGGTGTTGAAGCTGTAGACCGGCACTTCCTGATCGTCGGAGCCGGGGCCCTGACGGCCGGTGCTCACGATGCCCAGGCCGTGGTACAGGTCGGCGCCTTCCAGGGTCTTGGAGTCGTCCTTCTCCGCGGGCTCCTCATAGGGGTAGGCCGCCGGATCCAGGGCGTTGTTCACCGCGGCCACGGCGGCGTTGCTGGTGACGGTGGCCCCCGCCACCAGGTCCACCTCCACGCTGCCCGCCTCGGTCATGGCGGCGGCCAGGGTTTCCAACGCCTTGCCGCCCAGATCGGGGGTCTCGTTGGGGCCGTCAAAGCTGACGGCGGTGATCTTGCCGCCCTCGGTGGTAACGGTGGCGGTGATCACGCCGCCGAAACCGTTGGCCTTGCCGGTCAGGGTGACGCTCTCGCCGCCGGCGGACTGGGTCTGGCCGCAGGCGGCCAGGCTCAGAACCATCGCCGCACAGAGCAGCCATGCGATCCATCGTTTCATAGATTCTTTTCTCCTCTCTTTGTTCCCGGTTGCGGGGGATACCCCCGGGGTTGTTTTTATTCTACAAAGGGATTTTGTCAGAACCTTGTCAGCAAAATAAACCGTTGTTATAATGAAAAAAGAAATTTGTCAACACGGAGGGATCCCGATGGCAACGCTGCTGTTGGTGGACGACAACGAACAGATCCTGCAGGTGCTGGACCGGTATGCCCAGGCCCAGGGCCACGAAACCGTGCTGGCCCGCACCGGCGACGAGGCACTGGCGGCCTTTGCCGCCCGGGAACCGGATCTGGTGCTGCTGGACGTGATGCTGCCCGGGCCGGACGGGTTTGCGGTGTGCCGTGCCATCCGCCGCCAGAGCCTGACCCCGGTGATCATGATTACCGCCCGCAGCGAGGACGAGGACCGGATTCTGGGGCTGGATACCGGGGCGGACGATTATGTGGTAAAGCCCTTTTCCCCCAGCGAGGTGATGGCCCGGGTGCGGGCGGTGCTGCGGCGGGTGCCCCCCGCCCGGCAGCCGGAGGTATTCCGTACCGGGGCGCTGGCCATCGACCTGCAGACCTTTACGGTGCAGGTGGCGGGGCAGCCGGTGGCGCTGACCCGCCGGGCCGCCGAGATCCTGTGGACACTGGCCCGGCGGCCCCGGCAGGTATTCACCCGGGAAATGCTGCTGGAGATGCTGTGGGGCCCGGACTATCTGGGGGACGTACGGGCGGTGGACAGCCAGATCAAGCGGATGCGCAGCGTGCTGGCGGATGTTCCCGGCCGGGATTTTGAGATCCGCACTGTATGGGGAGTGGGGTATCAGTTTGAAAAAGCGTGACAGGGGCCTGGCCCGGGAGATTGCGCTGCAGGCCGGGCTGCGGATGGGCATTCTGAGCCTGGCGCTGTTTCTGACCTTCGGGCTGGTGCATCTGGTGCAGGGGGTGCGGCAGCTGCTGCTGGACCCACTGGACACCGCCGCCGCCCGGCTGGAACGCAAGCTGAGCGACGGGGAGCTGCTGCTGGCCGCCCCGCCCGCCGAAGGGCTGCCCACCGAACTGCGGTTTCTGCAGACGCTGGAGCAGAACGGGGTGGATCTGGTCATCCTGCTGCAGGACGGCCGGGCGGTGTGGTACAACGAGGCAGCGGGCCAGATGACCGAAGGGCCGCTGCCCGAGCCTTTTTCGCCGGAGCATGTCGCCGAGGGCATCCGGCTGGAGCTGGACCCGGTGCACGGCTGGATGGCAACGGCGGGCACGCTGGTGGAAGATCCGGCGGGCGGCAGCGCCCTGGTGCTGGCGGCGCTGCCGCTGGGCGCTTTGGCGCAGGAACTGCTGCCGGTGCTGGCCATGCTGACCCTGAGCACCCTGGCCGCTGTGCGGACAACGTCCTGGCTGAGCCGGCAGCTGACCCAACGGCTGATCCAGCCGCTGGGCGCGATGAAGCAGGCGCTGGCCGCCTGGCGGGGTGACCGGTACGATCCGCCCCCCGCCGTGCCGGGGCAGGACGAACTGGGCGAGCTGTGGAACGCCATGGAGCAGACCGCCCGCCAGCTGGAGCAGGCCCGGGACCGCCGCCAGCAGGAGGATGAGACCCGGCGGCAGTTTTTTGCGGATATCAGCCACGAACTGAAAACCCCGCTGGCGGTGCTGCGGGCCCGGGCGGAACTGATGCGGGACGGCATGGTGGGCCCGGAGGAGGTACCCGTCCAGGCGGAGGGGATGCTGACCGAACTGGAACAGCTGCAGACGGTGGTGCAGGATCTGCTGACCCTGGCCCGGATGCAGGCGCCCGGTTTTATGGTGGAGCGGCAGGTGTACAGCCTGAGCGAGATTCTGCGGGACGCGGGCCGTTCGCTGGCTCAGCTGGCCCGCAAGCAGGGGGTGACGTTCGCCCTGGAGCTGCCGGAATGCGATCCGGCCCGGGACCGGGTGCTGACCCACTACGACCGGCTGCGTCAGCTGGTGATGATCCTGGGGGAAAACGGCATCAAGTACACAAAGCCGGGCGGCCGGGCCGGAATGCGGCTGGAATACCGCCCGGAAGGCCCGCTGGTGCTGGTGTGGGACCAGGGCTTCGGCATCCCGCCGGAGGAACAGGGCCGGGTATTCGACCGGTTCTACCGGGGGGTAAACCGTACCGCCGGCCCGGGCGAGGGGCTGGGGCTGGCCATCGCCCGCCAGCTGAGCGAGGTACTGGACGCCCCGGTACAGCTGGAGAGCACCGGGCCGGAGGGCAGCCTGTTCAGCCTGCGGCCCCCGGCAGCGGAATAGCAGACAGACCGGCGCGGATCGTTCCGCGCCGGTCTTTTCTTTTTCTATTCTGCCAGAGCGTTGGGGTTGCGGGTGGCGGGGCTTTTCAGGGTATCCACCAGGGCCTGGCACTGGCCGGGGGACAAGGCCATCGGCTCGCAGCCGTAGTAATGCCGGGCTGCGGCCCGCAGGCCGGTGCAGCCCTCCCCGAACCAGACCACGTTGATGTACAGTTCCAATATTTCGTCCTTGGTGAGCATCCGTTCCAGCCGCCAGGCGGCGAACACCTCCGCCACCTTGCGCTCGAACCGCTTTTCAAAGCTGAACCACAGATTCTTGGCCAGCTGCTGGGTGATGGTGCTGCCGCCCTGGGCCAGGCGGCCCTGGCGCAGGTTCTCCGCCGCCGCCCGCAGGATGGCCAGCGGGTCCACCCCGCCGTGGGTGTAGAAGCGGTGATCCTCCGAGGTGAGCAGCATCTGCCGGAAAGCGGACGGTACCTGATCCAGGGGCAGATAATCCTCCCGCTGGCGCACCCGGGCGATCGCCGTTTCGGGCGGGTCGGCGGCCATGGCCTGCCGGTACATTTCGTGCCCCGCCCGCAGCAGCAACCCGGTGACCACCGCCCCGGCCAGCATCGCCAGCACCAGCAGCCCGGCCAGCACCCGCAGCAGCGCCCGGCATGCCCGGCGCAGGCCGGTGCGGGGCTTTTGTTCCGTTTGTTCCATTCCGGTTCCCTCCCTCCGGAATCATCCTACCACCCCGGGGAGCCTGCCGCCATCGAACAACCTTACGGGCAGCGAACAGTTTTGTCACAAACGCAGAAAGCCCGCCGCCCCCGAAGGGAGCGGCGGGCCGCAGCAGCGGGTTTTATTCCTTTTCGCCCATGAGCAGGGTGATCCAGGCACCCGCGGCGCCCAGCACGATGCCCACCACCAGCTCGATCCAGTTGAGGCCGCCGGCCAGCGCACCGGAAGCATACAGGATGGCAAAGGGCGAGGAGACCACCAGACCAATGATGGCGGAGTAGGTCTGGCTGGGGAACCGGTCAAACAGCCAGTCGATCAGCTTGGCGATCAGCAGAATGCCCAGCAGCACGCCGATGCCGAAGGGCACCAGCAGCAGCATACCGTTGAACACGCCGGCAAAGTCCAGCGCTTTCAGGGCGGAGATGGTGCCGGTGACCGCGTTGATCACCCCGTAGTAGTAGCCCAGGATCATCAGCACCATGCTGCCGGACACGCCCGGAATCACCATGGTGGCGCTGGCAATCACGCCCAGGATCAGCAGCAGCAGGGCCATGCCCACGCCGGGGGTCAGGGTCTGCACGCCGTCGCCGCCGCCCTGCAGCAGGGGCATGCCCACGCCCACCGCCAGCAGAACCAGGAACGCCAGCACCTCCGGCGCGCCGGCCTTGCCGCCGGGCTTTTTGGCGATGCTCTTTTTCAGGGAAGGCCACAGCACCGGCAGGCCGCCCAGGATCAGGCCCACAAAGGTCAGGCAGGTGGCCAGGGTGTGCTGGGCCAGCAGATACTCAACCAGATAGCTGAAGCCTACTACGCCGATGGCCATACCCACCAGCACCGGGGCCAGGATGCGCACGCTGCGCACAAAGTTCTTGGCCAGCCCGTTGACGGCCCCGATGAGCTTGTCGTAGATGCCCATGGAGACCGCCATCGTGCCGCCGGATACGCCGGGGA
The DNA here is from genome assembly GCA_944386225.1 of uncultured Gemmiger sp. Taxonomy (GTDB): domain Bacteria; phylum Bacillota; class Clostridia; order Oscillospirales; family Ruminococcaceae; genus Gemmiger_A. The sequence continues at coordinate 169,028 of CALXAH010000001.1, forward strand.
TCACGTTGGCAATGCCGATCACGATGCCCCGCACAATGTCCAGAATGGTTTTCATATCGTATATACTCCTTTTATCGTTTTCCTAGCGAAACGCGCGCCGAAAGGCACACTGCCTATACTATATACGAATCGGGCGCGGGATGCAATACATCCCGCGCCCGATTTTCCGATTTTACAATTCCAGCTCCAGCAGCACCGGGCAGTGGTCGCTGCCCATCACCTGGGGCAGAATCTCCGCCCGGGTGATCCGGTCGGCCAGCCGCCGGGACACCACAAAGTAGTCGATGCGCCACCCCGCGTTGTTCTTGCGGGCGTTGAACCGGTAGCTCCACCAGCTGTAGGCCCCGGTCACGTCCGGGTGCAGATGGCGGAAGCTGTCCACAAAGCCCGCTGCCAGCAGTTCGGTCATCTTGGCCCGCTCCTGATCCGAAAAGCCCGCGTTGCCCCGGTTGGGGCCGGGATTTTTCAGGTCGATCTCGTTGTGGGCCACGTTCAGATCCCCGCACAGCACCACCGGCTTGTGCTTGTCCAGTTCCAGCAGGTAGGCGCGCAGATCGTCCTCCCAATGCATGCGGTAGTCGATCCGGGCCAGCCCCTCCTGGGCGTTGGGGGTGTACACGTTGACCAAGTAAAACCCCTCAAATTCCAGGGTGATGGCCCGGCCCTCGTGGCTGTGGATCTCCGGCCCGATGCCGTACCGCACCGACAGCGGCGCCACCCGCGTCCAGCAGGCGGTGCCGGAGTAGCCCTTTTTCTCGGCGCTGCTCAGGTATTCGGTATAGCCCTGCGGGGCAAAATCCGCCTGCCCCGGCTGCATCTTGGTCTCCTGCACGCTGAACACGTCCGCGTCCAGGTCGGCAAAGGTCTCGGCAAAGCCCTTGCCCAGGCAGGCCCGAAGGCCGTTTACATTCCAGCTGATCAGCTTCATACGGTCTCCTTTTCTTTATAGAAGTGTTCCCAGCGGCCGCTTTTCCAGCGGCCCACAAAACAGGCAGTGCGGCAGATCCAGTCCACCACCATGGCGATCCAGACGCCCACCGCGCCCCATTCCATCTGCACGGCCAGCAGGTAGCTGAACCCCAGCCGCCAGATGACCATGGACAGGATGCTCACCCACATGGGGAATTTCACGTCGTTTGCGGCACGCAGCGCGCAGGGCAGCACAAAGCTGGCCGGCCAGATCAGCATGCCCACCGTCAGGTGGATCACCACCAGCAGCCAGGCCAGCTGCCAGGTGGCGTCGGAGATTTCATACAGGCCCAGCAGCAGCGGCAGCCCCGCCAGCATCACCAGGCTGACTGCGGCCAGGCTCAGATAGCTGCCCTTCATCAGGCGGCCGGTATAATACCGGGCCTGGCGCATATCCCGGGCGCCGATGCACCGGCCCACCACCGCGATCATAGCCAGCTCGTAGGCCTGGCCGGGGATGATGGCCAGACCGTCCAGGTTGTTGGCCACCGCGTTGGCGGCAATCTGCACCGTGCCGAACAGGGAGATCATGCTGACCACCACAATCCGCCCCAGCTGGAACACGCTGTTTTCCATGGCGCTGGGGATGCCGATGCCCAGGATATTGCGCGCCATATCCCCCTGCAGCCGGAGGGTGAAGCCCACCGGCAGAGGCATATCCGGGCTGCGCAGCAGCCAGAGCATGAGCGCCGCGCCCACAATATAGCTGATCAGGCTGGGAATGGCCACACCGGCCACCCCCATGCCCAGGCCGAACACGCAGATGGCGTTGCCGATCACATTGAGCACGTTGACCAGCGCGCTGACCTGCATGGACACCTTGCTGTTGCCCATGCTGCGGAACAGCGCCGCCCCCGCGTTGTACAGCGCCAGGAACGGATAGCTCAGGGCCACGATCCGCAGGTACAGAAGGCCCGCGGCCATCACGTCGTCGGTGATCTGGCCGAAGAACAGCCGCAGCATCGGGCGGGAAAACACCAGCGCAAACAGCATGATGCCGGTGCCCGCCAGGGCGCTGAGCAGCACCAGCTGCCCGGCGGAATCCGACGCCTTGTGCCGGGCCCGGGCCCCCAGAAACTGGCTGGTGACCACCGCGCCGCCGGTGGCCAGCGCCGCCAGCAGCTGAAAGATCAGCTTGTTGATCATATCCACCAGGCTTACGCCGGAGATGGCGGCCTCCCCCGCCCGGGAGACCATCATGGTATCGGCCATGCCCACGGCGGCGGCCAGAAACTGTTCGATCACCAGCGGCACCATCAGGGCCATCAGTGCCTCGTTGGAAAACAAATACCCCTCGGGCACCGGTTTTCTCTTTCCCATAAGCAGCATTGTATACGCCTCTCTATCCTGCTTTGATTTTCCCACAAAATCCACTCGGTAATTTTTTATTGTAAAACAGAACCCTGGAAATTGCAAGAAAGGGCGCGGCTATTGCCCTGTCTTTTGCGATCCGCTATACTTTTTATGGGGACGGCGCCCCCGTGCGTCCCCTTTATAAAAAGGAGCCGGATCGTCATGTATTACACCCGCACACAGATGGCAAAGCTTTTGGGAACCACCGTGGAGACCCTTCGCTATTATGAGGACAGCGGCCTGATCCGCGCCTGCTACGACGAAGCCTCCAAACGGTATCAGTACCGGGAATCGGATATTCCGCGGCTGCTGAGCATCCTGCTGTTCCGCTCGATGGAGGTGTCCATCCCGGATATCCGGGCGTTCACGGAAAACACGTCCCCGGGAGAAAGCCCCTCCATGCTGGATACCCAGATCGAGAGCATCCGCCGCCGGATCAAGTTTCTGGTGGAAACGCAGGATCAGCTGATCGCCATGCGCCGGCGCACCCGGGACGTGGCGGTTCTGCTGGATGCGGTGGAGGAAATTCCCCGGGGCGATGTCTATTTCATGCCCATATCCGGTGAGACCGCCCGGCGCAGGCCCTCGGTCATGCAGGCGTGGACCCAGGCGCTTCCCTTTGCCTGGCCGGGCGTGATGGTGGAACCGGACGCGCTGCAGGCAGCACAGGACGTATGTACCGCCCGCCTGGCGCTGAACATCTCGCGGGAATACGCCAGCCGGTATCTGCCGCCCAAAGCGCTGGAGCAGGCCCTGTTCAAGCCGGCCGCCTCCACCTGCAAGACGGTTGTGGTCACCGAGGATCCCTGCCGGCTGCCCCGTGCCGCGCTGGACCGGCTGGCCGCATACGCCGCGGAACGCGGCACCCGCCTTTGCGGAACCATAACCGGCGTTCTGCTGGATCACACAGAACAGCAGGGAGCGTGCCGGTATTACATCGGCCTTGCCGCCGACTATGCCCCCTGCCGCTGAGGTTTTGTTTCTCTGTCAGGCGCCCCGGCATAAAGCCGGGGCGTCTTGTTTTGCTACTATGAGAAAAAAATATCGTTATCCCGTTGACACTGGGGTGACCCCAGCGTATATACTGGGGCTGCAGTTCCCGCCGGATACGCCGGAGGGATCTTTTGTACAGAAAGCGAGGAATATGCATCATGAATCCTGTGTCCCCCATCAAGCGGGCCATGGGCCTGGCCCTGGCCCTGGTTATGGCCGGCAGCGCGGCCGCCTGCGCCGGGCCGGCCTCGTCCGCCCCGTCCGTTTCCCAGCCGGCTGCCGTGACCGACGGCGTATACACCGCCCAGGTAAACGGTTTCAGCCTTACCAGCCCCATGAATGTGGAGGTAACGATTGCCGACGGGCGTCTGACCGATATTGCGCTGGGCGAAAACAGCGAGACCCAGAACGTGGGTGTGCTGGCCGTTGAGCAGCTGATCCCCCGCATCCTGGAAAACCAGTCCGTATCGGTGGACAGCATTGCCGGCGCCACCGTGACCTCGGCGGCGCTGAAGCTGGCGGTGACCGATTGCTATGAGCAGGCGGGCGGCAACGCCGCTGACCTGCGGATCTCCCAGCCGGAGAGCACCGGCACCGAAACCTACGATGTGGACGTGGCGGTAGTAGGCTTCGGCGGCTCCGGCGCGGCCGCCGCCCTGGCCGCCGCCCAGAGCGGCGCCAGCGTTATGACCCTGGAAAAAGCAGGCCGCATCGGCGGCACCAGTTCGGTGACCGGCGGCATGATGAGCGTCAACCCGCCCAGCCAGGTGGAGGCGGAACTGACCGGATGGGTCGATCCCGCCACCGGCGAAACCACCACCAAACCGGCCGGCCAGCCGCTGGTGGACGCGGACGCGCTGTATGAAGACTGGATCGCCTACACCACTGTGGACGGTGTGCAGGGGGCCAAACCCGAACTGATCCGCCTGACCATCGACCAGAGCGGCCCCACCATGGACTGGCTGGCCGAAAACGGGTTCCAGTTTGAAAACGCCATCACTTTTTTGGGCGGCAGCTGGCCCATCTACACGGTGTACACCGGCGACAAGAGCCTGACCCAGGACTTCTTTGACGCGCTGCTGGCCCATTACGAAGAGGCCGGCGGGCAGTATCTGCTGGAGACCGAGGCAACCGAGCTTCTGTTTGAGGACGGGAAGGTGGCCGGTGTTCTGGCACAGAAGGCGGACGGCACCCAGGTGACGGTGCACGCCAAAAAGGTGATCCTGGCCTGCGGCGGTTTTGCCGGCAGCAATGAAATGATGGAAGAGTACCTGGGCGAAGCCTGGAAGGTATACGGCATGATGCAGAACGACGGTGCGGGCATCGCAATGGCTCTGTCCGCCGGCGGTTCCACCTGCAACATCGACATGCCGCCCATGTCTCATTTTTCCGCCCCTCAGACCATCATAAACCAGTTTGACACCGCCTTTGACAACGATATCCTGTACGGCATGGTCAACAGCAGCGAGACCCTGGCCGTGAACAAGGACGGCCAGAGGTTTGTCAACGAACAGAATATCGGCTACGGCGCCTATGTGGGCGGCGCCCGCTTCTACAGCCTGTACACCAGCGATATGATCGATGTGCTGCGGGAGCAGGGCTTCAGCAAGGATGCCACCGGCCGGTACATGAACCACACCGGCGTGGGCGGCGGCATCCCCGCCGACACCCCGATGGCCAACATTGACGCGGTGCTGGAGGCCGGTATCGCGGCCGGCACCGTGTACAAGGCCTCCACGCTGGAAGAACTGGCCGCCCAGATTGCCGCCGACAACCCCCGCATGACCGAGGAGGCCCTGCTGGCTTCGGTGGCCGCCTACAACGACGGCATAGCCGCCGGCAGCGATGCCATGGGCAAAGCGGCGGATTGCTTTGCCCGGCTGGGCGCTTTGGAGAGCGGCTGCGAATACTACATTGCCGTGGTGGGCGCCCCCTACATCTACAGCACCTGCGGCGGCATCAACGTGGACGAGTCCATGCATGTACTGGACGCCGAGGGTCAGGTGGTGGAAAACCTTTACACGGTGGGAACCGACTCCATGGGGGTTCTGTTCACCAACCAGAAGGGATACACCAACTACGGCGGCGTGGCACAGGGTTGGTGCTACGTTTCGGGCCGCATCGCCGGTCTGGACGCCGCTGCCAGCCTGCAGTAAATCCGCCCACCCCATCGAAACCGGGGATGCCGGAGCGTACAGCTCCGGCATCCCCGGTTTTTTTATGCGTACAACGCGAAAGGACGCGCCCGCCGAAGCAGACGCGTCCTTTCGCAAAGAAAAGAAAAGAAAAGAAGAAAAGGAGCCGACACCGCGCGCCGGCGCCGAAACCAGCCGGCGCACAGGTCGAATCGGAGATATCATTCGTAGCGCAGCGCCTCGATGGGGTCCATTCTGGCGGCCTTACCCGCCGGGTAGTACCCGAAAAAGACGCCGATGGCCATGGAGAAGCCCACCGCCAGCAAAATGGAGGAGGCCGTGGGCCGGGCCGCGTAGCCCAGCAGATTGGCGCCCGCCGCGCCCAGGCCGATGCCCAGCGCCACCCCCAGCACGCCGCCCACCAGGCAGATCACCACCGCTTCGGTGACGAACTGCAGCCGGATGGCGCTGCTGCGGGCGCCCAGCGCCTTGCGGGTACCGATCTCCCGGGTGCGCTCGGTGATGCTGACCAGCATGATGTTCATGACCCCGATGCCGCCCACCAGCAGGCTGATGGCGGCAATGGCGCTGATGGCCAGGGTCACGGTGCTGAGCATGCTGGTCATCTCCTCCAGCATGCTTTCCATGCTGGAAGCCCCCACCGTGTAGCTTTCGTTCCGGGTATAGTAGCTGGCAAAGAATGCCTCGGTCTGTTCCATCAGGGTGCTGGTGTCGGTGCCGTCGGCGGCGGCCACCGTGAACTGCTGGTAGCCCTCGTCCGCCCCGGCCAGCCGCCTGGCCAGCCCCAGGGGCATGTACAGGTCGGTAACCGGGTCGCTGCCGGTCAGGCTGGCCACCGCGTCCTCCCCGTATTCATACACGCCCGCCACATAAAACCGCTGGGTGGCGCCGTTCAGGGTGATGGTGAAGCTCTGCCCCAGCACCGAGTCGTCGGCCGCGCCGAACACGCTCTCGCAGAACAGATCGCTCACCACCGCCAGCGCCCGGTCCCCGTCGGTATCCAGGATGAAGCGGCCCGCCAGCATCTCCACGTCATTGACGGCGGTATAGTCCGCGTTGACGCCGCTGGCGCTCACCGTCACGCTGGTTTCGCCCCGGGTGACGGTGCCGCTGCCCACCGACTGGGTGCAGGCCACCCCCGCCACCCGGTCGCCGAAGGCTTCCTTGTATTCGGCGATCATAGCATCGGTGAGCAGATCCTCTTCCGACGGGGCGCTGGGGCCGAACATCAGCCCGCCCCCGCCGCTTACCATGGCGGCGCCCCAGCCCATGGAGATCACGGAATATCCGCTGTCCTCATCCTTCTGTTCCAGGCTGACAGTGATGTTGTTGATGCCGAAACCGGACAGGCTGCTGGTGATGCTGCCGGTGAGGGAATTGCCCACCGTGACAATGGCGATCACCGCGCCGATGCCGATGATGATGCCCAGCATGGTCAGCAGCGCCCGCAGCTTGCCGGCCCACAGGCTGGCAAAGGCCAGCCGGATGTTATCCCACAAGGCCATGGGGCCGCCCCCCTTTCCGCTCGGACACAAAGCGCCCGTCCTTCAGGGTCAGGATGCGCTGGCACTCGGCGGCCAGCTCCTGGCTGTGGGTGATCAGCACGATGGTCTTGCCCTGTTCCTCGTGCAGGCGGTGAAAGATATCCATGACCATCCGGCTGGTGGCGGAATCCAGCGCGCCGGTGGGCTCGTCGGCCAGCAGGATGGCCGGGTCGTTGGCCAGGGCGCGGGCGATGGCCACCCGCTGCTTCTGGCCGCCGCTCAGCTCGTTGGGCTGGTGGCGGGCACGCTCGCTCATGCCCATCGCCGCCAGCAGTTCGGCGGCACGGCGGGCCCGTTTGCGGGCCGGCAGCCCCGCGTAGAGCATGGGCAGCTCCACGTTTTTCTGGGCGCTGGTACGTCCGATCAGGTTGAAGGTCTGGAACACAAACCCGATCTTGCGGTTGCGGATATCGGACAGGGCGTTGTCCCGGGCGCTTGTCACGTCCACCCCGTCCAGGATATATTCCCCGGCGGTGGGCACGTCCAGCGCGCCGATGATGTTCATGAGGGTGCTTTTGCCGCTGCCGCTCTCGCCCACGATGGCCACGAACTCGCCGCTCTCCACCGTCAGGTCGATGCCGTGCAGGATCTCCAGTTCGTTGGGGCGGCCCTCAAAATAGCGTTTTACGATGCCGTGCATCTGAATGATCGGGGCCATGGCTCAGCCTCCCATAGCGGGGGCCGCGGCCATGCCGCCGCCCATCTCGCCCCGGTCGCCCCGGCCGCCGCCCATGTCGCCGCCGGTCATGCCGCTGGTCATGCCGCCTACCTGCACGCTCATGGAGGGCCCGCCGGTCATCCCGCCGCTCATCTCCCCATCAGCGGGCAGGGTGATCTGGCTCACGGCCTGGCTGGCATCGGCTGCCGCCCGGATCACAGCCCCTTCGGACAGATCCTCGCCGCTGACCTCGGCGTAGTAGTCGTTGGTGGCCCCCACCGTTACGGGAACCGGCTCAAAGGTGGGGTCGCCCGCCTCGTCGGTGCCGGTCTGCAGGTAGACCACGTCCTGACCGCTCTCGTCCTGGCCGATGGCGTCCAGCGGCACGGTGAACACGTCCTCGGTGGAGGACAGGATGATCTCCACCGACGCGTTGGTGCCGATGCGCAGCGCCTCCGGGCTGCCGTCCACCAGTATCTCGGCCGCGAACTGGCTGGAGGAGGACCCGCCGCCGGTGGCGGTGGGCGAGATCTGGCTGACGGTGCCGGTAAAGGTCTCGTCGGTCACGTCGGTGGTGATCCGCACCGGCAGCCCCACCGACACGCTCTCGATGTCATATTCCGGGATGCTGATGCTGATCTTCAGGCTGCCCGTATCCTGGATGGTGGCCACGGTGGTTCCGGGCAGGCTGCCCACGGTGGCGTCCAGGGTGGTCACCTTGCCGGCGGTCTTGGCCCGCAGGGTGCAGTTCTCCACCTGCTCGTACAGCTGCTCCAGCTCATCGCTCTCGCCGCCGTCGGCCAGGTTTTCCGCGGCGGTGTTCACCGCGTCCTGGGCGCTGTCGTAGGTTTTCTGGGCCTGCTCGTAGGCGCTGTTGGCGCTGTTCAGGGTCTGTTCGGCGCTGGTGTACGCCTGCTGGGCCGCGGTGTAGCCCAGGCCGGACTTCATGGTATTCAGCTCGCTCTCGGCGGCATCCAGCTTTGCCTTGGCCGCGGAAATCTGATCGGCCAGACTGCTTGCCTGCACTGCGGCGCTGTTGTCCTGAGCCGCTGTACTGTCGTCCTGGGCCGCACTGCCGTCCTGGGCCTGATCCGCGCCGGAATCCGGGCTGGAGGGCGTCTGCTGCAGATCGCCCGGCTCGCTCTGCAGCAGCAGGGCCTGATACTCCGCCAGCGCCGTATCGTAGGCGCTCTGGTAGGCTGCCAGCTGGCTTACAATGGTATCATAGGCGCTCTTGGCGCTGTTGTAGCTGCTCTGGGCCCGGTTCTGGCTGGTATAGGCCTCGTCCAGGGCGTATTTGGCCTCGTCCCGGCTGGTTACCGCCTGGTCGTACTGCTTCTGCAGCTGGGCGGTCTGGTCGGCCAGACTCTCCTGCAGCTTGGCGATCTGGTTTTCCAGTTCGGAGGTATCCAGTTTGCAGATCACGTCTCCCTCCTGCACCGAGTCGCCCACCGCTACCAGCACTTCCTCCACCGTGTATTTCAGTTCGGTGGTCACGGTGGACACGTCCGCGCTCTCCACCGTACCGGTGGCGCTGACCACATCGTCCAGGCTGCCCCGGCTCAGGGTCACGGTACGCACATATTCGATGGTCTGGCCGGCGGCGGGCCGGGCCCGCAGTTTCCAGACGGCCAGGCCCCCCGCCAGCACCACCAGGATCGCCAGCACAATCAACGGCTTTTTATGACGGCCTACCCAGCCGCCCACACGGCTCAGCCCGGCTTTTACGGTCTGCATGATGAATCCCCCTCAATTTCCCTCTTTTTTCCTAAAGTGCGTGGTTGACGGTGTTACTATACGCCGCAATTGTGAAATCCGGCGGGCAGAGATGTGAAGTTTCTGTGCAAAGTCAAGGCCATTCCCCACCGGCGGCAGTTGCGGGATCGGCCGAAAGGTGTTAGTATAACGGTGTACCATACTTTATTATGCGAAAGGGGGCAACAGCTGTGCTGCAGGCGGTGGAGCTGTGCAAGCGGTATGGGCCGCGCACCGTGCTGGCCGGGGTAAGCTTTGCCGTGCCGCCCGGGGAATGCCTGGGGCTGTGCGGGCCCAACGGCTCGGGCAAAAGCACCCTGCTGCGGCTGCTGGCCCAGACCGAAACGCCCGACAGCGGGCAGGTGCTCTGGCAGGGCAGGCCCGTGCGGGGCGACCGGGATTTTCTGCGCCGGAAGCTGGGCTATGTACCCCAGCAGGACGCGCTGCCCCCCGACGCCACCACCGATGAGGTACTGCGGCTGTGGCGGGGGCTGTGCGGGCTGCGGGGCCCGATGGACGCACAGCTGCGGCAGCTGCTGGCGCTGGATGAACTGCGGGGGCTGCGCTGCGGCGCTTTGAGCGGCGGGATGAGCCGCCGGGTAAGCCTGGCCATGGCCCTGTGCGCCCGGCCCGCCTGCCTGCTGCTGGACGAGAGCTTTGCCCCGCTGGACGCACACACCCGCGCCCGGCTGACCGCCTGGCTGCGGCAGGTTTACCTGCCCGGCGGCGGATGCCTGGTGCTGTGCAGCCACGATGAGGCGGATCTGGCCGGGCTGTGCGGCGCACGGCTGCGGCTGGAAAACGGCCGCCCGGTATAAAGACAACAGGCGCGGCCGCGCCTGTCTGCCATACAGAAGAAAAGAGGCAAAAGGAGGATATTGGTATGATCTGTAAACGATGCGGCGCCCCGCTGGCGGAGGGACAGCGGTTCTGCGCAAAATGCGGCACGCCGGTAACAGCCCCTGATCCCGCCCAGGCGGACACGGTGCTGATGCCGGGCGTGCGGGGTGCGGATCCGGTCACCGGCGCGGTGGCCGCCCCGGCCGCCCCGGCCGCTCCGCCCCGCAAACGGCGCACCGGCCTGTGGGTGGGGATCGCGGCGGCGGCTGTGGTGATGATCCTGCTGCTGGCGCTGGGGGTGCCCGCCCTGCTGCGGGCCATGAACCCGGCGGTATACCTGTTCAACAGCCTGGCGAACACCGCCGCCACCCTGGAGCAGGAGCAGGCCACCCTGCAGGAGAACCTGGGGCTGAACCGGGCCATCCAGCAGTCGGTCATCACCCAGTCGGTGCGGCTGGAACAGCTGCCCTTCGACGGGCCAGAGGCCGACATGCTGAAAGGGCTGCAGTTTACGCTGCAGGCCCAGAGCGACCTGGAAGCCCGGCGGTCGCTGTTTACTTATACCCTGAATATGGGGGATTTCACGGTGCTGCTGACCGATGTATGGCTGGATGACGAGATGATCGCCTTTGCCTCGCCCCAGCTGACCACCGGCCGATGGTACGGTACCCTCAACGAGGGCTTCGGCGCCCAGATCAACCGGCTGCTGGGCGGCGAAGCCCTGGACCCGGAGATGGATCTGAATCCCTACGCCGACAGCTACAACTGGCTGGAGACCGGCAAACCGCTGGAACCCGCCACCACCGACGCGATGTGGGAAGCCACCCGCACCCTGCTGGACGAGGTGGAGATCGACCGGGAAAAGGGCGTTACGGTAACCGCCCAGGGCCAGGACCGGAAGCTGGATCGGGTGACGGTATCCGCCCCGCGGGCGGCGCTGGCCGTATGGACAAACGCCTGCGCCGATGCGCTGCTGGCCGACCCCAATGTGGCCGAAGTCATGAAGTCCCTTATGATGAGCAATCCTTCCCTGACGGTGGACAGCCTGCGCCAGTCGCTGGACAGCCTGCTGGCCGAGTTGCCCGAAATGCTGAATATGGAGTTTCTGATCCAGAACAAGCAGGTCGTGCGGATGACCGTGGAGCAGGTGGGCGGCGTGCTGCAGCTGGAACTGGGCATGGACGGCACCCTGCTGGATGTGCTGGCGCTGCGGGCGCTGGCCGATGACGGCACCGAGGTGACGGTTCTTGAGCTGAGCGGCGCCCATACCGCCCCGGGCGGACACCTGACCACCAGCGGCCGGCTGACCATGTACGGGGAGACCCCGGTCACCTTTATGCTGGATCTGGACAGCAAGAAAGCGGATCAAAACCTGACCGCCGAACTGCTGGTTGACGACGGCTGGGGCGGCACGGTGCGTCTGGCGGCGCTGGGCAGCTGGCTGGCCGACCCGGACGCCCGGACGCTGGTGGTGGATCTGAGTGATCTGTCCCTGGAGGCGAACGGCCTGACCCTGGGGCTGAGTGCCAAACTGGCCATCGCCCCCGGCGAGCCCATGGACGAGCTGGCATACACCCCCACCCTGCTCAACGACATGAGCGACATCGAAGTGCAGGAATTTTTGTTCAGTCTGCTGGGTGAGTTCAACTCCATGGTCTACGCGCCGCTGACCGGCAGCAACATGTGGTGATGAGGCTATGCGCGGATTTCTGGCACTGACCGGCTGGATGATCAAACGGCAGCGCCGCCTGGGGGCGGCGCTGTTTGTGTTGTGTCTGCTTGCCTGGGCACTGGCTGCCGGGGCCGGGGCCGCGCTGACAAGCCGGGACGGGGACGCGCCGGTGCTGACGGTGCTGCTGACCGGTGAGAGCGAAGCGGCCCAGGCCGAAGCGGAGACCCTGGCCGGGCTGCTGGGCCGGATGGGCGACCTGGCCAGCTGGTGCCGGTTTTCCGCCGCCGGGCCGGAAGAAGCCCGGCGCGCCCTGGCGGCGGGGGAAGCGGCGGGGGTAGTGTGGCTGCCGGAGGACTTTCTGGCCAGCATCCTGAACGGGGAGAACCGTTCCCCTACCCTGGAGACCGCCCCGGGCCTGCCGCTGGAAGGGGCGCTGACCGCCTGGATGGGCCAGACCGCGGCCGCCCTGCTTACCGACAGCCAGGCGGGCATCTACGCGGCGCTGGCGGTCTATGACCAGATACCGGACCCGCCCCTGACCCGGGAGCAGGCGGTGGCCGGGGTGAACCTGGCCTTTGCCCGGGCGGTGCTGGAACGGGGCCGGATGTTCCGCATCGAAACGCTGGCCGCCGCCGCACTGCCCCCGGCGGAACACTACGCCCTGGGCACGCTGGCCTGCCTGCTGCTGCTCTGCGCACCGCTGTTCTGGCCCTGCCTGGGCGGCGGAGAGCAGACGGCGCTCTGGCAGCGGGCCCGGGCGGTGGGGCTGTCTCCCCTGGCCCCGGCGGGGGCCGGGCTGGTCTGCGCCTTCGGGCTGTATCTTGTGTTGTTCTTTCTGCCGCTGGCGGTACTCAGCCGGGCCCCGCTGGCCTGCCTGATCCCGGCGGCGCTGGCCGCCCTGACGGCGGCGGGGTTTGCCGGGCTGTGCTGCGGCCCGGTTTCCAGCCGAAGCCGGGCCGGGGCGCTGGCCCTGGGGCTGGCCGGAGCTTCGGCCCTGGCGGCGGGCTGTGTGCTGCCGCCGGTGCTGCTGCCCGGCTGGCTGTGGGCGGCGGGCCGCTGGACGCCGCCCGCGCTGCTTCGCACGGTGCTGGCCGTGCCGCTGGGCTACCGGGCCCCGGCGGCGGAATGGGCTGCGCTGGCCCTATGGGGGCTGGCCCTGTGCGCCGCGGCGCTGGGCGCCCGCCGTGCGGGAAGGAGGGCTGCCCCATGCTGACCGGCTATATTCTCCCCGCGCTGGGGCGGCGGCTGCGCCGGTGGCGGCGGCCCGCATCTCTGGCCGGGCTGCTGGCGGTGCCGCTGGCGTTGTGGGCACTGGGATTTGCGCCCGGCGCGGCGGGCGGCGACCCGGTGGTGGGCCTGTGTCTGCCCGCGGACACGGCGTTCGGGCAGGCAGTCTGGGCGCAGCTGGAGACCGCCCCGGTGGAGTACCGCCCCTGCACCGAACAGGAGGCCCGGCGGCAGGTGGCTGCCGGGCTGTGGGACTGTGCCTTTGTGCTGACCGGCACACCGGACGACCCGCAGTTTCTGCAGCTGACCCATCCGGGCAGTCTGCTGGCCGCCCCCGCCCGGGAACAGCTGGCGGCGGCGGTGCTGGGGCAGCGGTCCGGCGCGCTGGCCGCGGCCTGGCTGGCGGATACAAAGCTGATCCCGGCGGACGAAGAATCCGCCTGGGCGGAACGCCTGACCGGGCAGCTGGCCAACCGCTCCCCCATGATCCTGACGGTGGAGGGGGGCGGCAGCCTGGCCAGCCTGGGGGCCGCGGGCTGGGCCGGGGCGCTGGCCCGGCTGGCGCTGGGGATTCTGGTGACCGCCCGGGCGCTGCTGACCGGCGGCAGCCTGAAAAGCCTGCGGCAGAGCGGCTGGTACCGCCGGGCCCGTCCCCTGGCCGGGAGGGCGGCGCTGGAAGCCCCGCTGCTGGCGGAAAGCACCCTGTACCCCCTGGCTCTCTGCCTGGTGGGGACACTGGCCGCGGCACGGCTGCCAGGCTTCGGGCCGGTGGGGCGGCAGCTTGCCGGGCTGGGGCTGCTTTGTCTGGCGGTTCCGGCGCTGGCGCTGCTCTGGGCGGCGCTGCCCGCCGGGCCGGACATGGGGGCACTGGCGCTGCCCTGGCTGGCGGTGGGCTGTGTGCTGCTCTGCCCGGCGCTGCTGGACGTGACCCGCTATGCCCCGGCGCTGACACCGCTCAGCCGGGCGCTGCCGCCCAGTTGGTACCTGCTTTGGGCGGACGGCACCATGCCGGTGCTGCTGCCTCTGGGGGCAGGGCTGCTCTGGGCCGCGGCCCTGGCGGTACAACGACTGGCAAAACGATAAAAAGCGGGGCGCATCCCCTCACAGGATGCGCCCCGCTTTGCTGTTGTTATTGGGCAAATGCCTTGCGGCCGGCCAGCGTACCGGCCAGGCAGGCCGCGCCGATCAGCAGCATCAGGCCTTCGGCGGGCACGGCGCCCACCGTCAGGTTGACCGCCACCACCAGGAAGTTGCCGGCGGTGTGCACGGCCAGGGCCGCCAGGTAGAACAGCGGCTGGCGCTGCCGCACCGCCCGGAACACCAGCACCGTGTTGAACACGTGCAGGCTCACCGCGCCCAGCCGTTCCACGATGGCCAGCAGGATGGTCAGCGGGCTTACCGCCGCCAGCTGGCTGATCACCAGGTCAAACTGCGCCCCCAGCGCCTGCTGCATCATCCCGGGGGCAAAAGCCACCGCCAGGGTGGTGGCCAGGCTGCTGATCTGGCTGAGCCCCACCAGCAATATCACCTCGCACAGACCGTGGCCCAGCCCGAAGCTGATCACATCTTTGTAGGTAAAGCCTTTCCGGTTGAGCAGGCAGGCGCCGCCCAGCCGGGCGGTCTCCTCAAACAGGCCCGCGCTCAAGCCCCCCACCAGCAGCAGCTGCAGCCACATGTGGGCGGTGGCCCAGTCCACGTAGGGCTGCCACAGGCTCAATACGCTGAGCAGCGGAATCCGCAGCACGATCTGGCTGACGCCAAAGGCCGCAAAGCCCAGCGCCAGCGGCTTGCTGCTGACCATCCGGCGCACCAGCAGCACCACCAGCAGCACGATGGGCATCAGAAAGGTGAACACAGCGCCCACACCCAGCCAGAAGGCCGCCCCCAAAAGCGATACACTATCCATGATTCCGGCCTCCTTTGGTTACTTGTCGGTGAAGCGCACGGCGGTGCCGTAGGAAATTACCTCGGCCGCGCCCTGCATCACACTGGAGGAGGCATACCGCAGGCAGACGATGGCGTCCGCCCCCAGTTCCTCCGCCTGGGCCACCATCCGGCCCATGGCGATCTGCCGGGCCTCCTGCAGCAGTTCGGTGTAGGCGGTGATCTCGCCGCCCACCAGGGTTTTCATGGCGCTCATAAAGTCCTTGCCGAAGTTCTTGCTCTGCACCACGCTGCCCCGCACCAGGCCCAGCACTTCATAGCGGCGGCCGGGGATATTCTCAGTATTCACGATAAGCATCGATCTCGCTCCTTTCAATCTCGCGCAGACGCTGGCGCAGCGCCAGCAGCGCGCCCACAACAAACACGGGCGGAATGCCCAGGATCAGCAGCGCAATGGGCAGCGGCGCCGGTTCGGTGCACAGGGCCCAGGCCATCAGCGCTTCCAGCAGCGCCATCAGCCCCAGAAAGGTGCCCGCCGCCAGCAGCGCGCCCCGGGTACGCTGCTTTTTGTCCTGCTTCTTCACATCCACAAACCGTACCCCCTTCTGTTCCAGCGCGGCCATCTCGCTCAGATAGGCGCCGGCGTCCAGCCCTTCCAGCAGGCCGGGTTCCTGCACCAGACGCTCGCTCAGCGCCCGGGCGGTGGCCAGGTTGTCCTGCCGGTGTTCCAGGGTCACCAGATGCCGCCGCATCCCCTGGGCCAGGGTCAGCCGCCCGTCCAGCATGGCCGCGATCTCCTCCAGCGGCACGTCCAGCTTGCGCAGCAGCTTGATCCGCTCCAGCCGCGCCACTTCCTCCTCGGTATAGTCCCGGTATCCGTTGCCCGCCTGCCGCCGGGGGGCCAGCAGCCCCTCTTTTTCATAAAAGCGGATGTTCTTGCGGGTGACGCCCACCCGGGCTTCCACCTCTTTGATCTGCAATCCGGTTCCCCCTTCGCTGGTTATTGGGGTCATTGTACACCTTCCACCCGGGGGAAGGTCAAGGGGTTTGTGAAAAATATCCCGGCAACAAAAATGAGCCGGCCCGGGGAAAGCCTTTCCCCGGGCCGGCAGCCGTTAAAAATACTGTTTGATCTGGAACTTATCCTGGGTGGAACGTTCCTCCTCGATGAGGGTTTCGTGGGCATCGTCGAAATGCACCGGAATGGCCAGATCGGCGTTGCGGGTCAGGCGCAGCATCTCCTCCACCCGGCGTTTTTCCTCGGCCACGTACAGCAGGTAGGCCACGCCGCTGCGCTTGGCCCGGCCGGTGCGGCCGATGCGGTGGGTGTAGTATTCAATGGAGGGCGGCACGTCGTAGTTGATCACCGCGTCCACATCGTCCACGTCGATGCCCCGGGCGGCCACGTCGGTGGCCACCAGCACGTTCAGCTTGCCCTCCCGGAAGGCGCTCATAATCTTGTTGCGCTCGGCCTGGCTCAGATCGCCGTGCAGGCAGTCCACCACGAAATTCAGCCGGGCCAGCTGGTTGGTCAGGATGGCGGTGGTGAACTTGGTGTTGCAGAACACCATCACCCGCTTGTGGCCCTGGCCGATGATGATCTGGGCCAGATCCGCCAGCTTGTTGCGGCCGGTGGTGAGCAGGGTGTACTGGGTGATCTTGGGCTGGCTTTCCTCGGCGGGACGCACGGTGATCTCCACCGGGTCTTTCTGGTACAGCCAGCCGATGTCCATGACCTCCCGGCTGATGGTGGCGCTGAACATACACAGGGTCTTGCGGGCTTTCATGGAATCGATGATCCGGCGCACATCCTTGTAGAAGCCCATGTCCAGCATCTCGTCCGCCTCGTCCAGCACCACGGTGGTGACGGCGCTTACGTCGATGCTGCGGTGCTTCATGTGATCCATCAGGCGGCCCGGAGTGGCCACCACGATCTGGCAGCCCTTTTTCAGCTGATCCACCTGGCCCTGCATATTGGCCCCGCCGTACACGCAGGCCACCCGCACCTGGGGCAGAAAATGGGTCAGATCCCGCAGATCGTCGGCAATCTGGCGGGCCAGTTCCCGGGTGGGGGCCAGCACCACCGCCTGAGGCACTGCCTTGTCCTTGTCCAGGCGCTCGATCAGCGGAATGCCGAAGGCGCAGGTTTTGCCGGTGCCGGTGGGGGCCTTGGCGGTGATGTCGTGCCCGGCCATCATCTCCGGAATGGCTTTTTCCTGCACCTCGGTCATCTCGGTGAAGCCCATCCGCTCCACCGCCTGCAGAATCTCCGGGCTGGCCTGCAAATCGCGGTATAACATAGTGATTTCCTACCTCCTGCCCGCGCCCGCACCGGCGCGGCCTATCATTTTGAAGCGGACAATGCCGCAAACTTCCACAATTAGCATTATACCAAAGCCCCCGGCAAATGAAAAGGCCCGCGCGGAGCTGAAAACTCCTGCGCGGGCCTTGTTTGTTTTTCCAGGGGCCGGAGAGTTCTGCCCCTCACGTTACCCTGGCAGCCTTACAGCTTGGAGATATCCACCAGCTCCACGTCGTCCAGGGTGCGGCCGCTCTTGAGGCAGTCCACCAGGGCGCGGGCGGTGTCGATGGCGGTCAGGCAGGGGATGCTCAGCTCCACCGTCTTGCGGCGCATCCGCACGCTGTCCAGCTTGGGGCTGCGGCCCTTGGCGCTGGTGCTGATCACGTAGTCCACCAGGCCGCTTTCCAGCAGATCCTGGATATTGGGCCGGGCCTCGCTGAGTTTGCGCACCTCGTTGCAGGGGATCATCTGGTTGTTCAGATAATGGGCCGTGCCGCTGGTGCCGTACAGCTTGTAGCCCATCTGCTTGAGCTGCCAGGCGATGTCCGCCACTTCCGGCTGGTCGCTGGTTTTGACGGTGATGATGCAGCAGCTGCCGGGGCCGGGCTTCTTGAAGGCGTAGCCCGCGCCTACCAGGCCTTTCAGCAGCGCGTCCTGGAAGGTGGGCGCGATGCCCAGCACCTCGCCGGTGCTCTTCATCTCGGGGCCCAGCTGGGTGTCCACGTCGTGCAGCTTTTCAAAGCTGAACACCGGCACCTTGACCGCCACGTTGGCCGCGTCCGGGTACAGGCCGATGCCGTAGCCCATCTCCCGCAGCTTTTCGCCCAGGCAGCAGCGCACCGCCAGCTCCACCATGGGAACGCCGGTCACCTTGCTGATGTAGGGCACGGTACGGCTGGACCGGGGGTTCACCTCGATCACGTACACCTGGCCGTTCTGCACCACGTACTGGATGTTCACCAGGCCCACGACCTTCAGCGCCCGGGCCAGGCGGCCGGTATAGTCCACCAGGGTGGCGCGGACACGCTGGGTCAGGTTCTGGGGCGGATAGACGCTGATCGAGTCGCCGGAATGGATGCCCGCCCGCTCGATGTGCTCCATCATGCCGGGGATCAGGAAATCCTCGCCGTCGCAGATGGCGTCCACCTCACACTCGGTGCCGGACAGGTACTTGTCCACCAGCACCGGGTTGGCCATGTCCACATGGCTGGTGATGATGGCCATGTACTCGGTCACGTCCTCGGGGCTGTGGGCGATGATCATGTTCTGGCCGCCCAGCACGTAGCTGGGACGCAGCAGCACCGGGTAGCCCAGCTCCTCGCCGGCCGCCAGGGCTTCCTCGGTGGTAAAGACGGTGGTTCCCTTCGGACGGGGGATATGGCAGCGCTCCAGCAGCGCGTCGAACCGCTCCCGGTCCTCGGCCTCGTCGATGGCGTCGGCGGGGGTGCCCAGGATGCGCACGCCTTTTTGGGCCAGATGCTTGACCAGCTTGATGGCGGTCTGGCCGCCGAACTGCACAACGCACCCCCAGGGCTGCTCGGTGGCGATGATGTTGTCCACGCTTTCCGGGTTCAGCGGATCGAAATACAGCCGGTCGCCGGTGTCAAAGTCGGTGGAGACGGTTTCCGGGTTGTTGTTGACGATCACCGCTTCGCAGCCGTGCTCTTTCAGGGTCCACACCGCGTGCACGCTGCAGTAGTCGAACTCGATGCCCTGGCCGATACGGATGGGGCCGGAGCCGAACACCAGCACCTTTTTCCGGTTCGGGTCGCTGGTCTGGGCAATGAACTGGGCAGCCTCGTTCTCCTCGTCGTAGGTGGAGTAGAAATAGGGGGTGCGGGCGGCAAATTCCGCGGCGCAGGTGTCCACCATTTTATACACAGCGTTGATTTTGCAGGGAATCTCCTGACCGGACAGCCGCTGGATGGTCTTGTCCAGGAAGCCGAACTTCTTGGCGGTGCGGTATTTCTCCTCGGTCAGTTCGCCCTCGGCCAGGCCCTTTTCCAGGTCGGCCAGATGCTGCATCTTGTCCAGGAACCAGTGGTCGATCCTGGTGATGTCGTAGATCACATCGTGGGCCACGCCCCGCTTGAGGGCCTCGTAGACCACGAACGCCCGGTCGGAGTCCTGTACATGCAGCTTGTCCACCACCTGCTCGTCGGTCAGCTCGGCCAGTTCGGGCAGGGTCATGCTGTCCAGGCCCAGCTCCACGCTGGAGACGGCCTTCATGAGAGCGGTTTCAAAGTTGTTGCCGATGGCCATGACCTCGCCGGTGGCCATCATCTGGGTACCCAGGGCCTTGTTGGCGTAGACGAACTTGTCAAAGGGCCACTTGGGGTACTTGACCACCACGTAGTCCAGCGCGGGCTCGAAGCAGGCGCAGGTCTCGCCGGTCACGTCGTTGGTGATCTCGTCCAGGGTGTAGCCGATGGCGATCTTGGTGGCCACCTTGGCGATGGGATAGCCGGTGGCCTTGGAGGCCAGCGCGGAGGAACGGCTCACACGGGGGTTGACCTCGATGACCGCGTACTCAAAGCTGTCCGGCTTCAGGGCAAACTGGCAGTTGCAGCCGCCCTCGATGCCCAGCTCGCTGATGATATCCAGCGCGGCGGTGCGCAGCATCTGGTATTCCTTGTCGGAGAGGGTCTGGCTGGGGGCCACCACGATGGAGTCGCCGGTATGCACGCCCACCGGGTCCAGGTTCTCCATGTTACAGACGGTGATCACGTTGCCGGCGGCGTCCCGCATGACCTCGTACTCGATCTCTTTCCAGCCGGCGATGCACTTTTCGATCAGCACCTGATGGATCGGGGACAGGCGCAGGCCGTTGGTGCCGATCTCGTGCAGCTGCTCCTTATCCTGGCAGATACCGCCGCCGGTACCGCCCATGGTGAAGGCCGGGCGCACGATGACCGGGTAGCCGATCTGTTCGGCAAAGGCCAGGGCGTCCTCCAGGGTGTTGACCACCTTGCTGGGGATGCAGGGCTGGCCCAGCTTCTCCATGGTGTCCTTGAACAGCTGCCGGTCCTCAGCCCGGTCGATGGTCTCGGGGCGGCAGCCCAGCAGACGCACGCCGGCCTTTTTCAGATAGCCGCTGCGGGCCAGTTCCATGGCCAGGTTCAGGCCGGTCTGGCCGCCCAGGTTGGGCAGGATGGCGTCCGGCTTTTCCTTTTCGATGATGCGTTCCACCACCCGGGCCACCAGCGGCTCCACATACACGCGGTCGGCGATGTCCGGGTCGGTCATGATGGTGGCCGGGTTGGAGTTGACCAGCACCACCTCGATGCCCTCGCTCTTGAGGGCGCGGCAGGCCTGGGTGCCGGAGTAGTCAAACTCCGCCGCCTGGCCGATGATGATGGGGCCGGAACCGATCACCAGCACCTTTTTGATGGATGTATCCTTAGGCATGGCGATCCTCCTTGCTCTCGTTGATGCGCTGGATAAAGGTGTCGAACAAAAATTCGGTGTCGCGGGGGCCGCCGCAGGCTTCCGGATGGAACTGCACGGTGAAGCAGTTCCACTGGGAATACTGCACGCCCTCGCAGGTGCCGTCGTTGGCGTTCACATGGCTCACCGCGCCCACCTGGGCGGGCAGGCTCTCGCCCACCACCGCGTAGCCGTGGTTCTGGCTGGTGATGTAGGTGCGGTGGGTGCCCACCTGGGTGACCGGCTGGTTGGCGCCGCGATGGCCGTATTTCAGCTTGGTGGTCGACGCGCCCGCCGCCAGGGCGGTGAGCTGATGCCCCAGGCAGATGCCGAAGGTGGGGATGCCGCTGTCCAGCATGACCCGCAGACGGGCGATCAGGTCCACATTCTCGGCCGGGTCGCCGGGGCCGTTGGAGAGCATGAGCCCGTCCGGCGCCAGCGCGGCCAGCTCCTCCGGGGTGGTGGTGGAGGGCAGCACGGTGACATGGCAGCCCCGCTTGACCAGACAGCGCAGGATGTTGGTCTTGCAGCCGAAGTCCAGCAGCGCCACATGGGGCGCGCCGCCGATGTTGTGCTCGGTGCGCTCTTCACAGGTGACCGACACCACCGCGTCGGTGACGGCGTAGCCCCGGATGCGGGCCATCAGGTCGGCCCGGGCGGCTTGGTCCATCTTGTCGTATTCGGTGGTAATGGCGCCGTTCATCACGCCGCTTTCCCGCAGCACGCGGGTCAGGCGGCGGGTATCCAGGCCCTGGATGCCCACGACCCCGTTGTCCTTCAGGAAGGCGTCCAGGGTCATCTCACAGCGGAAGTTGGAGGGGGCGGTGCAGGCTTCCCGCACGATGTAGCCCCGGGCCCATACCCGACCGCTCTCCTTGTCCTGGCTGTTCATGCCGTAGTTGCCGATCAGGGGGTAGGTCTGGGTGATGATCTGGCCGTAGTAGCTGGGGTCGGTGAGGGTCTCCTCAAAGCCCACCATGCCGGTGGCAAAGACCACCTCGCCGATGGTGGTGCCGGGCAGGCCCAGGCTTTCGCCCTCGAAGATCTGGCCGTTGGCCAGCAGTAAGATCGCTTTCATGGGCGCCCCCCTCAGCGGTTCTCGGCCTTCTGGGCCATCTTGCGGCTGCCCAGATGCACCAGCGGCAGCTCGCCCTCGGCGCACAGGGGGCACTCCTCCGGCAGGTAGTTGGGCAGGTCCAGCTTCACGGCGCTGGCCACGATGGGAATGGGGCTGGGCGCTTCGGCCTTGGTGCGGTCCACCACGCAGGCGATGCCCACGCAGACGCCGCCGTGGGCCTCGATCACGGCCTTGGTCTCCAGGCTGGAGATGCCGGTGGTGACCACGTCCTCGGCAATGATGCAGCGCTCGCCGGGCTGGATCTCAAAACCGCGGCGCAGGGCCATCACGTTGTCCACACGCTCGGTAAAGATGGCGCGGCGGCCCAGCTGGCGGCCCAGTTCGTAGGCGTAGACAATGCCGCCCATGGCCGGGCCCACCACCACGTCAATGTTCAGCTCCCGCAGCTTGTCCGCCACCGGGGCCATCACAACCGCGGCCTTGTCCGGCCACTGCTGCAGTTTGGCACACTGGCAGTAGATGCCGCTGTGACGGCCGCTGCTCAGCAGGAAATGGCCCTCCAGTACGGCTTCGCATTCTTTCATGATCTGCAACGCTTCGCTCATTTTTCTCTCCCTTTCTTTATACACAGCCTCGGATTTCGTCCAGGTCTTTTACCCCATGGTCATCGCACCAGGTCTGGATGCCCGCCGCGATCTCGGCGGACAGCCCTGGCCGGATGAAGTTGGCGGTGCCCACCTGGATCGCCGTGGCCCCCGCCATGATGAACTCGATGGCGTCGGAGGCGCTGGCGATGCCGCCCAGGCCCACCACCGGGATCTGTACCGCGTGGCACACCTGGTGCACCATCCGCAGGGCGATAGGCTTGATGGCCGGGCCGGACAGGCCCGCGTACACATTGTTGAACACCGGTTTGCGGCGCTCGATGTCGATGGACAGGGCGGTGAAGGTGTTCACCAGGCTCACCCCGTCGGCCCCTGCCTCCTGGCAGGTGCGGGCCATGGCCACCAGGTCCTCGGCCTGGGGGCTCAGCTTGACGATCAGCGGCTTTCTGGTGGCGGCGCGCACCCGGCGCACCACCTCCCGGGCGCTTTCGCACTTCACGCCGTAGGCAATGCCGCCCGCTTTCACGTTGGGGCAGCTGATATTCAGCTCGATCAAGGGCACCTCGGTGGCGTCCAGCAGGGCCGCGCCCGCCTCGTAATCCTCGATGGAGGCGCCGCCCAGGTTCGCCAGCACCGCCGGGCCCAGCTTGAGCATGGAGGGCAGCTCGTGGTCGATGAAATGCTGCACGCCCGGATTCTGCAGGCCGATGGAGTTGATCAGCCCGGCGGGGGTCTCCACCAGGCGGCGGCCCTCATTGCCGTACTTGGGCACGTAGGTCACGCCCTTGCTGCAGATGCCGCCCAGGGCGCTTACGTCCATGAAATCGGTGTATTCCTGGCCGTAGCCGAAGGTTCCGCTGGCGGTGATGACCGGGTTCTTCAGTTCCACCCCGCACAGGTTCACCCGAATGTCCGCTTTACTCATACAGCACCTCCCCGGGGAATACCGGCCCGTCCTTGCAGGTGCTCCTGGGGCCGTTCTTGGTGTGGCAGGTGCAGCCCAGACAGGCCCCGATGCCGCAGGCCATGTGGCTTTCCCGGCTGACAAAGACCGGAACCTTTGCCGCCAGGCAGGCGCGGGCGATCTTTTCCATCATCACTTCCGGCCCGCAGACCAGCACCCGGTCAAAGTCGGCGGGGTTCAGCAGGTTGGTCACAAAGCCCTTGTGGCCGAAGCGGCCGCTGTCGGTGGCCAGCTGCACAGCGCAGCCCAGGGCCTCGAACTTATCCAGCACATAGGGCTCGTCCCGGAAACCGGCAAACAGGGTCACAGCGCAGCCCGCGGCCCGCAGCGCCCGGGCGGTGCCCAGCAGGGGGGCCACCCCGATGCCGCCGCCCACCAGGGCCACCCTGGTGCCCGCGGGCAGGTCGGTTTCAAAGCCGTTGCCCAGCGCGCCGGTGAGTTCCAGCGTATCGCCGGGTTCCAGGGCGCTCAGCAGGCGGGTGCCCTCGCCCCGCACTTCAAACAGGAAGTCCACCCAATCCTCGCCCCAGTCGTGGACGCTGATGGGGCGGCCCAGCAGGGGGTCTTTGCCCTGCCAGCCGCGCAGCATGAAGAACTGCCCGGCCCGCACCGGCCCGTCCCAGCCGGCGCGCAGCTGCCAGACGGTATCGGTGACCCGGGTCATGGCCAGCACCGGGGCCTGTGTGGTATGTTTCGCCATTCTTTAGCCCTCCAGGCGGGCGCACTCGGCGGCGATGGCCGCGCGCATGTGCTCGCACTCGTTGCGGGCGGCCTGGTCAAAGGCCACGCCGGGCTGTTTCTTCCAGGCCAGCAGCACGCTGCGGCTGCTGTTCACCACACCGCCGTTGCCCCCCGTCAGATACTGGGCGATGTCGGCGGCGGTGCCGCCCTGGGCGCCGTAGCCGGGGATCAGGAAGAAGCTGTCCTGGTAGCGGGCGCGGATCTCGGCGGCTTCCTCGATGTGGGTGCCGCCGATCACCAGGCCCAGGCTGGAGTAGCCGCTCTCGCCCAGGCACTCCTTGCCCATGGCGTTGAGCTTGTCGCCCACCATGTCGTAGACGTGGCGGCCGTCGGCCAGCTTTTCGTACTCAAAATCCTTCGCGCCGGGGTTGGAGGTACGCACCAGCACGAACAGGCCCTTGCCCTTTTCGGTCACGTAGGGCATGTAGGGGCGGATGGAATCCAGGCCCATGTAGGGGGCCAGGGTCACGTAGTCGGCCTCGAACTCCCCGTCCAGATGGGCCTTGGCGTACATCTCGGCGGTCTTGGCGATGTCGCCCCGCTTGATGTCGGCGATCACCGGCAGGCCGGCTTCCCGCACCATCTTCAGGGTCTCGGCGTAGGCGCGCAGACCGTCCAGGCCCAGGGCCTCGTAGTAGGCGATCTGCACCTTGAAGCAGCCGGCCACGTCCTTGGTGGCCTCGAAGATCGCCCGGTTGAACCGCACCAGGTTCTCCCCGGCGGTCAGCTCACTGCGCACAAAGTCGGCGGGCAGGTAGCTGGGGTCCGTATCCAGCCCCACGCAGACAGGGCCGCGCTGGGCCACCGCGTCGTACAGCTTGTCCATGTTGGTTTTCATGATTGTTTCCTCCTTGCAGCAGTGTTTGTTCAGGCTTTATAGGTGATGCGGCCGTCCCGGATGGTCAGAACCACCCGGCCGGTCGGGGTCTGTCCATGGTAGGGGCAGTTGCGGCTCTTGGAATGCAGCTTGTCCTTATCCACCGTCCACACCGCGTCCAGGTCCACCAGGGTCAGGTCCGCGTCCGCGCCCACGGCGATGCGGCCCTTGCTGTTCAGCCCCAGGATGGCGGCGGGGAACCGGCTCATAAGGGCTTCCAGCAGGTAGAGTTCCAGCCCCTGTTCCTTACACAGCTTAGTATAGCATACGGAGAAGGCCGTCTCCAGCCCTACCATGCCCGCTGCGCCTTTTTCCTTGTCCTCGTCGGAGTGGGGGGCGTGGTCGGTGGCGATGGCGTCCACCGCGCCGGCGCGGATGCCCTCGATCAGGGCGGCCACGTCGTCGGCGGTGCGGATGGGGGGATTCACCCGGTACTCGCTGTCGGCGAACCACAGGTGATGGGGGGTGACCTCACAGGTCACCGGCACGCCCCGGCTCTTGGCGGCGGCGATGGCCTCGACGGCCTCGCGGGTGCTCACATGGCACATGTGCAGCCGGGTGCCGTAGTATTCGCACAGGTGCAGGTTGCGCACCGTTTCCAGGTTTTCTGCCAGGCGGTAGTCCCAGGGGCTGACCTCCCGGTCCTCGGCGTGGCTCATGATGGTGATGCCCCGCTGGGAGCAGATGGCGAACGCCTTGGCCATCACATTGGCGCTCTGCACACCGTTGCCGTCCTCGGTGACGAAGCGCAGGTCCTCGGGCAGGGTTTTCAGGTGATCCAGGGTCACCCCGTCAAAGTTCTCGGTGATGGAGACGGTCTGGTTGACCCCCACCAGGCCGATCTGTTCCGCCCGGGCCATGACGGCGTGGGCCTGTTCCCCGCTGGAGCACACGGGTTTTGTGTTGGGCATCAGGTTCACGAAGGTGTAGCCGCCCGCCGCCGCGGCGGCGCTGCCGGTGGCGATGTCCTCCTTGTATTCAAAGCCGGGGGTGCGCCAGTGGCAGTGCAGGTCGATGAAGCCGGGCAGCAGGGTGCGGCCGGCGGCGTCGAGAACCTCCTCGCCGGATTCGGGGGCGAGGGACAGGCCGATGGCCGCGATCTTGCCGCCGGCAAGGCGCAGATCCACGGCGCTGCCGTCGGACAAACGGGCGTTCTGGATGAGCATGGCAGGGCCTCCTTACAGATTTTGGGCAAAAAAAAACTTTTCCCCGAAAGGAAAAGTCAAAAAAACGGGCACCGGCCCCGCAGCGGAAAACGGCGGGGCAAAAAAACGGAGGCGGCCAGTGCAAATTCTTTACACAAAACGGCCACCCCCTTTACATTTCGGTCTATTCTATCATACCGCGCAGGGGATGTCAACCACAAAAAACGACAGGTTTTATTCCACCCGGTAGATGAGGGCGGCCTGGTTTTCAAAGGCCGGTTCCGCGCCGGCAAATCCCTCCTGCCGGATGACCCGGCTGACGTACAGCCACTGGATATCGTTTTCCCTGGCAAGGGCAAAGGCCGTGGCCGCATCGGGCGCGGCAAAGATCGCGTCGCTCACCTGTTCCAGATTGTGCCGCAGCTGGTAATAGTCGTAGCCGTAATCCATGGAATACCGCCAGCTTTCGCAGAAGGCCTGCCGCTCGCTCATCGCGGTGTAATAGTGCCAGGTTCCCTCCCCGATGGCCGGATCCTTGGCGTTGCGGTTCACCGCGAACACCTCGTCCGGGGCCATGGCCTGTTTCAGCCACAGGGTTGCTTCCTCCTCGGCGGGGGTCACGGTGTCGGCATACGCCGGGTAGGACGGGCGCAGCCCGGCACAGCGCCACCTGCACCCCCACCCGGGCGGGCTGGGCGATATAGACGGCATTCCATCCAAAGCCTGCCAGCGCCGCCGCGCCGCAGAGCACCAGCAGCCGGGCGGGCAGGTCAAAGCGGGGCAGGGCGGGCCGCTGCCGGATCAGATCCCGCGCGCCCAGGCAGGCCAGGGCCAGCGCCGGCAGGTACATACACCATACCGGCAGCCCCAGCGCCCCGGACGCCAAAAAGCCCAGGAACAGCACCGCCACCCCCAGGCAGTAGGACAGGCTGACGGCGGCGGCAAGGGACAGCTCTCCCACCAGCCGCCGGGCCAGCCCGTAGCCCGGCAGAAACACCAGCAGCGCCGCCGACAGCAGGTACAGCACCACGCCCGGCAGCGAAAACCCGCCCAATGCCGCCGCACCGGCATACACAACGAGACTTACGGCCGCGCACAGTATGGCAAAGCCGTCCATCACTTTTTTCCTCATGGTTTTCCCCTCACACGCAAGATAGGCAGCGCCCCCCCTCCGGGCGCCGCGCTTACCATTATAGGCAGGGCGGACGGTGATTGCAGGGCGTTCCGGTTGCGCGGCGGGGGGCGGGTGGTGTATAATAGGTGGCAAATACGCGCGGCAGGAGGGGAAAGTATGGGCCTTTTGGCAGACGCCCGCAATATGCAGAGCAAGGACCCGGCGGCCACCAGTCTGGCCCAGGTGATGCTGCTGTATCCGGGGTTTCATGTGCTGATCTTTTATAAGGTAGGGCATTGGCTGTACCGGCACAAGCGGTTTTTCCTGGCCCGGATGGTAAGTCAGTGGGGCCGGGGGTTCACCGGCATCGAGATCCATCCCGGGGCCACCATCGGGCCGGGGCTGTTCATTGACCACGGCATGGGGGTGGTGATCGGCGAGACCGCCGAGATCGGGGCCAACTGCACCATCTACCATCAGGTGACCCTGGGCGGTACCGGCAAGGATACCGGCAAGCGGCATCCCACCCTGGGGGACAATGTGCTGATCGGCGCGGGGGCCAAGGTGCTGGGCCCGGTGATGATCGGGGATAACGCCCGCATCGCGGCGGGCAGCGTGGTGCTGAGCTGCGTGCCGCCCAACTGCACGGTGGCGGGGGTGCCCGCCGTGGTGGTGCGCCGGGACGGCGCCAAGGTGCGGCCCAGCGACGATCTGGATCAGCGGGATATCCCGGACGTACTGCACGAGCAGCTGCGCCGGATGGAAAAGCGGCTGGCCGCCCTGGAATGCCGGGACGCCCGCCGCGGCGCCGACGAGCTGCCCGACGAGGCGGACGAGACGCGGTAAAGCCGATCCGGGGGGACAACAAGGGCTGCGGGCGCAACAACGATGCGCCCGCCCGGCTTCGCCGACCGCCCTGCCGGTCCGGGTCTCCACTGGAGACCCGGCCGCTTCGCGGACCCGGACCCCCAACCCCCCGGAAATCAGGGCCAAATATATTTGGCCCTGGGGAACAGTATAAGAACAGTATAAAGATAAGGCCGGTGCGTACACGGAATACGCACCGGCCTTTTACTTTGCTATCCCTGTGGCCAAAGGTATTTGGCCACGATTTCCAGGGGGTGTGGGGGAGATGTTATCTCCCCCACATAATCATCCGCCTACCCCCGCGGGCTGCCGTCCTTGTTGAATCGGCGGCGCAAAGCGTGCTCGGTGGCGGGGATGACCGCCAGCAGGATAACCAGCTGCACCACCGTGAGCGCGCCGCCCACCAGGCCCACCGTATCGGCGTCCCGGCCCCATACCGGCAGCATGGCCAGCACCGACAGGGGCAGCATCACCAGCCCGCCGCGGCACATCAGCCGCCCGGCGTACTGGTTGGCGAACCGCCAGGTAAACTCATTTTTCATCGACAGGGTGGTGCGGTACCCGTAAACCCACTGGATGGTTTTGGGGGTATGCCGCCACATGAACCAGCCGAACAGGGCCAGCAGACCCGGGATCAGCAGCACCATGCCCAGCATGAAGAACCAGAATCCCATCGCCGCGCCTCCTTTATTCTCCCAGCTGGAACTCCAGCAGGATCTCGCTGCGGGCATCCCAGCTGTCGTACCGCAGCTTTACCCGGGCGCTCTCCCCTTCTTCCACATACAGCAGGTGGCACACCTCCACGCTGCAGCCCGCCGGCAGTACCGGCCGGGCGGACAGGGCGGTGTCCGCGTCGTCGCTCCAGGCATAGAGGGTATCGCTGCCCGCGGTATACAGCAGATTATAGGAATCCATCGACAGGCTGCGGTCGCTCTGGTTTTCCAGCGTGTAGCGCACCTCGTACCAGTCCCGCCAGTCGTCCGGACGGTCGTGTGAGGCCACAGGGGTTATGGTCAGATCCCGCGCCGCCATCTGCACCGGCACCGCGTCGCCGCTGTCCAGGCTCATGATCAGGCAGACAAGACCCGCCCAGAACACCGCCGCGCAGGCCAGCAGGCTGACCCACCATTTTACCGAATGTTTCATGCCTCGCTCGCCTCCTCCCAGTCAAGGGTCAGGGTTATCACCGTGCGGGTGTGGGGATCGTATTCCTCGTCCAGAACCTGATCCTCCAGGCAGAGCACGGCCGCCTCGTCGGCGGGCCCGGCCAGGTACAGCCAGCCGTCCACCGCGTCCCAGCCGGACAGGTCATAGGAGGCCACCGACTCCGCGGCCAGTTCCGGCCAGAGCCGCTCCAGCTCGTAGTCCTCCAGCATCTGCCAGTATCCGCCGCCCGCGTACAGGCTGACCGCCGCCTCCGCGCGGGAGTTCCAGTCCTCCAGTTCGGGGGCGCTCACCCGCACCCGGTACAGCTGCCAGCCCTCGGGCAGGCCGGCGGTGCGGCCGGTAAGCCGCTGGGGCTGGCTGAAGGTCATCTCCCGGCCCGCTGCCGTTACCGCCTGGCCCGCCTGGGCGGTTACGGCGGCGGGCTGGCGGGTGTTGTCGGCCCGGGGCGGCTGCATCAGCCCGCTCAGGGCAAAGAATGCAAGGCCCAGCCCGGCCAGCACCACCCGCAGCCACAGCAGGCTGCTGCCCCGGCGGGCAGCGGTGCGGACGGCCGACGGACGGCGCAGGGTGCCCTGCACCCCGCCCAGCCCGCCGGTTTCCGTGCCGAAACCGGCCACAGGCGGCTCTGCCGGGGCCGCCTGGGCTGTGGGACGGGCCGCAAACGCCCCGCAGGCGGGGCACTGGCCGTCCTGTTTGTCATAATCGAACATTTTGCCGCAGCTTTCGCATCGGATCAGCATGGGGCATCCTCCTCTTCCGGTCGATGGCTGGTATCAAAAAAGCCGGGCACCCCGCGGGGGCCCGGCTCGCAGCTTACCCCTTGATATTGCGGGGGCTGTAGGTATTCATAGCCCCCTGATCCAGGGAGGCCACAGCGGCGCCTTCGTCGGCCAGCTGCTGCTGCAGCCCGTCGTACTTAAGGCCCCACAGCGCGTCGGCGCGCAGGGTATCCAGGGTGGTGGTGTCGTTGAACACCGCCTCCTTGACCACAATCACGGCGCCGTAGTTGTAGCCGGTGCTCTCCATCGCGCGGACTTCCCCGTCCGCCATGGCCTTGACCTGCGCGGCGGCATCCTCACCCAGATAGCTGCTCAGGGTGTCGTAGTTCACCAGCGCGCCGGTGACCATGTAATTGGCGGCGGAATCCGCCCCCATGCCGTTGCCCAGCAGCTCGCCCACCTGGGGCAGGTACTCCTCGGCCATGGCCTGCAGATCGGCGGAAGACGCGGTCTTGCCGGCGGCCTCCTGGGCCATCTCCAGCACCTGCGCCTGCTGCTCCTCGTCCAGGGTGGAGAAGGTGCTCATATCAAAATAGGGCAGCAGCAGGTAGCTGAAACGGAAGAAGTTCTCCTCCGCGTAGGCGGTCAGTTCCGCGTCGGACACCGGCTCGGTGCCGTCCTGGCCGTAGATCATCTCCAGCAGGGCCTCCTGCTTGTAGCTGTTCTGGGCCCAGGCCAGCAGGCTCTGGTAGCCGATGCCGTTGGCGGTGTAGGTGTCCTCCATGCTCTCCCACTGGGTATCCACCTGCTCGGTGATCAGGGCCAGGTCGCTCTCGGAGAGCTCACCGCCCATCTCGGCGTACTTCTTCTCGGCGGCGGCGTAGCGGTACACCCCGTCCAGGGTCTTGGCGGCGATGTAGGCTTCGCCGGTGGTCTCGTTGCCGTCCTCGTCGGTGACGGTGGCTTTCAGCACCTCGTTCACGTCGGTACCGGAGGCCAGGGCCTGGGCCTGCACAAAAGCCTCGTACTGGGCCAGCAGATACACACCGGCGGGGATGGAAGTGCTGCCCACCGTGCCCACGATGGCGGGGGTCTTGATGGCGCAGCCGGCCAGCAGCAGCGCCGCTGCCAGGCCCAGCGCCAGGATCTTTGTCAGCTTTTTCAAAACGGTTGCTCCTTTGTATCAACGGCCCGCGGACGGGCCGGGTCTGTATCAGAACTATTATAGCCGCTGCATCCCGGTTTTGCAACCAAAAGGGCTCAGTCCCCGGCGGGCGGCGGGGCGGCGGCCCGGCCCAGGCACTCCAGGGTCATGCGCAGCAGATCCAGCGGCTTTTCGCCCGGGGCCACCCGCACCGCCAGATAGGGCTTGTGCACGGCGTTCAGGGTGACCCGGCCGCCCAGCTGGGCCAGCACCGGGCGCAGCCGGTCGGCCCGCAGCACGTCGGAGTACAGAATCAGCTGATCCTTTTTCTGGCCGATCTCGTAAATGCCCGCGGCGGCGGCGGTAATGCGGATCAGGGAGATATCCACCAGGCCCGACACGCTGGGCGGCACATCGCCGTACCGGTCGATCAGCTCGTCCAGCACGTCGGCGGCGTCCTCCGCGTCCCGGATGGCGGCGATCCGTTTGTAGGCCTCGATCCGGCCCGCCGCGTCGGGGATATACCGTTCCGGGATATAGGCGTCCACCGTGATGTCGATCAGGCAGTCGGACTTGTCCGGCACCGGATCCTCCCCCTTTTCCAGGGCGATGGCCTGGCTGAGCATCTTCATATACAGATCATAGCCCACCGCTTCCATATGGCCGTGCTGGCTCTGGCCCAGCAGGCTGCCCGCGCCCCGGATCTGCAGATCCCGCATGGCGATGCGGAAGCCGGAACCGAAGCTGGTGAACTCCCGTATGGCGGACAGGCGCTTTGCCGCCACGTCGGTGAGCACCTTGTCCCGCCGGAAGGTGAAGTAGGCGTAGGCCTTGCGGCCGGAACGGCCCACCCGGCCCCGGATTTGGTACAGCTGGGCCAGGCCCAGCCGGTCGGAGTCCTCAATAATCAGGGTATTGCAGTTGCGCACGTCCACGCCGGTCTCGATCAGGGTGGTGCAGACCAGAATGTCGATCTCCCCGTCCAGCAGCTGCTGCCACACCCGGCTCAGCTCCGCCTCGGTCATCTTGCCGTGGGCCAGGCCGATGCGGGCGTCCGGGGCCATTTTGGCCACGTGGGCCGCGCAGGCGTCCAGGGTCTCCACCCGGTTGTGCAGGTAGTACACCTGACCGCCCCGGGCCAGCTCCTTGCGGATGGCCTCCGCCAGAATGCCCTCGTCGTATTCCAGCACGTAGGTCTCGATGGGCTGGCGCTCCACCGGGGGCTGCTCGATGGTGGACATGTCCCGGATGCCGCTCATGGCCATGTTCAGGGTGCGGGGAATGGGGGTGGCGGAGAGGGTGAGCATATCCACCCCTAAAAAGGCGGATTTCAGCTTTTCCTTGTGCTTGACCCCGAACCGCTGTTCCTCGTCAATGATGACCAGGCCCAGGTCGTTGAACTGCACGTCGCTGCTCAGCAGCCGGTGGGTGCCCACCACGATGTCCACCACGCCGGTGCGCAGCCCCTCGATGGTCTGTTTCTGCTGGGCGGCGGTGCGGAACCGGCTGAGCAGCCCCAGCCGGATGGGGAACGCCTCCATCCGGGTGAGCAGGGTGTTGTAGTGCTGCCAGGCCAGGATGGTGGTGGGGGCCAGGATGGCGCACTGCTTGCCGCCCATCACACACTTGAAGGCCGCCCGGATGGCCACCTCGGTTTTGCCCACCCCCACGTCGCCGCAGAGCAGCCGGTCCATGGGGCAGCTTTTTTCCATATCCTGCTTGATCTCGGCCACAGCGGTCAGCTGATCCTCGGTCTCGTCGTAGGCAAAACGGGTTTCAAAATCCCGCTGCCACTCCCCGTCCGGCGGGAAAGCGTTGCCCTTGGCCTGCTGGCGGCGGGCATACAGCTCGATCAGCTCCCGGGCCATCTCCTGGGTGGCCTTTTTCACCTTGCGGCGGGTGCGGGTCCACTCGGTGCCGCCCAGCTTGGCCAGCTTCACCGAACCCTCGTCGCCGGGGGCGGTGTACCGGCTGAGCAGATCCAGCTGGGTGACCGGCACATACAGGGTATCCCCCTTGTCGTAGGCCAGTTTCAGGTAGTCCTTGACCACCCCCTGCAGATCCAGCCGCTGAATGCCCATATACAGGCCCACGCCGTGGTTCTGGTGCACCACGTAATCCCCGGGCTTGATGTCGGTCAGGCTGGACAGGGCGTCCTTGTTTTTGGGTTTTGTTTTGCGGGCGGCCCCGGCGGCCTGCCGCCGCCCGGTGAACACCGCGTATTTGGCAAAGGGGAACTGGGCCCCGCCGGACAGATGGCCCGGCAGCACCTGCACCGCGCCGGGGCCGGGCAGCAAATCGGCGGCGGTGGAGGCCCCGAAGCCCCGTTCCCGCAGATCCCGGGCCAGGGCCTCGGCGGCGCGGGGGGTACCCGCCAGCACGGTGACGCTGTAGCCCTGGGCTTTCAGCGGTTCCAGCTCGCTCACCAGGCCCGCCACCTCCCCGTTCCAGGGGGGCAGGGCGTGGCCGGCGGCGTTTACAATCTCTTTTAAGGGAAACTCCGGCAGGGTGCGGGCAAAGTTTTCGCACAGCAGCGCGGGCATCCGCTCCGCCGCCTGCTGCAGACAGGGCATATCCTCATACAGCCCGTCCAGCCCGGCGCAGATGGCCCCGTCCCGGAGCAGGCTTTCCAGCTCCTCATTCCGGCGGAACCGGGTGGCCCGCTGGGCTTCCCGGATGGCGCCGGGCTCCTCCAGCACCAGCACCCCGCCCTCAAAATAATCCAGCAGGGTGGCCGGGTTCGGGTACCGCACCCGGAAATACTTGTCCAGCGCCTCGGGCATGATACCCGCGTCCAGCTGGGCCAGATCCTCCTCCATCGCCCGCTCCAGGGCGGTGCGTTTCGGGCCCCGGGCGGCGGCCGCGTAGCTGCGCAGCGCCGCGGCGGTCTGGGCCGCGTCCCCGAACAGCACCTCCCGCGCCGGGGAGATATACACCTTTTCCAGCGGGTCCTCCCGGCGCTGGGTCAGCAGATCGAAACTGTTCAGGGTATCGATCTCGTCCCCCCAGAACTCAATACGGGCGGGGGCGGCCATGTCCGGGGCGTATACGTCCAGGATACCGCCCCGCAGGCTGAACTGGCCCGGGCCGTCCACCCGGTCCCGCCGGTGGTAGCCCGCGTCCAGCAGCCGGGCCGCCAGCTCCTTGGGCGGGATGGTCTGGCCGGGGCGCAGCGTCAGGGTGTTGGCGCAGAACTCCGCCTTGGGCACGGTGTACTGCAGCAGGCCCTCGGCGGGTACGCAGACGGCCCCGAGCCGCCCGCCCACCAGGCTGCCCAGCACCGCCAGGCGGCGGTACTCGTATTCCCGGCCCGCGCCCTCCAGCGGGCGCAGCAGCAGATCACGGGCGGGGAATACCTCCGCCGCCAGCCCCAGCGCGCACAGATCGGAGGCGAACCGGGTGGCCTCCGCCTCGCCGGGGGTCACCACACAGACCGGCGCGCCGGTCTCCTGGGCCAGCAGCGCCAGCAGCTGGGCCCGCCCGGCGGGGGGCAGGCCGAACAGCGCCGCCGCGCCGGGGGTATCCAGCGCGGCCCGCAGGCGGGTGTATTCGGATGTGCGTTTCAGTACCTCTTGCAGCATAACGCGTCTCCTGTAAACAGGCTTATCGGTTGTGGCGGTTCTGGGCTTCGTTCAGGCGGCCGTCCATGATCAGGCGCACCGCGTCCTCAATGTCGGCAAATCGGCCCTCCAGGGCCTTGCGGTCCTCGGCGGAAAACCGGCCCAGCACCCAGTCGGCCAGGTCGTAGTCGGGATGGGGCTTCTCCCCCACCCCGATCCGCACCCGGGGAAATTCCTGGCTGCCCAGGCAGGCGATGATATCCTTGAGGCCGTTGTGCCCGCCCGCCGAACCGGAGGGGCGGATGCGCAGCTTGCCGGGGGCCTGGGTCACGTCGTCGCAGAGCACGATCACCCGCTGGGGCGGGATCTTGAAAAAGTCCGCCAGGGCGCCCACGCTGTGGCCGGACAGGTTCATAAAGGTCTGGGGTTTGAGCAGGGTGACCTTGCGGCCGTCCACCGTCACGGTGTCGTACAGACCCTGGAACTTGGCCCGGGTGACCTTGCCGCCCCATTTGTCGGCCAGCCAGTCCAGCGCCATGAAGCCCGCGTTGTGGCGGGTGAGGTCGTACTTGGGGCCGGGATTTCCCAGGCCGACGATGAGCCATTCGGCCCCGCCGGCGGGGTTGGATCGAAAGAACATGCTGTGTTTCTCCTTAAATTGTTTGCTTTATGCGGGCAGACACAAAGGGGCCGGCCCGGCGCGGGGGTACCCCCTGCCGGGTCAGCCTGCCTGTGCGCGGCGCGCGGTTTTATTTGGACTGTTCCGCCTTGAGTTTTTTCTTCTTGGCGATGTAGGCGCCCAGCTTCTTCTCGGCCCAGCCGTCCTTGTTGGTCTGGCGGCTGCGGGCGATGGCCAGCGCCCCGGCGGGCACTTCGCCGGTGATGGTGCTGCCCGCGGCGGTGTAGGCCCCGTCACCCACCGTGACCGGGGCGATCAGGTTGGTGTTGCAGCCCAGGAACACAAAGTCCCCGATCTTGCAGCGGTGCTTGGCCTCGCCGTCGTAGTTGCTGGTAACGGTGCCGCAGCCGAAGTTGCAGTACTCGCCCACATCGGAATCCCCCACATAGGTCAGGTGGCTCACGGTGGTGCCCTGGCCCAGGCCGGAATTCTTGGTCTCCACATAAGCGCCCAGATGCACCCCCGGGCCGGTCACGGTGTCCGGCCGGATGTGGGTGCAGGGGCCGATCTTATTATTGGCGCCCAGGCGGCTGTCATACGCCTGGCTGGCGTTGAAGGTGCTGCCTTCGCCCAGTTCGGTATTTTCCAGCAGGCTGTTCGGACCCACCACGCAGCCCGCGCCGATTTTGGTATTGCCCCGCAGGATACAGCCGGGCAGGATGGTGGCGCCGGGGGCGATCTCCACCTCCGGGTCGATCCATACCTGATCGGAAATAAAGTTCACCCCGTTGGCCAGGTGTTTTTCAAAGGTCTGTTTATACTGCGCTTGCACGGCGGCAAAGGCCGCGGCGGCGTCTGTGTGCATGGATAAAGCCTCCTTCACCGATTGCGTTGTGAAACGGGCGAAAAACTCACCCAGTTTAAGTTTACCGCGTTTTGCCGCGTTTGCAAGAACAATTTGGCGGCCAAATGGTATATTTGAGCAAAAAAAGTGCGCAAAGCGGCAAAAACCTCTGGTATTCTATTCACTTCTCTGGTATAATATTTCCGCATTCATTAGGTCTGTCTTGTGAGACCGCGCGCAGTGCGCGCGGGATGCAAAATTTTATTGGAGGTAATAACAATGGGCAAGAAGTATTGCTACCTGTTCAGCGAAGGCAACGCATCCATGCGTGAGCTGCTGGGCGGGAAAGGCGCCAACCTGGCTGAGATGACCAACCTCGGCCTGCCGGTTCCCCAGGGCTTCACCATTTCCACCGAAGCCTGCACCCAGTACTATGAGGACGGCAAGAAGATCAACGACGAAATCATGGCGGAGATCATGGAGTACATCGGCAAGATGGAAGAGATCACCGGCAAGAAGTTCGGCGACAAGGAGAATCCTCTGCTGGTTTCTGTCCGTTCCGGCGCCCGCGCTTCCATGCCCGGCATGATGGATACCATCCTGAACCTGGGCCTGAACGAGGAAGTGGTCGAGACCATCGCCAGCTGGGGCAACCCCCGCTGGGCCTACGACTGCTACCGCCGCTTCATCCAGATGTACTCTGACGTTGTCATGGAGGTCGGCAAGAAGTACTTCGAGCAGCTGATCGACAAGATGAAGGAAGAGAAGGGCGTTACCCAGGACGTGGACCTGACCGCCGAGGATCTGAAGACCCTGGCCGAGCAGTTCAAGGCCGAGTACAAGGCCAAGATCGGCGAGGATTTCCCCTCCGATCCGAAGGAGCAGCTGATCGGCGCCGTGAAGGCCGTGTTCCGCAGCTGGGACAACCCCCGCGCCAACGTCTATCGCCGTGACAACGACATCCCCTACTCCTGGGGCACCGCTGTCAACGTGCAGATGATGGCCTTCGGCAACAAGAACAACGATTCCGGCACCGGCGTGGCCTTCACCCGCAACCCCTCCAACGGCGAAAAGGTCCTGACCGGCGAGTTCCTGATGAACGCCCAGGGCGAGGACGTGGTTGCCGGCGTGCGCACCCCGCAGCACATTGACCACCTGAAGGAGGTCATGCCCGAGGTGTACGAGCAGTTCGTGAACATCTGCAACATCCTGGAGAACCACTACCATGATATGCAGGATATGGAGTTCACCATCGAGGACAAGAAGCTCTACATGCTGCAGACCCGTAACGGCAAGCGTACCCCGGCCGCGGCCCTGAAGATCGCCTGCGACCTGATCGACGAAGGCATGATCGACGAGAAGCAGGCCGTGCTGATGATCGACCCCCGCAACCTGGACGCTCTGCTGCATCCCCAGTTCGACGCCGCTGCCCTGAAGGCTGCTTCCCCCATCGGCAAGGCTCTGCCCGCTTCCCCGGGCGCTGCCTGCGGCAAGATCGTCTTCACCGCTGAGGACGCCAAGGAGTGGAGCGAGCGTGGCGAGAAGGTCGTTCTGGTCCGTCTGGAAACCAGCCCCGAGGATATCGAGGGCATGAAGGCTGCCCAGGGCATCCTGACCGTGCGCGGCGGTATGACCAGCCACGCCGCCGTTGTGGCCCGCGGCATGGGCACCTGCTGCGTGTCCGGCTGCTCCGAGATCAACATGGACGAGGAGAACAAGAAGTTCGAACTGGGTGGCAAGACCTTCCATGAGGGCGACTGCATCTCCATCGACGGCTCCACCGGCAACATCTACGATGGCCTGATCGCCACCGTTCCCGCTTCGGTCAACTCCGGCTACTTCGGCCGCATCATGGCCCTGGCCGACAAGTACCGTGCGATGAAGGTCCGCACCAACGCCGACACCCCGCAGAACGCGATCGACGCCAAGAACCTGGGCGCCGAGGGCATCGGCCTGTGCCGTACCGAGCATATGTTCTTCGAGGGCGACCGTATCGCCGCCATCCGCGAGATGATCTGCGCCGATACCGTGGAAGGCCGCAAGGCTGCCCTGGCCAAGCTGGAGCCCATGCAGCAGAGCGACTTCGAGAAGCTCTACGAAACCATGGCGGACCAGCCGGTCAACATCCGCTTCCTGGATCCCCCGCTGCACGAGTTCGTTCCCACCGAGGAAGCGGACATCGAGCTGCTGGCCAAGTCCACCGGCAAGACCGTGGAGCAGGTCAAGGCCATCATCGCCGGCCTGCATGAGTTCAACCCGATGATGGGTCACCGTGGCTGCCGTCTGGCTGTCACCTACCCGGAGATCGCCGCGATGCAGACCGAGGCGGTCATCCGTGCCGCTCTGGCTGTCAGCGCCAAGCATCCCGAGTGGAAGATCGTGCCCGAGATCATGATCCCGCTGGTTGGCGAGGTCAAGGAGCTGGCCTTCGTGAAGAGCGTGGTCACCTCCACCGCCGACAAGCTGATCGCTGAGGCCGGCGTTGACATGAAGTACAAGGTCGGCACCATGATCGAGATCCCCCGTGCCGCCCTGACCGCCGACGAGATCGCCAAGGAAGCCGAGTACTTCAGCTTCGGCACCAACGACCTGACCCAGATGACCTTCGGCTTCAGCCGTGACGACGCGGGCAAGTTCCTGGGCGCCTACTACGACCACAAGATCTACGAGAATGATCCGTTCGCCAAGCTGGATCAGGTGGGCGTGGGCAAGCTGATCAAGATGGCTTGCGAGCTGGGCAAGTCCACCCGTCCCGACATCAAGCTGGGCATCTGCGGCGAGCACGGCGGCGACCCCGCCAGCGTGGAGTTCTGCCACAAGGTTGGCCTGGACTACGTGTCCTGCTCTCCCTTCCGTGTGCCCATCGCTCGTCTGGCTGCCGCGCAGGCTGCTATTAAATATCCGCGGGCGTAAGAAATCGAGCATTCGCGCGTAAACGCGAGAATACGCGAGTTCTGATCTAAAACCAAGACGCGCACATCGTCCTGACAGGGCGGTGTGCGCGTTTTCTTTATATATAGACTTCAACCGTCAGGTCGTTCCATTGACCCTTTCGGAAACGAGAATCCATGCCGCAGTTCTCACGAAACTGTTTGGCTGTAGCAAAATCAATGGTAAAGCAGAGGATCGGCTTGCTGTCTATATGAACCAGATCAGAGTGAAAGCCCCGGCGCAGCTTTTCAAAGCACAATTTCCAGCGGTACCTATAATCCTGTACCGGCGTGATCGTCTCCACAAATTCCGCGATCAATTCTTCGGCTATTCGGGGTCCGGAGATATCCACAACCCGCTCCATCGCTTTTCGTATCTGCTCCAAGGAGGGGCCTGTGTCGTCGTTCTGTGTACCCGCAGCCTGAATCCGTTGCTGTTCCGAAAGGATAGCCTGCCGCTCCTGCTCGGCCTTTTCACGCAGCGACATGAATTGTTCTTTGTCGATTTCTCCATCGGCCCGCATCGTAGCATAGGAACGCAGCCGGTTCTCCAGCTTTTCCAACTGTGATGCCAGCCGTCCCGCCTGCTCTCGGTTGGCCTGTAATGGTGCATCCTTACATTTCCGAATCATCTCATAGGCAAGAAGGACCGCTTCTCTCTGATCGCCCCACAGACGGCTGAACACCAGCTTTGCCATAAGTTCCAACTTCCACTCAGGGATACTCTTTGCCTGGCACAAATCTTCCGCCTGCACCCCTTGCGCCTCTACATATCTTTTGTTTGGATTCCGCTTTCGGTAGTAGCATTCGTACCCGTAAACCTGCTCGCCGGTCAGTTGGTTGGTGCGCCATCGGAACCTCCTGAAATTTCCACCGCAGCGACACCGCAGCTTCTGCGCCCAAACCGAACGAGGCGATTTGCATCCGCACCGCCTGGTTTCCCCGTCAGGCAACTTATATTGCCGAATGCGCGTATGTCGTATCTCTTTGCACAAATCCCAGAGTTCTTCCGAAACAATCGGCTCAAAGTCTCCTTTGACCAGAACTATGGTATCTTCATCCAGATTTTTGACCCTCTTTTTCTCAAGGAAATCCGTCGTTCTGGATTTATTGTACCCGATGTATCCTTTATAGGTCGCATTTCGCAGAATTCGGCTGATCTTAACACAGGACCATTTCACATTTCCTTGTCCATCTTTGTCTCCGCGAACTGTCAACGCATTACAAATCGCTTTCTCTCCATGTCCCTGTGCGTACATTTCAAATACTGTACGGATCGTTTTTGCCTGTTCCGGATTGATAACATACGTTCCGTTTACCCGGTCATAACCAATAATGTTGCCGTTTCCATACAGCACACCGTTTGCCCGGCTGACAGATTGTCCAGCGCGCACACGCTCAGAAATCTTTCGACTTTCCTCCTGTGCCAAAGTAGCCATAATAGTCAGCCGTAGTTCGCCATCGCCATCCATTGTCCAGATATTATCCGAGACAAAATATACTTCGACACCGTAGGTTTTCAATTCCCGTGTAAGGACCAGTGTGTCAACTGTATTACGCGCAAAGCGGCAAACTTCCCGGGTAACAATCAGATCAAATTTTCCCTGTCGGGCATCCTCAATCATCCGCATAAAAGCAGGGCGTTTCTTTGCCAGCGTTCCTGTTATACCCTCATCAATGTATCGACCTACTACGATCCAGTTTGGATGATACTGTGTTTGATCTTCATACCACTGCATCTGCTTCTCCAGTGCCTCCAGCTGTGCTTCATGCTCTGTTGACACACGTCCATAATAAGAAACCCGGCGCTGACGATTCGGATCAAGAGCCAAGTTCCCGAATAGAAACTGCTTCTTTTCGTATGTCATACAAACACCTCCTTTGGCTCAGAGTATATCCGCAGCTCACATATTTTGTTAGGCTGACAAACCCCGGAACGACATCCTTGACTTATTTTGAATTCTGTTTCATAACGGCACGATAGGTTTCTTCGCTCAGAAGGCCTTGGCAAAACAACACATGAACTAGCTTTAGTGCGATTTCTTTCATATTAGGCTCCATATAATCGTCTCCTATAAATAAAGGCGGCAGCTGCGCCGAAAAAACACATCCGGTACAACTGCCGCCTTATCACATAATGTTTTGAGTATCGCATCTGCCTACTATGGGTACTCCCGGTTCGGCACTCCCGATAAAGAGAGCATTGTGGGCGGCCCTTGGCATCGGGCCTCACAGCTCCACCGTGCCGCACATACAGCGTACACCGCAGGGCTCCCCCTCTGACGCGGGAGGTACATTTACGATTAATAGAGTATCACTCTTTCAGAACGCATTGCGGCTGCCTTCGCTACGGGGCAGTTCATAAGGCCACGTTGATCGCTCGGAAAGCCGTATTTCACCTCCTACGGTCTTTCGTCCTGGCGGCGCACCTTATATCGCTTGTTCTGTAAGTTTGTAACCCACAACACTGACTATTTGATTTTCAAGGTTCAGAAAAGCGATAATCACCGCCTTTCAATAAGCACGAAAAAACATATAATTTGTTAAGGCATTTTCAAAAATTTACGCGCTTTTTTTACCGCCCCCTGCAATGACATCGTAATCGCTGCTTTGCTTACGCCTTCCCTGCTTGCAATCTCCGTAACCGATAGTCCATCTACATATCGCCAGAGCAATCGGCGTATCTGTGTTTCTGTTAGATGCTCACGCAGAATTTTGAATTGCTGTAAGGCTACTCTCATTCTCTCTGCCTGTTCTTCTGTTTCTTTATACAGAGTTTCTACGGATGGCGTTATAGTATCCAACTGTTCGCAGAAAGCAACGCGATGGTCCTCGTAAGGGCGACTCTTCTTCTCTTCCGTATGATAGTTTTCATCCGACCACCGTTTCCACCGCTCAAACTCATCCTCGCTGACAAAGTCTTGCTTGGTGAGTCGTATCAGTTCTCCGTTTGCACACGTACAGACGATTGCTTCCGGATCTTTTTTGTTTAATGCGTAATCGCTTCTTTTATTGTACATAGCCATCTCCCATTGGTTTGCAGATAAATCATCGTACAATCCCATGGAAGGAGGCGAGCGGCACCGGGGTATTTGCTTCCGCCTAGTCTTTTGTTCTGAATAAGCAGTGAGGAAGGCAAAACTCACAAAACCACAAAAAAATACAGAGCCTGTAATCCTTGTAATTTGGATACAGGCTCTGTATATTACCTAGTTTCTCGCAAGCTTGTGCCAGATTTGCAGAGAAACGCAATCATTCTAATTTTTTTACAATCGTTGTCCCGCCCATTCATATCGGCCGGTAAGGTCCTGGACCACAACCCAAATCAGAGTAGCAGCACCAGCCAATAGAACCGCCAGTGCCATCCACCAGTAATTGTAGGCTACACCATCCGCCCCGTACCCCTGTACCTGCAGCAAGCCCACCGCGCCGAACAGCGGCCAAGTACCTAGCCATTCAATGCCGTTGTCCATACCGGAAAGGGCCAGCAGCGGCGGCAGGCACCAGACCGCCGCGCTAACGAACAAGGCAGACAACACACCGCCCAGTCGATGGCCCAGCCAGAGAGTCGCTGCCCCCATACAAAGACAGGCCAGCACCCGGCATAGTATCCAAAACAACAGCAAATCAAACAACGTAAAAAAACAAGGCACAGTCTCCAATTCCGATATGCTCATGGCCGGAGCATTCACGGCAGGCAAACCGTAGTCCCGCAGCACCCTCCATAGGTGGGGCACACAGCCCGCCAAAGCAATGCCCACTGCCACTAACACCGACTGCGCTAGCTTTGCACGCACTGTGAATCGCCGGCCAAGCGGTGTAGCACGCAAAACTGTGTCCATACCGCCTCTCCGCTCCATAGCAAACAGTCCTGAAAAGCAGACTGCACAGAGCAGCCCAGCAAACAAGGTATCCTGCAAATCGGAACTCTTTTCCGGAAAGAACAGTTCTCGGTAGCCGCTCTCGTAGACCAGCCAGGCCCCGGGATGACGTTTCAGGTAGCCGTTCACATTTTGCTGCACCACCTTAACGTAAGCGTTGTATTTTTGCTGAGCGCCCGCATATGCAGACAGTGCCTCCGATGAAAGTTCCCCCCGTATCACCTGCTGCTGAGCAAGCAGATAGGGGGTGAATTCTTCTCGTTCTTTCAGCAAAAAGTCTACACTTTCCTGGGTATAAGGGCCGGAAAGAGGCTTCATGTAAAAGGCATAGCAGATCTCCCGTGGGTCGATGTAGCTTTGTACCGTCACACCCTGCCAGATACCGAATGCCAGGAAAGCCGTCAAAAACAGTGCCGCCCCACCGGTAACTAAGAGCTTGTGGCCCTCGGCCCAAAACACCGTGGTGGGCCGGGTGCGGCGGGCACGCCGGGCAAACAGCACAA
This sequence comes from uncultured Gemmiger sp., assembly GCA_944386225.1. GTDB lineage: Bacteria > Bacillota > Clostridia > Oscillospirales > Ruminococcaceae > Gemmiger_A. Next base: position 212,565 of record CALXAH010000001.1, read on the forward strand.
AGCCTCGCCTGGCCGCCGGCAGCAGCTGCCCCCGGGTAAACAGCAGGCAGAAACCGGTGAGCAGCAGCCCGCCGTAGACCACCGTTGCCGTCCATTCCACGAGAGGCAAACCCACCGGCCAGCCGAACCAGAACAGGTTGCGGTAGTTGCCCAGCAGTTCGTTGGTCTGCATCAGGCTTACCAGATTGGCGTATTTGATCACATTCAGCCGGCTGGTGGCCGGGATAATTGCCCGGATGCCATACATAGCCAGGGGCAGCGCCAGCGCCCCCACCCAGCCCGCGGCGGTACGGCGGGCCGCCAATGCCGCCAGCATCACCCACAGCCCCATCACAAAGGCCCCGGCCCATTTGGCCAGCAGAAACCGCACCAGATACTCCGCCACCGTGATGGGCATGGTGCAGCGCATCAGGGCGGGCACACTCTGGATCGAGCGGTTCAGCGGCCCCAGCCCGTAGGTGGCCCCGCACCAGAGCAGGTTGACCCCATACAGCAGCGTCAGCACCGCCAGCAGGCTGAGGGCAAAGGCGGCCAGTTTGGCCAGCGCGGTCTTGAGCCGCCCGGCAGGCATACTGCGCACCAGGCACAGCAGGCCGCTGTCCCGCTCCTGCCGCACCAGGAGCAGGGCCAACAGCAGCATGGCCGCCAGCAGCAGCAGATCGGTAAACGGATAGGACAAGGCCGTATACAGCCCCTTTTGCGGGTAGTAGTCGATGACCGTGCCCTCCATACCCTCGTAAACGCTGGCTGTCTGCTCGATGTTACGCATATCGTAGCCGGTGGAATCGTTCTGAAAGATCGAGATGCCCGCCAGCTGCTTGGTTTTGGTTTGAATATCTGCGAGAAACTCCGGATAAGCGGCCACCGTGTCGTATTCGGACGCTGCCTGGTTAAACAGGGTGTAGTCGGTGTACAGATCATCCGTATACATTGAGTAGCTTTTATCAAGATACTCCTGTTCGTATTTTTCGAACACCTCGTCGTACTCATCCCGGAAGGAGCGCAGATACTCGCTGTCGCCGTAGGCCAGCTGCCTATAGTAGGATTCAATGTTGATGATCGCGCCGCATTCCTCCACCTTGCCGTGCAAAAAATCCCCCCGCTGCTCCATCGGCATGGCGGAGAGTTCGGCCCCCAGCCGCCGCCAGCTTTCGGCGGAGGGCTGCCCGGCGGCGGGCCGTGCGCCCATCCAGAGCAGCAGAAGATTGGCGGACGCCAATACCGCCACCAGCAGCGCAAACAACCGGCCCATCCACACCTTGCGCAGCTCAAAGCCCATCAAGCGGGTCATCGTCCGTCCTCCTCGCCAAAAACGGCCAGATACACGTCCTCCAGGCCCTTGCCGGGGGCGTAGCGCTCTATCAGCCCGGGTACCGGGGCCATGTCCACTACCTGGCCGTCCCGCAGAAGAACGACCTGCGCCGCCACGCTCTCCACATCGGATACAACATGGGTAGCCACCAGGATGATGCGGTCGGCGGCCATACCGGCCAGCAGCTGCCGCAGCCGCACCCGCTCCTTGGGGTCCAGCCCGGCGGTGGGCTCGTCCAGAATCAGCAGTTTCGGGTCTCCCAGCAGGGCCGACGCCAGCAGCAGCCGCTGCTTCATACCGCCGGAACAGGCCGACAGCCGCTTATCCAGCTCATCCGCCAGATTCACCGCCCCGGCCACACGGGCCACCTCCGCCGCCACCGCCGGGCGGGGAATCTCCTTCAGCGCGGCCAGATAGGCAAGGAACCGCCGCCCGGTATAGCTGTCGTACAGCCCCTGCTGCTGGGGCATGTAGCCCAGAATCCGCCGGAACCCAATCCCCCGGGCGGGTTCGCCGTTCCAGAGCACCTGGCCCCCGTCCGGAGCCAGACCGCCGGTAATAATGTTGATCAGAGTGGATTTGCCCGCCCCGTTGGGGCCCAAAAGGCCGTAAAGGCCCGGGCCAAGGGTGAGGGACACCCCGGCCAGGGCCTGTTTATTTCGTTTGACTTTTCCAAAAAGGCCTTCCCGGGTGCGATAGACCTTTTTCAAGGATTGGATGGTCAGTTGTGTCATGGGGTTCCTCCCGGTAAAAAAGGCATCGGCCAGGGCCGACCGTCCCGCATTACCACAGCGGGTCCATTTGGATAGGGATATCCTTATCCGTGTCCGCATCCGCCCAGAAATCCTCTTTGGCCACCAGCGCATACTGGGGATGCTGGTAGGAATAGTCCCGCTGCACCAGATAACAGGTTCCCGCATCCTGCACCACACGGTTTTTAATGCGGGTATCCAGCTCGCCCAAAACAGCGTACTGGGAGGGTGTCAGCTCGCCATCCCGGTACAGATACCAGTTGGGATAGGCTTTGGGGTCTTCGCTTTCCACGCTCAGGATCAACCCCTCCGGCAGGGCTTCCACCGTATATGTAATTGTACTGCAGCGCAGGCGGTCGTCCTGGAAAGTTGTTTCGCTGCCGTCAGCAAAATCGTGGATCGTGAGAGTACCTTCCGCGTTGTTGGTAAGATACAGGCAGGTACCGGCATAATTCATAAAGGTATCCTTGTTCTGCCAGGCAGGGTAGCCACCCGGAATCCGCTGCCCGTTTTGGTCGATGCAGTATGTTTCAACCATCATTGCATCGCTTGCATCGTTACTTTCTTGCACAATTCCCAACGCATCCACATATTGGATCACCAGCTGATCACCACAGGCGCCCAGCAACGTTACTGTGTTGTTTTTTCCCTCGCTGCGCTGGTGGATCTTTTCCAGCTTTCCGGTTTTCAGATCCAGCCTGCGGATCGTGTACTCCGGCCATCCGGTCTCCGGCTTTGTTTCTTCCACGCCGAAAAACAGGTATTGTTCGTTGCCCACCACACCGGCAGCGGAAAAGATCTCATTGCTGTTCAGTGGCAGCACCTGCCGTCGGTTTTGTCCGTTCAGGTCCATCTCCAGCAGTTCTTCGGCATCCCCATTGGCACTGCAAATCACATACAGTTTGTCATTCAGTACGAACTGCGTGTTCCAGCCGACCGGCAGCCAGGCGGTACAGGTATCATCGCTGTGGGTGCAGTTGGCCTGGCTGCACAGCGGCACGCCGATCTTCGCTTCGTAATCAATAAATGTCAAAACCTCCGACCAGTCCAGCAGGGTGCGGCGGATATACGCGCCGTCTTCCGTTCCCGTCTGGCTGAACTTCTGGTCGCAGCTCACCAGATTTTCCAGCGGCAAAAATGAACTGCCGCCTTCCGCCGGAACGTTCCCGCCTCCGGCAATGTCAAAGCCGTCTGTGCTCTCCGCACCGCCCGACGCCGGGGCGGCGCAGCCCGCCAGCAGCACAGCTGCCAGCAGAGCAGCGGCAAAACCGTTTATTCTGCGCGAAAGATCCCGTTTCATTTTTTCCCTCTTTTCGGTTCTTTTTCACCAGGGCAGCTGTACCTGGATGGGGATATCGGTGGCCCCGTCCGAATCGTTCCAATAGTCGGCTTTGGGCACCAGGGCATAGGTTGGCGAATCAAAATTGCGCTCCACCAGATAAGAATCCCCCGCGTCGGCAATGATCCGGTTGCGCGGAGCATCCAGCGCGGTGCCTCCCACATACTGGTAGCGGGAGGCCGTCAGCTGGCCGTCGTGGTACAGATACCAGATGGGATACTGGCGCATATCCTCCGGCTGGATGGGCACGATCGCCCCGTCCTCCACCGGGATGTACAGGTCGGTGTACCGGGTGGTGCACAGCCGGTCGTCCTGCATTGTCTGCTCGGTGCCGGCAGCCAGATCCCGCACCGTCAGGGTCCCGGTTCCGGTGTCCAGAAAATAAAGCAGACTTCCGTATCCGCCCGCCACCCCACTGTCCCCGGCCCAGGTAAAGAGAGGTTCCTCCTCCCGGTCACCCTCGGTGCTGACCCGGTAGAGGGAATGGGTGCGGGCGCGCATCGCGGCGCTGTACTCCTCCACATGGGCCAGATCGTTGGGCACAGCGGGATCTACCGGATCGATGACCTCCAGCAGCAGCCAGTCATCCCAGCCGCCCAGCAGCGAGCTGTCCTCATCCAGGCAGTTGTGGAGGGGGGTCAGTGTGCCCTCGTCCAGATCAAGCCGGCACAGCAGCTGCCGGGCCTGCCCATCCCGCAGTTCCATAAGCGAAAAATACAGCTGCCGGCCGCTGGCCAGGATAGTGCCGCCGATGGCCTGGTAGCTCTCCAGTTCCAGCAGTTTGCGCCGGTCCTGGCCGTTGGGTTCGACCTCCCACAGAGTGTCGGGGCTTTCAAAATTGCCGCTGGTAAGCATATACAGCTTGTCCTGCCAGTAAAACAGTCTGCAGCCGGTGTTTTTCGGCAGCCAGGCGGTGCAGCCGTCGCTGTCGTGGGCGCAGTTTGCCTGGCTGCACAGGGGCACCCCGGTGCGGGTGGCGTAGTCAATATACAGGATGTTCCAGCCATATTCCGGGCGGTTGACCGTCACATAGGCGCCCTCCGGCCCGGATGCCCAGAAGGTGGTCAGGCTGTGCAGCGGGGTCATCGCCCCGCTGGCCGGAACGGTGCTGCCGGTGTCGGAGCTGCCGGCCGTTTCCTTTGCGCCGGCGCAGCCCGCCAGCAGCATAACCGCCAGCAGAGCAGCCGCCAATCGCACAGCTGGTTTCTTCATCTTGAATCCCTCCTGTTCCGCCGCCGGGCGGGCGGCCTTCTCTGCCTGTATCTTACCGCACCGCGGCGCTCAAAACCCACCATCAAGATGTAACAAAGTTGTTTCGGTTTTCAGATATTGTTGTTTTTCACTTGACTGTGAACCGGCTTCATAGTGTATGCTGAAGGTGAAGAAAGGGGGCGCAGATCATGACCATCCGGGAAATCCAGACACGCACCGGCCTGGACCGGGCCACCGTCTACTACTACGAGCGGGAGGGCCTCATCTCCCCCGCCCGGCAGGCCAACGGCTACCGGGACTATTCCGACGCCGACCTGACCGCGCTGCGGCGCATCCGGCTGCTGCGGCAGCTGGGGCTCAGTCTGGAGCAGCTGCGGGCGGTGCAGGCCGGGGCCGAGGATTTGCCCGACGTTCTGGCCGGCCGGCTGGCCGAATTGGAACGCCGGCAGGCGGACAACGCCCGGGCGCTGGCGGTCTGCCGGGCCATCCGGGAAACCGGAGTGGCCTTTGATCAGCTGGACCCGGACGCCTTTGACCTGGCGGCGGGCCCGGCGGTGCGGGATACGCTGGCCCCGGCCCGATGCGGGGCGCGGCGGGCACTGGCCCGGGTGCTGGACGCGGCGCTGTACACCCTGCCGGTGACCGCCCTGCTCACCCTGGCGCTGCACCGCAACCCGCTGCGGGAATGGCCGCTGTTTCTGGCGGCGGAACTGGCGGGGGTGCTGCTGCTCACCCGGCTGCTGGAACCCTGGCTGCTGCGCCGCTTCGGCGCCACCCCCGGCAAGGCGCTGCTGGGGCTGCGGGTGGAGGACGCGGGCGGCGGCGCGCTGACCGGGGCCCAGGCCGCGGGCCGTACCGGGCAGCTGCTGCGGTTCTGGCGCTGGCCCCGGGCGCTGCGGCAGTACCGGGAAACCGGCCTTTGCCCCTGGGACGAAGCAGGCGGCCTGCTGCTCACCGCCCGCCCGGCGAAAGCCTGGCGGTGCGGGGCCGCCGCCCTGGCGCTGGCGGTGTGGCTGGCCGCCAGCGGCGCGCTGGGAATAACGGCGGGCTTCCCGCCCCACACCGGGCCGCTGACCGCCCGGGAGTTCATGGAAAACTACAATTTCTACGCCCGGTTCGAGGGCTTCCCGGAGGATCAGCTGGTTCCGTGGGACGACCTGAACGAGCCCACGGGCCGGCATCTTCTGTCGCTGGGCAACCGGCGCGGCGCGGTGGGAGAGTACGCCACGATAGCCCTTTCCGGCGACCCGGTAGTAGACAATGTGTATCTGCTCTGGGTCTGGGAGGGGGAGGGATTCCAGGTGTCCTGGCCGCTGCGGGAGATGCAGCGGATCGCCCGGGCCATGGCTGCCGGGGAGGGCGGCTGGGCCGCGCTGTGGCGGCTGCCGGAACTGGACGCGGCCCTGGCACAGCAACCGCCCTTTGCCGAGTTTGAGACCGATTGGGGATCGCTGCGGCTGGGGGCCAGCGTCAACGCGGACGACTATACGCTGCGCGACGGCCAGCTGGTTTATACCGGGGGCGTGTACTTCCCCACCGTGTTTTTCTCCTTCATGGTCTGGAACGGATAGAAAAAGGCGTATACAGCACAAACCCGGGCCCCGGCGCAAGGCAGAAACCTTGCGCCGGGGCCCGGGAATTTTTTGTATTGCATTTACAGCCGCGCGTCCAGGGTGAACCAGAAGGTGGTGCCCGCGCCGGGGGTGCTGTTGACCCCGAACCGGCAGCCGTGGCTCTGGAAGATGGCTTTGGTGATGCTCAGGCCGAGACCCGTGCCCACCTTGCCCGCGTCGGAGCGGCTGCGGTAGTACCGGTCAAAGATGTAGGGCAGGTCGGCGGCGGCGATGCCTTCGCCGTGATCCTCCACCTCGATGCGGGCGCCGCCCTCGGCCCGGGGGATGCACCGCAGCACAAACACCCCGTCCTCACCGATATGGTGCATGGCATTGCCCAGCAGGTTGTGCAGCACCCGTTCCATCATGGCCGGGTCGGCCCCCACCAGACAGGGGGTATCCGCCTCCAGTTTAAGGGTATAGCCATTCTGGGCGCAGACCGCCTCGTACCGTTCGGCCACTTCCTCACACAGCTGGGCCATATCGAACAGCACCATCTGGGGTTTCTCCACCCCGCTGCTGACCTTGCTCAGCTCCATGACGCTGTTCACAAGGCCGGACAGCCGGTCGGTCTCGTCCACGATGATGTTCAGCTGTTCGGTGCGGCGGTCGGCGTTTTCGCCGGTGATGTCCCGCACCGTCTCGGCGTAGCCCTTGATCAGGGTCAGCGGGGTGCGCAGGTCGTGGCTCACGTTGGCCAGCAGATCCCGCTGCAGCTGGGCCGCTTTCTTGACCTCGCTGGCCATGTGGTTGAAATCTTCGGAAAGCTGCAGCAGCTCCTCCGAGCTGCGGGTGGGTTCCACCCGCACGTCGTAGTTGCCGCCGGCCATCTCCCGGGCGGCACGGCTCAGCTGGGTCAGCGGCCGGGTAAACCACCGGCTGAACAGCCAGGCCGCCACCACCGACAGCGCCAGCAGGCCCAGGCCCACGGTGGGCAGCAGCTCGTCCAGCACCACGGCGGCCTCGGTGACCTGGGCCATGCTGGTGGACAGGATCACGGTATACTGGCCGCCCCCGGCCAGCCGGCCCACCACCATCTGGCGGCGGTCGCCGTTTTTGCTCTCCACGATCTCGTAGATCTGGCCCTTTTCAAACACCTGGCTGCGCAGGTAGATCATCTGGGTGGTGTTCCATTCGGTCTCGCCGGTCACCCCGAAGGTGCTGGCGGTGGCGTGCAGCAGGCAAGGATACAGATGCTCAATGTGGGCCACGCTGCGCAGGGTGTTGTCGGCCACGTCCACACAGCAGCCCTGGAAGTCCAGCGTGCCGTTGACGATCTCCTGGTTGATGCCGTCCCAGAAGGCGTCGTCCACCTGCAGGCCCCAGAGATTGCGGTCGCTGATGGGGGATTCGGCGGCATCGATGCGGGTGGCCAGGGATTCCATGCGGGATACCAGATCCCGGTAGATGTGGTTCTGGTACAGCGGTTCCAGGAAGCGGGTCACCAGCAGCCAGACCAGCAGCAGGATCAGGGCGGTCATGGCGCAGAGGAAGAACATCAGCTTGGTGCGCATGCGCAGGGGCCGTCGCTCTTTTCTGGCGGTCACGGGGAAACTCATTTGGCGGCACCCGGGTCAAACTTGTAGCCCACGCCCCACACGGTCACGATGTAGTCCCGGCAGGCGCCCAGATGGCTGCGCAGCATCTTGATGTGGGTGTCCACGGTGCGGTCCTCGCCGAAATAGTCGTAGTTCCACACCTTCTGCAGAATCTTTTCCCGGCTCAGCGCCAGGCCCTTGTTCTCGGCCAGGAATACCAGCAGGTCAAATTCCTTGGGGGTCAGGGAAACCTCCTGCCCGCCCACCTTGACGCTGTGGCTGGCGGTGTCCACCTCCAGCTGGCCAAAGGTGTAATGGCCGGTATCCTCGGCGGCGCGGGGCATGGTACGGCCCAGTACCGCCTTGACCCGGGCCACCAGTTCCCGGGGGCTGAAGGGCTTGACCACATAGTCGTCCGCGCCGTTTTCCAGCCCGGCCAGTTTGTCGTATTCCTCGCCGCGGGCGGTCAGCATGATGACCGGTGTATCGATATGGCGGCTGCGCATCTCCCGCAGGCAGGTCATCCCGTCCACGAAGGGCATCATCACATCCAGGATCACCAGGTCGATGCCGCCCGAACCCAGCTGGGCCAGGGCCGCGCTGCCGTCGGTGGCCTCCTCGCACTGGAACCCGGCGTACTGCAGATGTTCCCGGATCAGTTCGCGGATGCGGGCCTCGTCGTCAACGATCAGGATCTTTGCCATAGAAGCGTCCTCCTTTTCCGGGCGGCTCCGTCGGCCGCCCCTGCTTTCCCGTTATCTGTATAATACCATAATAAACGGCCGGTATGTTAAATGTGTGAAAGCTTTTTTGAAGAATTGTTTACTTTGGCCCATCGCCGCGGTACAATGAACAGGAAAGCCGGGGCCGGTATTTTCCCGGCATGCAAGGGAGGCAAAAGACAATGTGGTTCTGGATCGTTCTGGCGGTATTGGTGGTGTGCTGGATATTGTTTCTTCTGCCGGGCAAGCCCTCTGAGGCGGGCCGCCGGATGGTGACCGGCTGCAATTTTGCCCACCGGGGCCTGCATTCCCGGGACGGCGCGGTGCCGGAGAACAGCCTGCCCGCCTTTGCGGCGGCCACCGACGCGGGCTACGGCAGCGAGCTGGACGTGCAGCTGAGCCGGGACGGCCAGGTGGTGGTGTTTCATGACGACGACCTGCCCCGGATGACCGGGGCGGAGGGCCGGGTGGACAGCCGTACCCTGGCCGAACTGCAGGCATTGCGGCTGGGCAATACCCAGGAGACCATTCCCCTGTTCACCGAGGTGCTACGGGTGGTGGCGGGCCGCCAGCCGCTGATCGTGGAGCTGAAAAGCGGCCCGGCCTGGGCGGAACTGTGCGAAAAGACGCTGGCCATCCTGCGGGCCTACGACGGGCCCTACTGTGTGGAGAGCTTTGACCCGCGGATCGTGGCCTGGTTCCGCAGAAACGCGCCGGATATCCTGCGGGGCCAGCTGCTGAACCCGGCGCGGGAATACAGCTGCTGCCATCTGCGGGCGTTTTTCCTGAGCCGCGGGCTGTGCAACCTGATCGCCCGGCCCCATTTCATGGCCTGGGGCGGCGGCGCGCCGAACCTGAGCGTGCGGCTGTGCCGGGCGCTGGGGGCGGTGGGGGTATTCTGGACGGCCCGGCCCGGGTTTGCCAACAAGGATAAATGGGACGCGGTGATTTTTGAGTATTACACCCCGTCCCCCCGGCTGTGACGATGGATACGCGGCAGCGGATTTTAGCCGCGGCGGCGGGCATGGCCTATATGGGCGGGCCGAACACGGTGACCTATTTCGGCGCGCTGCTGTTTCATGACACGCCCGGCCCCGCACAGAAAGGAGTCTTTGTATGAAGCCATCGAAATCGGTTCGCCTGTACAACGTGCTGTTTCCGATCTGGGGATTCTGGCTCTGGCCCAGCCCGCTGTGGCTGGTTCTGCTGGCGGGGAATTTTGCCATCGACAGCCTGGTAATATGTCTGGCGGCGGGCAGAGGGCAGCGGGCCCGGGTATGGAAAGGCAGTATCCTGCGGGTGTGGCTGCTGGGCTATGCCTGCGATCTGGTGGGGGCGATGGTCTGCCTGTTTTCGCTGTTCGCGGCGGACGCGCTGATCCCGGCCCAGGCCGGCATGGTAAACCTGATCCTGTTCCCCGGGAACGTGCTGGTGGCCCTGCCCGGCGTGCTGGTGGCGGGGGTGCTGCTGTATTTCTGCAACCGGTGGTGGAGTTTTCGCCGCTGCGGCCTGGACACCGCCCAGATCCATCGCCTGAGCCTGGCCCTGGCTCTGTTCACCGCCCCCTGGACGATGCTTATACCCATCTACGGATGATGATAGCAAATCTGGGGGAGATAACATCTCCCCCAGACCCCCTGGAAGTCATGGCCGAATATCTTCGGCCATAGGGATTTTACACAGAACAAGGCCGGTGCGTAATCCGTTTACGCACCGGCCTTGCATTTTATTATTCCTGAGGGCCGAGTATTCGGCCCTCGATTTCCGGGGTCTGGGGGGACGTTGTCCCCCCAGATTGGCCCAATCTTACTCCCCGAACTCCGCGTCCACGGCGTCCAGGGCGGCGGCGATGACCTTGTCCATGTCGTAGTAGCGGTACTGGCCCAGCCGTCCGCCGAAGATCACGTCCGGGCGGGAGGCGGCCAGGGCCTTGTACTTCTCGTACAGGGCGGTGTTCTTTTCGTCGTTCACCGGGTAATAGGGCTCGGCGCCGGGGGTCCACTCGGTGGAATACTCCCGGCTGATGACCGTCTTGTCCGCATCGCCCGCACCGAACTCAAAATGCTTGTGCTCGATGATGCGGGTATAGGGCACTTCCCGGTCGGTGTAGTTCACCACCGCGTTGCCCTGGTAGTTGCCGGTATCGGTAAGCAGCTCGGTCTCAAACCGCACGGTGCGGTACTCCAGCGGGCCGTAGCAGAAATCAAAGAACCGGTCGATCTGGCCGGTGAATACCGTGCGGGCGGCGATCTCCGGCTCGGCGGCGATCAGGTCGAAATAATCGGTGTTCAGCCGCACCTCCGCATCCGCCAGCATCTGCTCCACAATCGCGTCGTACCCGCCGATGGGGATCCCCTGATGGGGATCGGAGAAATAGTTGTTGTCGTAGATAAAGCGCAGCGGCAGCCGTTTGATGATAAAGGCCGGCAGCTCGGTGCAGGGGCGTCCCCACTGCTTTTCGGTGTACCCCTTGACCAGCTTCTCGTACACGTCCCGGCCCACCAGCTTCAGCGCCTGTTCCTCCAGGTTCTTCGGCTCGGTGATGTTCAGTTCCGCGATCTGCCCCTCGATGATGGCCTTCGCCTCGGCAGGGGTACGGATGCCCCACATCTTGGAAAAGGTGTTCATATTAAAGGGCATGTTGTACAGCTCGTCCTTGTACACCGCGATGGGGCTGTTCACGTAATGGTTGAACCGGGCAAACCGGTTCACATACTCCCACACCCGCTCATCGGAGGTATGGAAGATATGGGCGCCGTACTGATGCACCCGGATGCCCGCCACCGTCTCGCAGTGGATGTTGCCGGCGATGTGATCCCGCTTGTCGATCACCAGGCAGGACTTGCCGCGCCGGGCCGCCTCGTGGGCAAACACCGCCCCGAACAGCCCCGCGCCCACGATCAGATAATCGTACCGCTTGCGCATATCCGTTCTCCTTTCAGTTGAACCCGAACAGCTTCTGGCTGATCTTGTAGCACAGCACCGCAAACCCGCGGCCCGCGGAGCCGGGCAGGTTCATCACCCGGCCCATCAGGCCGTAGCGCAGCTGCCTGTACAGGCCCGGGTCCTTCTGTTCGATCCACTGCCACAGCGCCTGCTTTTTGGCCAGCAGCTCCGGCGTACCGCCCCGCAGCATCAGCACGCTGGACACGGTGGTGATGATCTCCAGATAATTGTACATATACTGGCGCAGCCGGGCCGGTTCCACCCGGGGCAGATCCACCTGCTCGATCATCAGCTGGTTGACCCGGATCTGCTGGTCGATGCGGCGGATCATGGTCTGCTCCTGCACCGACTGGCCTTCCCGGCCGATGTAATAATGGTACAGATCCACGTCCAGATAATACAGGGTGCGCACATAGGGCATGGGCACGTAGACAAACAGGTTATCCACATAGAAGGTGTGGCGGGGCAGATCCAGGCCGCAGTCCCGCAGAACCTGGGTGCGGTAGATCACCGAATGCATCAGAATGTACTGGCCCCGGTGCAGCTTGCCCACCTCGTCCCAGGTAAGGGGGCGGTTCTGGGGCAGGGCGTTGCCGTACTTCATGACCTTTTTATGGGCCGCGCCCACCTTGTCGTAGATAAAGTTGCTGATCAGCAGATCCACGGTGGGCTGGCTGTTCACAAACCCGCGCAGGGTAGCCAGCACCTTGGCAAAGGCGGCCTCGTCCAGCCAGTCGTCGGAATCCACCACCTTGAAATAGGCGCCGGTAGCAGCCCGCACGCCGGCCATGACCGCGGCGCCGTGGCCGCCGTTCTCCTGATGGATGGCCCGCACGATGCCCGGGTGGGCGGCCTGGTATTCGTCGGCAATGGCGGCGGTGTTGTCCTTGGAACCGTCGTTCACGATCAGGATCTCCACCTCGTCGCCGCCGGTCAGCAGCGCGTCGATGCAATGGCGCATATAGTCCTGGGAATTGTAGCAGGGGACCGCAATGGACAGAAGCTTCACGCTCGTCGTCCTCCTTTTGGTTGTTTGTTGGGGGCGCGGCACAACAACCGCGCACACAGATATTATACACGATTTTTGGGCAAATGGGGTGATAAATTCGACTTTTCCCAATGATAGAACGAATCAGGGCGGCTTTGGCTTTCAAAACCCGAAGCAAAAAACCGTCCCGGCGGGACCGGGACGGTTTGCAAAGCAGGGCAGGCTCAGGCGTTCTGGGCGCTCTCGGGGAAGATCTTCTTGTTGACGAAGAAGAACACCACCATCGAGATACCGCCGTTGAGCACGGTGGTGCCGATGTTGTAGATGAAGTCGGGCACCAGCAGGCCGGCTACCGCCACCCAGATGCAGTTGATGGAGTTGACGATGCAGGTGATGACGATGAAGGCCGCCACATACCAGGCGATCTGGGGGCCGATCTTGCCCTTGGAGCGGAACACGAAGCTGCGCTGGATGGGGAAGTTGACCACCTCGCCGATGACCATGGCCACCATGTAGGCGCAGAAGTAGGCAAGGCCGCCGTGGGCCTGGTCGTAGCCCAGGATGTTCCACTCAAAGGTCTCGCCGAACAGGGTCAGCGGGATGCCGGGCCAGCCGAAGCTGGCGTCGCCCAGAAAAGCGAACGCCGCCGGCAGGAAGGTGAGCATCAGGTATTTGAATACGGTGATCAGGTTGCTCACGATGACGAACAGGCCGCCCTCCCGCACCCATTTGGCAGCGGCGGGGTGTTTGGCCGCAAAATCGTTCCAGAACTTCATTCGGTGTTTCCTCCTTGTACCAGGCGTTTTTCCAGGCCGCGTTGCGCCTGGTCGTAGACAGATTGCGGGCGTATCAGCCCCGGGCGGCCTTTTTCTCGGCCTTGGCGGCTTTGGCGGCATTGCGCCAGCCGCGCCAGACCTGGCCCACGCCCTTGAAGAAATGGCCGTTGACCATAACCAGGATGCCCTCGGCCATCTCCATGGTCACCATGCCGTTCATCATCTTGCCGATGCCGCGGAAGGGCATGTTGTAGATGAACTGGATGTTCAGATCGGGCACACCGCTCTCTTCGCTCTTCTGCTTTTTCTTGGTCAGCACGCGCCAGACAAACCGGGCCAGGGCGCTCTTGGCGTAGTACATCTGGCCGATGGCGTCGTTCATATCCAGCGGGGCGCTTTCGTCCCAGCGGGCGGGCGGCAGTTCACGGCCCAGCAGGGCGGTGAAGTCCGCGTCGCTCACCTGTGCCACCCGGCCGGTGCGGTAGGGCTCCGGCGGAACGGCGGGGGTGCCGTTGCCCTCCACCGCCAGGGTACCGGCCAGGCGGATGTCGTGGCAGTTGGCGCCGATCTCCAGGCGGTATTCCCCGCTCTCCACCCGCCAGCCGCCGGCTGCGGTGTCGAAGTAGCGGAACGCCTTGTCATCCAGCGGGATGGCAACGGTCTTGCTCTCGCCCGGCTCCAGCCAGACCTTGGCAAAGCCCTTCAGTTCCCGCACGGGGCGGCCGGCCTTGCTGCCGGGCAGGCCCACGTACAGCTGGGCCACCTCGGCGCCCCGGCGCTTGCCGGTGTTGGTGAGGGTAAAGGCCACCGCCTCGGCGCTCACCTTCAGGTCGGAGTAGGCAAACTCGGTGTAGCTCAGGCCGTAGCCGAACACAAAACGCACCGGCTTTTCCACCGTCTCGTAGTACCGGTAGCCCACGTACAGGCCCTCCCGGTATTCGCTGGTGCGGCAGGGGCTGGGCCAGTAGGCGGCGCTGGGGTTGTCCTCCAGGGCCAGGGGCCAGGTCTCGCTCAGGCGGCCGGAAGGCTCGGCCTGACCGGTAACGATCCGCAGCAGGGCGGACGCGCCGGCCTGGCCGCCCAGACCGCCGTACAGCAGCGCCTGGCAGTGGATCAGCCAGGGAGCCTCCACCGCGCTGCCGCCCGCCAGCAGAACCGCCACACGGGGGTTCACCGCGGCTACCTCTTCCAGCACCCGCACCTGGTTGGCGGGGATGCGCATATGGGTGCGGTCCACACCCTCGCTCTCGCTGATCTCGGGCAGGCCCATGTACAGCAGCACCACGTCGGCCTTTTGGGCCAGCTCCACGGCGGCCCGCAGCAGCTCCTCGTTGGGCTTGTCGGCCCGCTCGAAGCCGGCGGCATAGCCCACCACCTCCAGCGGGAACTGGCTCAGCACCTGCCGGGCGCTCTCCAGCTTGGTGGGGTTCACGTTGCTGCTGCCCGCGCCCTGGTAACGGGGGGTATCGGCAAAGTCGCCGATCACCGCCACCTTGGCGCCCGCAGCCAGCGGCAGCAGGTTGCCGTCGTTCTTCAGCAGAACGGCGCTCTGCTCGGCCGCCTTGCCGCTCAGCGCGTGGTGGGCTTCCACGTCCAGCTTGACCTCGCCGGCGGCCTTGCGGGCCGCGTCGGTGCGCAGGACAAACTCCAGGATCTCGTCCACCCGCTCGTCCACCAGCGCCTCGTCGATCACGCCGGCCCGCACGGCGGCGGCCAGCTGCCGGTCGCTGTCACCGGCGGTGCCGGGCATCTCCAGGGTGGAACCGGCGCGCACGCCCTCCACATGGTCGTTGGAGCCGCCCCAGTCGGTGACCACCACACCGTCGAAGCCCCATTCGGTGCGCAGGATATCCCGCAGCAGGTGGGGGTCCTCGTTGGTGTAGACCTCGTTGATCTGGTTGTAGGAACTCATGATCGCGCCGGGTCTCCCCTCCCGGACGGCGATCTCAAAGTTGGTCAGGTAGATTTCCCGCAGGGTGCGCTCGTCCACCACGCTGTCGTTGGCCATGCGGCGCAGCTCCTGGCTGTTGGCGGCAAAGTGCTTGGGACAGGCGGACACGCCCTTGCTCTGGATGCCCCGGATGTACCCGGCGGCCATCTTGCCGGCCAGGTAGGGGTCCTCGCTGAAATACTCAAAGTTGCGCCCGCACAGAGGGCTGCGCTTGATGTTGAGGCCCGGCCCCAGCACCATGTTGACCTTCTGGGCCAGGGCTTCCTCGCCCAGGGCCGCGCCCACGGCCTCGCCCAGGGCGGGGTCCCAGCTGTTGGCCACGGCGGCGGCGGTGGGCCAGCAGGTGGCCGGTTCGCTGGCGTTCAGGCCCAGATGGTCGCCCTCCCCCATCTGCTTGCGCAGGCCGGTGGGGCCGTCGGACAAAAAGGCGCTGGGCACCTCCAGCCGGGGCACCGGCCGGGTGGTCCAAACGTCCCGCCCGGACAAAAGCCCGCACTTCTCCTCCAGGGTCAGCTGCCGGATCAGATCGGCATGTTTCATAGTGTGCAGCTCCTTTCATCTTGTAAGCGGCCCGGCAGGGCCTTTCCATTGCGTTGGTAAAAGCAGGGCGGCGGGGCGGCCCGCTGTCCGGGCCGCCCGCCTTTTTCCCTCCTCCATGCCGGTTACAGAAACCCCGCAATGGTTCCGGAACCGGCGGCAGGCCGCCGGGGGTTGCCCCTCGGCGGCCCGCCTGCTGCCGCAAGGTGCGGATCAGTTGGTCTTGGGTTCAGCGTCGGAAGTTTCCTTCTTCTGCTTGGTGTAGCTGCGGATGGTCATGACCTCCAGCAGCACCAGCACAACGCCCAGCGCCACGTCGGCGGCGATGAAGGCGATCTGCCAGCCGGGCATGCCCGGATTCAGGTTCTCTTCCATGTAAGCGCGGCTGTTGACCACGGTGTACAGGATGTTCTTGCAGGCCTGACGCATAGCCAGAACGCCGGTGGCGCTGGTGGTGTCAGACACGTAGTTGGTGCCGGAGGGGTAGTTGACCAGGCAGAAGTCGGTGCCGTTGCGGATGGCCTGGTCGGCGTTCATGTAGCCGTACACACCGAAGTAGTCGGTCAGAACCATACCCACGAAGCCCCATTCCTCACGCAGGACGGTGTTGCACAGGGCGTAGCAGCCGCCGGCCCACTCGGCACCCACGTAGTTGAAGGAGGACATCACCGCATCGGCGCCGCCTTCCTTGACGCTCATCTCGAAGGGCTTCAGGTAGATCTCACGGATGGACTGCTCGTTGGCCCAGGTGCACAGCATGCTGTTGCGGTTGGTCTCCTGGTCGTTCAGAGCGTAGTGCTTGATGTAGGCGTAGACGCCGTAGGTCTCGGCGCCCTGGATGGCCTGGGCAGCCAGCTTGCCGCTGAGCACGCCGTCCTCGGAGTAGTACTCGAAGTTACGGCCGCTGAAAGCGGAGCGGTGGATGTTCATGGCGGGGGCGTACCAGCCGGACACGTCCAGATCGTCCGCCATGCGGCCGATGGAGGCGCCGAACTTGTACACGGTGTCGGTGTTCCAGGTGGAAGCCATCAGCACGGTGCCGGCAAAGCCGATGGAGCCCTGGCCGGTGAAGTTGTTGTTGATGGAGGCAGGACCGTCACAGTCGTAGGTCTGCACCTTCTCGATGCTGGTGATGGGGGCGGTCTGGTAGCCGCCCATGGCGATCAGTTCGCTCATCTCGGCCACGGTCAGCTGATCCAGGAAGGTATCCCACTGGGCGTCGTCGTAGGCCACGCCGCGCATATCCACCAGGTTCAGGCCGTTCTTGGCGCCGGTGGTGGGCATCACGTCGTCGGGGTTGTTGTGAGCGGTGGGATCGTAGTTGGCGTTGTTCAGGAACAGGGCCTTGTTCTCCTCGCTCATGGACAGGCTGGCGGGAGCAGCGGTGGCCTCGGCGTAGTTGGCGAAGCCGTCGGCACGGGACAGGTAGGTCACGTCGCCCTCCACGGCCTCAAACTGGTTGGTAACAGCGGTCTTGTCGGTGGAACGGCCCTCGTCGTAGGTGATGGTGGTGGGCACGTTGTAGACTTCGCTGTCCAGGATGGTGTGGGAGTCGCTGTTGATGCTGATGATGTAGTCGCCGGCCTCCAGCACGTAGGCAGCGGCGCCGTAGGTGTCGTAGGAAGCCATGTCCTCAGCCTTGAAGCTGATGGTCAGGATCTGGCTCTCGCCGGGCTCCAGCACGTCGGTCTTGTCAAAGGCAACCAGGTTGGCGGTGGCCTTCTCGATGCCGCCGTTGGTGTAGGGCGGGTTGTAGTAGACCTCCACCACGTTCTTGCCGGCCACGCTGCCGGTGTTGGTGACGGTCACGTCAAAGCTCAGGGTGCCGTCGCTCTCGGAGATGGGGCCCATCTCCTGGGAGAAGGTGGTGTAGCTCAGGCCGTAGCCGAAGGGATACACAACGGTGGAATCGTAGTCGATCAGGCCTTCGGCGGCGGCGGTCTCGTAGAACTTGTAGCCCACGTAGATGCCTTCCACGTAGTTCACAAAGCTGGGCAGGGTGGTGGTTTCCTGCTGGGTCATGAAGTTGGTGGAAACCACGGCATGCTCGCCCATGTTGTCATAGGTGAACTGGCCGAAGTTGTTGGCGATGGGGGTGCTGAACAGGTCGTAGACGAAGGTGTCCACGGTCTTGCCGGAGGGGTTCACCGCGCCGGCGATCACCTGGCCCACCGCGTCAAAGCCGTTCTGGCCGGGGCAGGGAGCGTAGACAGCCGCGTCCACGCCGTACTCCTCCAGGAAGCCCAGCTCCATGGCGTTGTTGGTGTTGATCAGAACGATGACCTTGTCGAAGTTGTCGCAGACCATCTGCAGCATCTCTTCCTCACGGTTGCTCAGCTGCAGGTAGTGGTCGCCCTCGTCCCAGTCGTTGCCCTCGTTCAGGGTGTCGTCGTAGACGCCGTTGAAGTAGGAGTTGCCGGTGACCGAGTCACGCTCCAGCCAGCTGCCGTCCACAACGGCGGCCATATCGGTGGGCATGTCGGCGTTCTCGCCGCCCGGACGGGAGATAACCACCAGGGCGGTATCGCTGAACTCCTTGGCGGAGGTCATCAGTTCCTCGCTGTAGGCGTTCACGTTGGGTTCAGGCAGGGTCCAGTCCTGGGCCCACATGCCCACGCTGGGACGCTCGGCCTGGTAGGCCTCGTAGAAGTCCACCAGATCCTGGTTCACGTTCAGGCCGGCGTTCTTCAGGCCGGTGATCAGGTCGGTCACAGCGTACTGATCGTTCAGCGCGCCGGAACCCACGCCGCCGTAAACCGGCGCGGTGGAAGCCCAGCCGAAGACGTTCAGGTTGTCGCCGGAAGCCAGCGGCAGCGCGCCGTTGTTCTCCAGCAGGGTCACACCTTCGCTGACCAGCTCGGTGTTGACCTCATAGGCCTCGGCCATGCTCTCCTCGGTGATGGAGCCGCCGCCCATGGCCAGGTTGATAACCGTGAACATGGGGCCGAAGCAGATCAGGTTGACGGTGATGATCAGGGCCAGCAGCAGCGCGATGCCCGCCTCTTTGCGCACCAGCGCCTTGAGGGGACGGCGCAGCTTGGCCGCCGCGATGATGACCACCAGGGCCAGCAGCAGTACGATCCCGAAGCCGATCAGCTGGGATTTCATGCTGTCAAGCACTTTGATGACATCTTCGATGTTGATTTGCAGCATTTCAAGTTCCTCCTTCTGTTCGGGCGGGCCCCACCCTGCCGGGGCCATGCCTCTTTCGGGGTATACTCTAGCATACATTTCAAAAGAATTTTACAGCTTCTGCACGAAACGCTCACATTCTGCGCAAGTTGCGGGTGAGTCTGTACATTTTTGACAAACAAAGCGCCGTTCTTATTGGCAGATTGCCAACAGGAACGGCGCTTTGGGTTTTGGGGTCGCAGGGATCACGCAGGGGCTTTTTCGGCGGGAACCGGTACCAGCAGCTTGAGTTCAAACCAGCCGTCCCGCACCGACACGTCCACCTGGCCGCCGTATTTGCGGGCGGAATACCGGATGCTCTTAATGCCGAATCCGTGGTAGGCGGCGTTGCCCTTGGTGGACAGGGGCAGGCCGTTTTCAAACTTCAGGTCGCCCTCAAAGTAGTTTTCCACCCGCACCAGCACAAAGGCTTTCTGGCGGCTTACCGACACATGGATCAGCCGCTTGTCCCGGTCGGGCAGGCTGCGCACGCTTTCGATGGCGTTGTCCAGCGCGTTGCCGAAGATGGTACACAGATCCATGGTATCCATAAAGTTCAGCGCGCCGCCGTCCGCCACCACCGTCAGGGTGATGCCGTGTTTCTGGCAGTACAGGCTCTTGCCGGTGAACACCGTGTCCAGCACCGGGTTGCCGGTTTTATTCTGGGCCTCGTACACCCGGATGTCCGCCTCCATCTCGTCCAGCCAGGCGCTGCGCTGGGCCGGGTCCGGCTCGGCCCGCAGGGCGGCGATCTGGTGTTTCAGGTCGTGGTATTTGCGGTTGATCAGGTCGATGCTCTCCCGGCTCTGCCGGTACTGGGCGTACTGGGTCTGCAGGATGTTCTGGATGGCGTTCAGCTCATACTTCACCCGCAGCTCGGCCCGCTGCACATGGTAAGCGTACAGGATGGCCATGCCCCCCAGATCCACCAGGGTGCGGGTGTTGAAGATATCCACCGCCAGGCTGCCGCCGAAGGGATTGTCGCTCCAGGCGTAGCTCAGGTTGCTCATGAAAAAGGCGCTCACCGTGATGGCGGCGGCGGCCCCCATCTCCCGGGGGGTGATCTGCAGGTGTTCGTAGTCGCTGCGGCGGCGGCTTTCCAGGCAGTACAGCAGCAGGTACACCCCGGTATACACCACCGCCGGCACCAGCACCCGCAGCGGCAGCCCCCAGCGGGGAACCAGCTGCACGATATAGGTATACAGCTGCCATTCCAGCGCGGCGGCAAACTCCGCCAGCATAAAGGCCCGGGCGCACAGGTAGCCGGCCTCGGTGACCGGGGCCCGGCCGCAGACGGCGATCATGGCCAGCATCCCGGCGGCCGCCAGGGCCATACAGGGCATCCACAAGGCCAGCGGCACATCGCCGGTCAGTTCCAGAAACGCGGCCTGTACCGCCAGAAACCCGGCGGCGCGGCCCCACAGCCCGGGGCCCTGCCGCCGGTGGGGCAGCTGCATCACATACAGCAGGCAGGCCAGCCATTCGGCCAGGGCGGTGTGCAGCCGGGGAATATTCTCGATCAGTTCCGGATTCATTTCACTACCTCGCCCACGTACCGGGTCAGGGCTTCCATGAAATCGTTCTTGCGGCCCCGGCTCACCGGCAGCAGACGGTCGGCCACCTGGGCGCAGCCGTCCCGCACGCTGTCCACGTTTTCCAGATTGACAAGGCAGCCTTTGTTGATGCGGAAGAACCCCAGCGGCACCAGTTTTTCCTCCGCTTCCTTCATGGTGCCGGGCACGGTGATCTCCTCCCCGTCGGTGTGGTAGGCCAGGTTATGGCCCTGGCTCTCCACATACAGCAGGCGGGACACCTCCAGCTTGCAGCCGCCGCCGGGGCCGATCACCGTGACGAACCGGCGTTCCCGTTTCTTCATCCGGCCGATGGCCCGTTTGAGCCGCTGGCTGAAGGCAAAATAGCTTACCGGCTTGAGCACATAGTCCAGCGCGTCCACCGCGTAGCCCCGGATGGCGTACTGGGCCATGTTGGTGATGAAGATGATCACCACCTCCGGGTCGGACTGGCGGATGATCTCGGCGGCGGTCATGCCGTCCATGAACTTCATCTGCACGTCCAGCAGGATGATGTCGTAGTCGGGCTTGTAGTTCAGGGCGATCTCGTCCCCGTCAGAAAAGCGGACGGTCTGGATCGGCTGGTCGTTTTCGGCCGCGTAGCGCTGCAGGAACTGTTCCAGCTGACGGGCGTATTCCGGTTCGTCCTCCACAATGGCGATTCGGATCACCGCGTTCTCCTCCTTTTTGCGGCCGGTGCCGCCAGATTCGCGCCTAGCAATATATATCTTTATTATACGGAGGGACACCCGCAATTTCAACCCGCCGCGCGGGACAAAAACGCAAAGACCGCGCCCCGAAGGGCGCGGCCCGTGCGCATGGAAAGGTGCACAAAATGGGAGGAAGAATAGCAGAATCAGAGGGGCCGTCAGCCGGCCAGCGTTTTGCCCAGGGCGCGGCACTGTTCCAGCGCGTCCGCGTCGGGGGCGTCGTAAACGGCCAGGCCGTCGGCACAAAGGGCCGCGCCCGCCGCCTGGCAGCGCAGCTGCCAGTCCTGCATCCACTGACCCTCGGCCCAGGAATAGGAGCCAAAGATGGCCAGCGCACGGCCGTTCAGCGAGGGTTCCAGCGCGGTGAAGAACGGCTCGAACTCGGTCTCCTCCAGCTGCTCGGATCCCATGGCCGGGCAGCCCAGCGCCAGGGCGTCGTAGCCCAGTGCGTCCTCGGCGGACACCGCGCTCACCGGCAGCAGCACCGCGTCGGCCCCGGCGGCTTTCGCCCCTTCGCAGACGGCCTGGGCCATCGCCTCGGTGTTGCCGGTGCCGGACCAGTAAATAACAGCGATCTTCTTCATGGATAAACCCTCCTTGCAGGTGTTGTATGCGGGGGCGCTCAGCCCGCCAGACGGCGGCGCAGGGTATCGCCCCCGGCCAGCGCCCCGCAGAGCCGGGCGCGGCAGTCGTCGTATAAGGTGAACCGGCGGCGGGCCCGGTCTACATCGGTATAGACCTTCCAGTAGCCGCACAGGCGGCAGTCCCGCCCGCCGCTGCGGCAGAAGCCGATCACGTCCCCCGCCGGATAGCCCAGGAACAGGCCGATCACGTGGGGGAACTCCCCGCCCGCGGCCAGCCGCCCGGCCAGCCAGTCCAGCCGGGGCTCCACCCCGCCCTCGGGGCAGCCTGCCCGCCGCAGCAGGCCGGCCGCGCCGGGCCGGTGCAGCGCCCGGGCCAGCATCGCCGGCCGGTAGACCAGCAGCAGCCAGCGTTCCCGGCAGGTGCAGAGCAGCCGCAGCCGCACGCCCTGAGGTTCCAGCCAGCGGCGGCATCCCGCCAGCAGGCCGGGCAGCGCCGGTACCCGGCGGCGGCAGACCGATACCAGATTGGCCGGTTTGCAGCCCAGCAGCACCGGGGCGCAGTGTTCCGCCAGCAGACTGTCCAGGGCACAGGGCGGGCCCAGCGGCGCGCAGCAGGTCATGGCGGTTCCTTTCCGGGCGGCAGGCAGGGCCTGTGCTCCGCCCTATAAGTTAGTTATATCTAACCATATCCCCGCAAAAAGCGCGCTCTTGCTCAGCGCGCGATTGCGGGCCCGAAGCGGCCTCCCGCCGGGCGTGGGGGAAGATCCGCCCTGTGGTTAGCCTTGTCTAACTCCGATGGTCATACTATACCACACCGGTATAGGTTTGTCAACACCTTTCTGCAAAAAAGTCCCGGCGCGCTGATTCACGCGCCGGGCCTTATACGGTTATCGTCTCTCCCGCAGCTTGCAGCCGGCCAACGAGGCCGCCGCCAGCAGCAGAAAACATATTGTGTACAACACGATCGGGAAGGACGCCCACGGCGCCAGGCTGGCCCCCAGATTGAGCAGCGGCAGATAGTACAGCTGCGTCCAGATCCCCGGCAGGCCGCCCCAGTAGGCGCCGAACACCAGTTCCTGCACCCCCAGCAGCACCAGAATCACCGCGGGGATCAGATTCATCAGCAGCACGATCAGCCCGGTTTTCGTCAGCTTTCCCCGGAACCAGAAGGCCAGCGCCCCCCAAAGCACCAGCGTGGCCACCGCGATCGGCAGAAGCGGCGGCACCTTTTCCGGATTTGCCAGTACATACCCGTTCGTCAGCCAGCCCAGCACAAAGGGCATCAGCCCGGCGGCCAGCGGCAGCAGCTTCATAACCGGCTCCTTTCCTTATCCCTTGTACACGATCGCCTGTTGTACCTGGTCGGCCTTGTCCTGGCCCTCCAGCCGGGCGATCAGGGCCAGCGCGAAGGGGATCCCCGCGCCCAGGGCCCGGCCGGTGATGATCTGGTCGGTCACCGCCACGTCGGCGTCCTGCATACGGGCCGCGGGCATATAGTGCTCAAAGCCCGGATAGCAGACCGCTTCCCGCCCGTCCAGCAGGCCCATGCAGCCCAGCACGCTGGGGGCCGCGCAGATGGCCGCCACCTGCTTGCCCGCCGCCAGCTGACGGCGCACCGCGCCGGTCACCAGCTCGCTGGCCGCCAGATTCTCGGTGCCCTGGCCGCCGCCCGGCAGCACCAGCATGTCGAACCCGTCCAGATCCAGTTCGGCCGCCACCGCGTCCGCCTGCAGCCGGATGCCGTGGCTGCTGCATACCTCGGTGCCCTCGTTCAGCCCGGCGGTGGTTACCTCCACCCCGGCCCGCCGCAGCAGATCCACCGCCAGCAGACCCTCGCACTCCTCAAATCCGTCCGCCAGAAATACGCATACCTTGCTCATTGTCCCATACCTCCCGCTTGCCGCCGCGGCGGCGCGTTTTTCTTTATTGTAGCCCTTCCGGCGGGCAAAAACAAGGCCGGATATACAGCAGCGCCCCGGCCTGACCGGCCGGGGCGCTGCTGTAAAAAGGAGCAGAAAGACCACAGGCGCCGCCCGCCCTCCGCCCTGCCGGGTATGGGAGCGACCCGGCAAAACGGTGCGTGCCGGACGTACCGGCGCCGCGGGAATCAGACGGTGTACCGTTCCCGCAAGTTAGCCTTAACTAACCGTAGCTACAGTATACCCTATCCCCTCCGGTTTGTCAAGGGTTTTTGCGGCGCGGGTTGCGGCAGGGGGCAAAATGCGATACAATGAGAGCAAACCGGGGCGCTGCGCGCGCCCCCCGATCTTGCAAGAGGTGCCGACTATGGAACAATCGTATCGCATCGCGGTGGCGGGCATCGGCTACGTGGGCCTGGCCAACGCGATCTTACTGGCGCAGCGCAACAGGGTAACGGCGGTGGACGTGCTGCCGCAGCGGGTGCAGGCGCTGAACGAACGGCGCAGCCCCATCGCGGACAAGGAGGCCCAGGAGTACCTGTCCGGGCACCAGCTGGACCTGCGGGCCACCACCGACGGGGACGAAGCCTACCGGGACGCGGATTTCCTGATCATCAGCACCCCCACCAACTACGACCCGGAGCAGAACTATTTTGACACCTCCACGGTGGAGCAGGTGATCGAGCAGGCGCTGGCCTGCGGCAGCCGGGCCACCATCGTGATCAAGTCCACGGTGCCGGTGGGCTACACCGCCCGTCTGACCGAAAAATACGGCGAGCGGTTCCTGTTCAGCCCGGAGTTTCTGCGGGAGGGCAAGGCCCTGTACGACAACCTGTGGCCCAGCCGGATCGTGGTGGGCGCGCCGGAGGGCAACGAGACCCTGCAGGCAGCAGCCCGCGTCTTTGCCGGGCTGCTGGCCGCCGGCGCGCTGAAAGAGGATGTGCCCCAGCTGTTCACGGCGCTCACCGAGGCGGAAGCCATCAAGCTGTTTGCCAACACCTACCTGGCGCTGCGGGTAAGCTATTTCAATGAGCTGGACACCTACGCGGAGGTGCACGGCCTGAACACCCGGCAGATCATCGAGGGGGTGGGGCTGGATCCGCGGATCGGCAGCCATTACAACAACCCCAGTTTCGGCTACGGCGGCTACTGCCTGCCCAAGGACACCAAGCAGCTGCTGGCCAACTACCGGGACGTGCCGGAAAACCTGATCGAAGCCATCGTGGCCTCCAACCGCACCCGCAAGGACTTCATTGCCGAGCAGATCCTGAAAAAGGCGGGCTGGGATCCGGCGGCGGGCGGCACGGCCCCCACCATCGGCATCTGGCGGCTGACCATGAAGAGCGGTTCGGACAACTTCCGCCAGAGTGCCATCCAGGGCATCATGAAGCGGCTGAAAGCCCAGGGCGCCACCGTGATCGTCTACGAGCCCATTCTGGAGGACGGCAGCGAATTCTACGGCAGCCGGGTGGTGAACGACCCGGCCGCCTTCAAGGCCGCCAGCGCGGTGATCGTGGCCAACCGCATGACCGATGAGCTGGCCGACGCGGCCGCCAAGGTCTACACCCGGGACATCTACGGCCGGGACTGAATTTTTCCGCCGATTGGGGCGGGCCGGTAGATCCGGCCCGCCCTTTTTTGCGCAATTTTTCGCTTTTCGATAACTTTTTCACGATTTCCTCTTGCCAACCGGGGCCGGGATGTGGTATCATCATCCCCGGATTTAGTACGTTTGTACTAGATATAGGGCCCGCCCCCGGCGGGAGAGAGGAGAAGCAACATGAAACGAATCATTTCCCTGACGCTGGCAGCGCTGGTGCTGCTGGCATGCACCGCCTGCGGGGCGCAGTCCGGCGCGGGCAGCAGCAGCGCCGCCCAGGCCGAGACCCTGACCGGCAAGGGCACCGGGTTCGGCGGCACCATCACCGCCACCCTGACGGTGGAGAACGGCGTGATCACCGCCGCCTCCTTTGACGGCCCGGACGAGACCGCCGAGATCGGCGGCGCGGCGCTGGAGACCCTGGCCGAGCAGGTAGTGGCCGCCGGCGGCGCGGAGATCGACGGTGTGGTGGGCGCCACCGTAACCAGCGACGGCTGCCGTGCCGCGGTGCTGAACGCCCTGGACCCGGAAGCCAACCCCTTTGAGGAGCCTGCCGAAGAAGAGGCCGTGGCCTACCCCACCGGGGCGGAACCGGTGGAGATCCCGGATGACCGCACCATCGTGAGCGCCACCACCTACAGCATCTACACCAAGGAGACCACCTCCGCCCAGGACGCGGTGATCCGGGCTACCCTGTACTGGGATCTGGACAACGACGAAGTGTGGGCCATCCGGTTCTGGGAGCCCATGCTGCCCTGGGATGACAACGGCGCGGCGGCCGGCTGGGCCAACGTGAGCGCCAACGCCGAGCTGCTTGCCGCCCTGGGCGAGGACGGCGTGGTGACCTTCACCTCCGGCGAGGAGGAGCTGAGCTACGCCAAGTACATCCGGATTGGCGACGTGGTCTGGACCGGCGAGGTGGGCAGCGATCCCGCCTGCGAGGTAGCGGTGGTATACAGCGCCGAGATTGACGGCCAGACCGTGAAGATGAACGACTACGTGGCCACCGAGGCCGGCGGCGAGTGGTTCGTGAACGCGGCCGAGACCCCGGCCCAGCTGCTGGCCAGTGCCGACGCGGCCGAAGCGGCGGGTACCGTGGAGATCCCGGTGAAGGAGACCAACGGTCACGGCGTGGGCTTCTGGCCCAGCCCCATCACCTTCCCGGGCAACATCCAGGCGATCAAGGATTTTGTCATCGAGAACGGCTTTGATTACGACTACTACGCCGACGGCGGCATGACCCAGAACGAGGAAGGCTACTGGCAGACCCCGGACGCGGTGTCCGGCGCGACCCTGGCGGAGACCCCCACCTATCTGGACATGCTCAAGACCCTGTACGAGCGTATCCAGGCCGGCGAGTACGTGGCGGAAAACTGATTTTTCAAGGATAAAACGCCCCGGCGTTCCCAAATGGGAACGCCGGGGCGTTTCTGCATATCGGTTTCAGGCTTCGCCGTTCAGCCGGCGGCGGGCGGCGCGGCCCGCCTCGGTCAGCCAGGGTTCCAGGGCGGCCCACTGGCATGCCAGCATCTCCTCCACGCTTACCTGGCGGGCAGCCTCCCAGGTGGCGTTGTGCTGAGCCCACCCCACATGGCTGGCCATGAGCAGGGTGGTCAGCCGCTCCAGCATCGGGCCGGTCAGTTCCGGCCGCAGCAGCCCGGCCTCCACCTGGGCGGCCAGGGTATCCCGCAGTACCCCGAACAGCCGGTCCACCACCGCGGCGTGGCGGCTGCTCAGTTCCGGCACCCGGGCATAGATATCCGGCTCGTTGAAATAAAAGGGGGTCTCCTGAAAGGATTCCAGCATCCGGCGCAGCAGCTGCTGCAGCCCCTCCAGCCCGGGACAGGGCCCGGCGGGCAGGGTGGTCAGCTCCTCGTCCATCACCGCTTCCAGCAGCAGTTCTTTATGGGGATAGTGATAGGTCAGGTTGCCCACGCTGATGCCCAGTTCGTCGGCAATGTTCCGCATGGTGACCGCCCGGTATCCCCGCTCGCTGAACAGCCGGCTGGCGGTGCGGCGGATGCGCTCCTTGGTGGTATTCAAGACCCGTCCCTCCCTGCGGGCGGCGGCGCCGCCCCGTACTGGGCCCTATTGTACCACAGCCGCACGCCCGCGTAAAGCCGCCCCTACGCCGGCGAAAAGGCCCACAGGTTGCGGATCTGGGGTTCCAGCGTGTCATAGGCCCAAAGTTTTTCGCTGTTCTGGGGGCTGTTGGGGTCGTTGACCCGGATACCGCCCTCCTCCAGTCCCGCCAGCAGGATAAAATGCCCGGTGGTGGTAAAATCCCCCGGCCGCACGCTGCAGATGATGGGCTGACCCGCCGCCAGCGCCTCGGTCACGGCGGACTCGGTCAGGGGCAGTTCCCGGCTGGTCAGCCCCCACCGGGCGCAGCCGGTGCGCATCAGTTCCCAGCTGGTGCCGTTCTCCCCGCAGTAGCCGGCCTTTTCGGCAGCAGCCGCCACCCGGGCCGGGGTGATGGTGTCGTCCCCGGTCAGCCCCGCCGCCGCCATGGCCAGGCAGGTGGGCCCGCAGCCGTTGATGGCCAGGATATCCCCGCCGTACCGGGTATAGCCCCAGCGTTCATCCCATTGCAGCAGCAGCGGGAAACGCCCCTGCTCCACCGTCCCCACCGAGTCGGCGGGCTCATCGTCCTTGTGCCAGGGATAGCCCTCCACAAAATCCAGCGCGTCGGGATGGCGTTCCAGCAGGTCCAGAAGATCTTCGGTGTAGAGTTCCGCGTGGGCGTTGATCCAGGCAATGCGCTCCTCGTCGGTGCCCTGGGGCGGGGTCAGGCCGGCGGCGGGCGGCTGGGACCGGGCCGGGGCCAGCCGGTCGGCCAGCGCCGCCGCGCACCGGTACACCCCCAGACAGACCACCACCGCCGCCAGCAGGCATACCGCCGCCCGCCGCCTGGCTTTTCTGCGCCTGGCCCGCCGCCGCGCCGGGGACACATACCGCGGCTGTGCTTGTTTTTCCATTCCTCTCTCCCCTTTCCCTTGCCCTGTATTCTAGCACGGGATCGGGCGCGGGGTTTTGCGCCGGCCTGTTTGGTTTCATAAGATTTTCCCCGCAAAATCTTGCGATTTTCTTGCGGCGCAGAGCGCAAAAAACCGGGCGGCACGGAAAGGGTCTCTCTCCGCGCCGCCCGGCGTGTTTTTAATAGGGCCGTTCGTAGGCGTCCAGCCGCCAGCCCTCCGGGGTGTTCACCAGCCGCACCGGGTATTCCACCAGATAATCCCAGTTTCCGGTACTGCGCCGGTAGATAAAGGAGCTGTCGGTTTCATAATGCTGGGGCGAGGCATAGTGGGCCACCAGCATAAAATCCACAGCATCCTCCCGGGCGCCGATCAGACGGTAGGTATCGAACGCACCGCTGGTGTAATAGATATCGGTGCCCATGTCGCCCAGCACCACCGTGGTCCGGCCGTCCTTTACCCCGAACCGCTGCGTGAACCCGGTTTTTTCCAGATACTCCCCGGTGAACAGGCGCCGCATCTTTTGGGTAAGGGCCGCGTAATCCCCGTCGGCCCCCTCCACCACAGCCGCTTCCACGGTGAACCCGTTTTGCCGGGCGGAAAAGGTCTCCCCCATCCGGTTGCCGGGCAGGCCGAGGATATTGCCGGCGCTTCCAAACAGGTAGTCGTCCGCCGCCCGGCGGGCGCTGGTAAAGGCGGTCTGCTGTTCCTCGGTCAAAAAGGACAGGTCGGTATACTCCTGCCGCTGCTGGGGCGGATAGGTGCGGTCGGTGTAAGCCGGGTCGTCGAACCGGTCAAACCGCCAGCCGGTTTCTTCGGTGTACTCCGCCCGCAGGGGCAGTTCCCGGACAAGCACACCGTTTTCCCCCTCGTAGTGGGCCAGCAGGGTGAACTCGCTGAAGAAGTTCTCCGCTTTGCTGTAGCCCACGTGCTGGTCCACGGTCAGAAAGTTGTCGGTGCGTCCGCCCTGATAAGCCGGGTCGGGCTGGGCAGTATCCGCCGCGTACCAGAGCACCCCGTCCCGGTTCCGGAACGTGCCCTCGGCCAGCAGCGCGTCGGCGTATTCGTCGGTGAACACCGCCCGCACCATCGCCTCAAAATCCGCCCAGTTCTCGTACCGGTTCCAGGCCCGGTAATACAGTTTGCCGTCGATCTCCCGGCTCAGGGTGCCCGGCTGGTACCAGCTGCCATCCTCCCGGGGGAAGTCCTCCACATGGGAGGGGTTGCCCCGGAACAGCCGGAACACCTCCCGGGCCCGCAGATAGGCTTCGGGCAGGGTACTGTGGCCAAAGCCGGGGATCACCGTGTTCTCCCAGACCTGCTGCGAGACCGGCGGTTCCCCCTCCAGCCGGATGACGAATCCGCTGCCCTCCCCCGGTATCCGGGCGTCCTCCTCCCGCAGCGGGGCTTCGGAGGACGGGGCAGGGGCCCCGGCGCAGCCCGCCGCCAGCGCCAGGCCCAACAGCAGCGCCAGCGGGGCGCACAGGCGGTTTTTCTTCATGGATGGCGGCTCCTTTCCGGGCCGGACGGCCCCGGATTTTCCATCCTCAGTATACCCCGGCATCTGCCGCCATTTCTCCAACAAGTTGTATCCAAACGGTAAATATCACGCCACCGGCAGCATCGACCGGAACCGCAGCCGGGGCTCCTCCTCCACCGGCAGCACCGTGTAGAGGATCTCGTATTCCCCCAGGTTGCGGGGCCTCCGTAGTTCGCGCCTGAAAACATGGTAAACCGGGCGCTGACCGTTGTTTCGTTCACCCGGGTGCAGGTCAGGCCGTACGCGTCAAAACTGTTGCTGGAGCCGGCCTCGGTGGGCATTTCAAACCGGCGGGCGGCCGCGTTGTAGTACTCCGACTGCCACAGGCTGGCCGGGATATTTTCCAGCCCAAAGGCCCGGTCCAGCAGAAGCTCGGCGTTTTCGCGGGTCACATACAAGGTTCTTTCATCCTCGGAAAGGCTGCCATACGCCGCGTACCTCTCGCCCGGCCAGGTAGTCATCCGCAGGAACTCCTCCGCCATGTAAGGTTCCTCCTCAAACAGCGCCGGGCTCACCTGATCAATCCCCTCATCCCGGTCCAGAATGGGGGTCACCAGTTTGTTTGTCAGCCAGTGGGCCTCGGTCAGGACCGGGTCCTCATAGGTTTTCTCGCGCGGCTCGCGCATGGAGAATATCGACTCCAGCCGGTAGGGGCAGACCGTGCTGTCCGGCTGGAACACAAAGGTATACAGCAGATTGTCCACCACCGGCGCGTTGTCCTGCCCGTCCCCCTCGTAGACGATGGCGGAAAGGCAGATGATCCCCTCCTCGCAGGAAATACTGTACGGGTCAAGCTTCACCGTCTGCTGGCCGTAGTCCACATTCCAGGGCACGCACAGGCAGCCCTCCGGGGCGGGGCAGCGGGCCCGCTGGGTGCGGGCCAGGTCGTCCAGCTCCACCCGCAGGCCGAACAGCTGCTCGATCACCGCTTCGGTCTGTTCCACCGTGTAATAGGGGATGCCCTGCTCGTTCACCGGGGCGGTGACCCCCTGCCGCTTGTCCAGCCAGCCTTGATACTGATACGCCAGCAGCCGCAGCCGGGTATAGTCCGGCCCCTCGGCCAGTTCCCGGGTGCTGCCGATCGGGTAACCCAGCATATTGCACAGCTGGCTGTCATTAAAGAAAGAGATAAACTCCGCCTGGTCGAAGGTCTGGCTGAAGGACGGCGGTGCGGGGGTGGCGGTCGGCGCGAGGGTGCTCGCCGCGGGCGGTGTGCTCTCCGGCTCGGACGCGGCGCTCTGGGATTCGGAGGAACCGTCCTCCCCCGCTGTGCCGGACTCCACCGCGCCGCTCACATACACCGGCACCCGGCAGCGCACCGCCAGCCGTCGGCGGCTGCGGCGCAGCCGGGCTGAACCGCCGCACCCCGTCCCCCTCCTGGGCCGTCACCGCGCCCTTTGTCTCCAGGCGGCGCAGCAGGGTCAGGGTGGTGCTGCGGCTCCAGCCCCGGCGGGCGGCCATCGCCTGGGCCAGTTCCCGCCCGGTGCGGGGCGACGCGTCCCATAAACACTCCATTACATCCCATTCGGCCCCGGTCAGTTCCATACGCCCCATCCTTTCTGTTTACGTCTGTAAACGCTCTACCACAGCTGTCTACAACCGTAAACACTCCCGGATGCAAACCGGCGGTTTCGCCAAACTTTTTCGGCAAAGCGACAAAAAGGCCCGGGGCCCTTCCGCAGCAGAAACAGAAGGGTCCCGGGCTGAGATTGAGAGGCCGTCCGGTACGGACGGAAAGGCTGACAGCAGCGATCAGGCAAACAGGGCCGCGATCTTGGGCAGATAGCCGGACAGGGCCGAGGCGGTCATGATCAGCACGAACACATAGCTGATGGTCATGCAGATGCGCAGCGCGGTGGGCTTTTTGTAGCCTTCGTTCACATCCTTGCGCCAGAGCAGCAGCAGGATGAACAGGCCGCCCACCGGGGTAGCGATGGAGGTGGCGATGTTGGCCATCAGGATCAGCTGGGTGGGGGAACCGCCGTAGCTGTAGCAGACCACCATGGCGAACAGCAGGCAGGCCAGGCAGCCGAACCGCACGAACTTGGTTTCCAGGCCCACGTCCTTGTCCAGGCCGGCGCCCAGCAGCACCATGCCCCGCTGGGTATTGGCCAGCAGCGAGGAGAAGCCCGCGCCCAGCAGCGCAAAGCCCATGATGAACCGGGCGGCGCCGCCCATGATGGGTACCAGCAGCTCCGCCAGCTGGGCGGGCGCGGAGATGGACAGGCCCTGGGGATGCAGCACGATGGCGCCCACCAGGATGATGGAACCGGAAATCAGCACCACGCTGAGCACATGCACCAGCGCGTCGGTGAACATGACGCCGTTGAACAGGTCTTCCTTATTCCATTTTTTCTCCTTGCCCAGGTAGGTGGCGTAGATGCCGGAGGTAACGGCCGCGTTGGTGGAGATAAAGGCCAGGGCGGTGGCCAGGCTGCCCTCGGGCACCTGGAAGGACACCAGCCCCTTGCCGAATTCGCCCCAGTCCGGGCCGCCCACCCCGATCAGGGTGGCGTAGAAGGAAACGATCATCACAATGATGCACAGGGTAATGATCTTTTCCACCTTGGAATAGACGTTCTTGGCAAAGTAGCAGTAGAGCACCACGGCAATCATGATGACCGATCCCAGCTTCCAGTTGATGCCGAAGATCAGGTTCATGCCGGCGCCGGTGCCGGAGATGTTGCCCATGGTGAAGAACAGGCAGGCCAGAAAGACCGCGCAGCCCACCACGGTGGAGGCCACGGGGCCGAAATATTTGCGGATGGCGTGGATGGTTGGCAACCCGGTGGTGATGGCCAGCCGGTTGGTGGTCATCATGAAGGTGATGCCCATAAAGATGATGGGAATAATCAGCCAGATCAGCGCGTAGCCGTAGTCCGCGCCGAGCATGGCGGAGGTGGTCACGGCGCCGGGACCGATCACGATACCGGTGGCCACCAGGCCGGGACCGATGCGTTTCAGCAGATCTTTTACGGGGAGTCGCTTTACGTCAGAACCAAACTCCACCTGGTTTTTGTTCATGATGGCAGCTCCTTTTTCATAAAAAGCAGGGCGCTGCTCTATGCAGCGCCCCGCTCCGAGGATAGGCCCGGCCGCGGGGCCGGAACGTCCGTGTTATCAGCGGTACTGCGCCATGTCCACCGCGGGCAGCTGGCTGCGCTCCAGACCCAGCGCCACCCAGTCCTTCTCCTCCTGGTTCAGGGGCAGAACGGGCTTGCGCATCAGGGCGTTGGCAAAGATGCCGCGCTGACGCAGCGCCTCTTTCAGGCGGGCATGGGCCTCACCGGAGGGCTGGCCGCCGCCGTAGATGGCCTGGGAGATGTGGTAGATCCGGTTGGACCAGTCCTGGGCCTCTTTCAGGGTGTGCTTGTCGGGATTGCGGAAAACTTCCCAGGCCGGGCAGATCAGCTCGGGCACGCAGCCGGCAAAGCCGATCAGGGCGCCGTCCATGCCGGGGAACCAGCTCACGCACAGGGTCTCGTCGTGGCAGGTGATCAGGGAGATGTCGGGGCACTCCTGGCGCAGCTTGCGCACGTCGTGCTCGTAGATGGAGGTCACGCGGGTGCCCATCTTGATGCACTTCACGTGGTCGATCTCCTTGCACATCTTGATCAGGGTGTCCACCGGGTAGAAGGCCTTGCTGGTGGCGGGGTACAGGTGGATGATGATGTCGATGTCGGCGCCTTCCGCCACGTCCTTGATGTACTGGAAGGGGGCGTCCGGATGCATGCCGAAGCGCAGCCACATGTGGGGAGGCATCAGCAGGATGCCGTCGGCGCCGGCGGCCTTGGCCTCGGCGGCCATCTCGATGGATTCCTGGGTGTTCTCGCAGTTTACGCCGGAGATGATGGTCATCACGTCGCCGCATTCCTCGGCGCAGATCTCCACCACCCGCTTGCGCTCGGCGCGGGTCAGGCCGGTGATCTCACCGGTGTGGCCGTTGCAGACCAGGCCCTCGATGCCCTTGCCGTAGAAGCTCTTGATCCAGCGCAGGTAGGCGCGGAATTCGGGCTCGTTGATGGTGTAGTCGTCGTTCAGGGGCACAGACACCGCGGGGAAAATAGTCTTGAAAGTTTTAACCTTAGCCATGATGGATCTCCTTTCCATACACATGCGATCGTATCGGATCGGTTGGATAACACGGACGAAGGTTCTGTGTTGCGCACCGCAGAACACTTGCTACAAACGTTTGTACCTTTTCTGTGCCTTCATTATGCCACCGGTTGCGAACGCCGTCAACGGATTTGGCATTCTCTGCAAATTCTTGCATCTATGTTCCAAGTTTTTGCACAAAACGGCGAAATGCACAGCCAAAAACGCGCCGGATTGTGCAGTTTGAAACGCCCCTTTCGGATTGCAATCCCTTTTTTCCAACGGTATAATACAAATGGATACAATCGTTTGCATTCGGAGGTGCAATATGGCGACCCTGAAAGACGTGGCGCGGCTGGCCTGTGTGGATGTGAGCACCGTCTCCCGCGCGCTGAACAATACATCCTATGTGCACCCGGATACCAAAGCCCGGATCTACGCCGCCGCCAAGGAGCTGGGCTACCACCCCAACGTGATGGCCCAGGCGCTGCGCCAGGGCCGCCGGCATGTGATCGGGGTAGTGGTGCCCCGGCTGCATCTGGCGATCTTTTCGGAGATCCTGCAGGGCATCGAGCGGGAGGCCGGCCAGCTGGGTTACTCCACCCTGATCTGCTTCACCGAGGACGACCCCAAAGCGGAAAAGGACTGTCTGAACCGGCTGCGGGGCGGCTTTGCGGACGGCATCATCATCGCGGGCACCGGCCGCAACGGGCGGATGCTGCGGGACATCCAGGCCAGCGGCGTCCCGCTGGTGCAGGTGGTGCGCCGGCAGGAGGCCCAGATCAGCAGCGTGGTGGCGGATTACCGGGAATGCGGCGCCGACGCGGTGCGGTTTCTCTATAATAAGGGGTGCCGCTGCATAGGGCTGATCAGCGGCTCATCCCATCTGGCCCCCTACCGGGAACGGCACGAGGGGGTGCGCCGCGCCGCCAAAGAACTGGAGGTGGAAGCCTTCTACAGCGAATGCGACCGGCCGGTAAATACCTTTGAGTACGGCTACGACTGCGCCAACCAGCTGCTGGACGAGCACCCGGATCTGGACGCGATCCTGGCGGCGGTGGACGTGCAGGGTCTGGGGGCGATCCGGGCGGTGACCGAGCGGGGCCTGCGCATCCCGCAGCAGATCAAGGTAATGAGCCTGACCGGCCACGAGGTAGGCGCCATGCTGCAGACCGCCATGACCAGTATGGAGATGCCCTCCCGCCTGATGGGCCAGAAGGCCGCCCGCATGGTCATCGAGGAGGTGGAGGCCCCCAGCGGCCAGCGCCCGGCCCCGCAGCACCTGTCCTTTACCATGCAGCTGGAAGAACGGGAAAGCACGTGAAGCCCGCCTAAACGTTTTTGTACAAAACAACAGCAATTTTCAACAACAGGGCAGCAATTCCCGACAATGACTTCCTTTCCGGCCGTTGCTATAATAAGGAAAAGACCCATCACTGCAACGGTGGAGTTCACGGAACGGAGGAGCATTATGGAACCTTTCAGCGCACAGGATCGGGAGATTCTGCGCCAACTGGCGCACAAGCAGCTTGCATTTGCCAACAGTCCCCGGAATGACGAAATTCTGAAACAGTGGGATGCCCTGGCCCATGGCCGGCGCGAGAACCCTACGGTTCGCCTGCTGTTCTCCAATTTTCCCAATGAGGTTGTCTATCCCCGGATGCGCTGCACCGGTGCGCGTGCCCGGCAGCTGGAAGAGATGCTGCTGACCACCCTGGTCGGCCGGGAGCTGTTTGACGACGACACCCCCATCTCGCCCACCTTTGATATCCAGTGGAAAACCTGGGTGCATCCCTTCGGTACGCAGCCCCAGATCACCCACGCCGACGGCGAGGGCGCCATGGGCTTCCATATTGATCCCATCATTGACGATCTGGCCGAGGGCATGGATCTGCTGCGGGGCGGCAGCTTCGGCGTGGACCGGGAAGCCACCGCCGCCCTGGAGGAAGCCGCTAACGAGGCGTTCGGAGACATTCTGCCGGTGCGCAAGGTCATGCCCAGCTTGCCCGGCATGATCACCAACCCGCTGGTGCACCTGATGGGGATGGAGAACTATTATCTCTCCATGTACGATTATCCGGACGAGCTGCACGAAGTGATGGACATGGCCACCACCGTGTACGAGAAATACTACGATTTCCTGGAAAAGGAAGGTCTGCTGCTGCCCACCAACGGCATCAGCCCCATCAACCAGGAAAGCTTTGCCTTTACTGCCGAGCTGCCCACCGAAAACGTGACCAGAACCACCCAGTGCTGGGGCTTTCTGGAGTCGCAGGAAACCACCGCGGTTTCCCCGGATGTGTTCGGCGAGTTTGTGTTCCCCTATCAGGACCGTATGGCCAAGCGGTTTGGCCTGCTGAGTTACGGCTGCTGCGAACGTGTGGACGCCATCTGGCCGGACTACCTGTCCAAGTGGAAGAGCCTGCGCAAGCTGTCGGTGTCCCCGTTCAACAACGAACGCCAGATCGGTGAATACCTGCGCGGCACCAACGTGGTATACTACAGCAAACCCCGCGCCGAATACGTCACAAACCACGGCCCCCTGAACGAGGAAGCCCTCCGCGCGTACTTCAAGGGTGTCTGCGAAGCGGCCAGCGGCTGCCTGTTCGAGATGGCCCAGCGCGAAGTCGGCACCATCTTCGGCGACTACGACCGCGGCCGCCGCTACGTGCAGATCGCCCGCGAGTGCATCGCCGAGTATTGGAAGCCCTGAAAAGCCAATCTGGGGCCACAGGCCCCAGACCCCATCCCGCGGGCCGGATCACTCCGGCCCGCATTTTCTATGATATCTTATAAGGTAGAGCATCCCCGCTGCCCGTCATCCATCCACCGCGGGCCTGGTGCGCTTCCAGACGAGGCCGTTAAGACCGACCTTCCGGTGGAAGGTCGGTCAGGCCGAGAGTCCCTGCGAGCTGAACCGGAGCGCGCAGCGCGAACGGCGAAGCCGCCCCACGGGAAACGACCAGTTTCCCGTGGGGGAAGCAGCACCAAACAAAAAAGCCACCCGATCTGGGTGGCTTTTTTGTTTGGTGCGCTTCCAGGGACTCGAACCCTGGGCCCGCTGATTAAGAGTCAGCTGCTCTCCCAACTGACCAATACTAATGGTGTAGTCAAAATTTTCCATGTGGTTCTTCTCCCAAGAACTGCTTATAAGTTCCTCGCACATGGATTGTAATCTTGTATCCTTTTCCAACCTCCACCTTTTCGAACAGCTGCGCCAGGATGACTCTTTTTCTTTCGACCGTAGCAAGATCAAATTCATTGGCCCAGCCGAGGAATTCATCGTAGTAACTGCGGATCTGCTGTACCGTGGTCCGATCATCATTGTTCTGCAATAGAGTTGCGTACTCACCTTTTGCTTGCCTGACTTCAGCCTCTGCCTGAGCAATCAGTCGGGCCAGCATCTCCTGCGAGAAGGCGCTCTCCCCTTCCAGACATTTCAACACTTCATCCTCATAGCGTTGTTGCTTGTACTGGGCTGCCTTGATCTTCTTCTCGGCAGCCTGCTTTTTTCTATTATGGTTTGCTTCTTGCTGACGAATCTTCTGCTCGATGCTCTTATCATAAGGCTCACTCTTAATCTTGCGGAACAGTTCATCGGCGTAAGTAAGCACAATTCTGTCTACCCGCTCTGCCAGATAAAGTGACTGACCATCACATTGCCGCAGGTGCTGGCCGCGCTGGTAGCAGTTGTACTTGGCCTGCACCTTCTCCCGGATACTCCCATCGGCCAGTTTATATCGATCTGTATGCAAAAAGGCCGACATCTTCGCCCCGCAATGTGCGCAGACGACGATGCCGGCCAATAATGTTGGATTGCCACTCTTTTGGGCAGCGTTTTTATCTTTCAGAGCCTTCTTGCTTCTCTTGCTGATCATCTCGTTGGCCTTGGCGAACAAAGCCTCATCAATGATCTGCAGCTGCGGCATAAACTCTGACCGTGCCGCCTTAGTAATGATATATCCCGTATACCCCTCGTGCTGAATCAGTCTCTTGATATTGGAAGACTGAAACTCCGCCCCCTGGCGGGTACGCAACCCGCGTTGATTCAGCATCTGTGCCATGGCGTACCCGCTGGCACCTTCTTCCGCCACTTTTATAAACACTTCCCGGACCCATTCCGCTTCATCTGGATTGATTTCCAGATCCTTTACGGGCTGGTCTCTCTTGTTGACTCTACCTTTATTAATAGCTCGATATCCGTAAGGGACAAAACCTCCAGCAAAATGTCCACTGGAAACGATCTGACGGATGCGGTCCCTGGTTCGCATGGAAGTCTTTTCGCTCTCCCCTGCCGCCTGCCAGAACCGGATATAGTTCATGAGCTTGTCGCCGTGACTTTCGATACGCTGCTGGCCTTCGTGGGTGCTCCACATCTGGATGCCGTGCTGGACGAACCATTCCAGTACAAATGGTGTTTCACTCTCGATGCGTCCCAGCCGGTCAAACATATACACCAGAAGGATATCGAAGTTTCTCTTGCTTGCCTCACTGCGCAGTTCCTGAATGACATCTCGCTTACTGGCGGAAACTTTGGAGCCCGAGACGCCTTTTTCCGCCTTCTCCAGTACCACACGCCATCCATGCTCCTGAGCGAACTTCCGGCAGGCGATCTTCTGCATGGGAATATCATCGTGATCTACCTGGCCCTTGGTCGACACGCGGTAGGACAAAGCGGCACGAGGCGAATCCACGGGCAACCGCATTTGCTGGGCAGTAAAATAAGCGTCATCCAGCCACTTCTGATCCGCTTGCGAGATTTCCACTTCCTGACCATGTTGGTCCCAAAAAGTCATTGTTGTTCCTCCCCTATTCACTTAGTTCTGGTTATTTGCTCATCCCAACAATACTCAATCAACGGGAGGAAAGCTATCACCAAAACGGAGAAACATACTCTCTACAGCTGGTCACAATTTGACAGTTTACCCTCGCGGTGTTTTCTCTCTGCATAGGCATCCATGATCATGGATTTTACCCTTTCAAGGGTGTCCTCATCGTCCTTTTCCGAAAAGTATATGGTTACGGGAGCCCCCTCTACTTCCCGTTCTATCCGAGTACGTCCGTCAGGCATCTGCTGTATGTATTCCTGCACACCGGTTCCTTCCTTTCGGGCAACCTGCAATCACTCGATTCAAACCATAAAGATGCATCTGATACCGCAAACTCACATCGGTGGTAATGAGCGTCACATCGTTTGCCTGTAATTTGGCAAGGATCTTGCACAACTTGCTTTTCTTTCGGGCAAATCGGGAAAGCCGTGTTACCGCCACGGTATCAACATCTCCCCTGCGCACGGCCCGGAGCACGGAAAACAAACCGGGCCGCCAAAAGGAATTGGCCTTGGCACATTCGCAGCTTTGGCCTACGACACAGTATCCGTTGCAAGTGGCCCATTCACGAAGTTCTTTCAGCTGCTGTTCGGCAACAGAGCGATGTCCGCTGCCCGTGCGCGCATACAACCAGACACGAGGGAAGAAAAGTACATCTTCTTTCTTGTGTTCCATTTTACACCTCCGAATCGTAATTCGGAAGAACCATCCAATGCCGGCCACCCGGCTCGATCCAGCCACACTGGACACCGAAAGTGTGCACACCGTACTGCAGCAAAGATGCAAGCAACCCTTCCAGTTCGGGTCGGCCACAATGTAGGTGGTTGATATCCACCACGATCAAAACATCTACCTCGCCGTTTGCAGCTGCGTGAAGCAAGTCCATTACACCGGGACGCAGCGTAAGCGGTTGTTCTTCGGTGCCTGCCTGCGCGAACAGCTCCTGTACACAAGGCCAGCGAAGCTTACGAAGCGCTTTACGGCAGATCAGAATCTGCTGCCGCATAGTAAGATCACTGTTCTTGACTTCCTGTACATAACAAATTGCCCGCATAATAATCAACCTCCTTAGTGAATCGGGGCTCGAAATAACTGGGATTTTTCTTTGATTGTAAAAAGTGCTGGATATCTGTTAGTTTGTCCGAAACCGGCATTTCCGGCAATGCGTCCAGCACTGCCCGATGGTAGCGCCCGCCGAGGGCCGCACGGGGGTCGAGGATTGCCACCACACAGCTATCCGTTTCAGTGCGGATGGCACGGCCAAAGCCCTGACGCAGCTTGATCTGCATTTCGGGCACGATCTCGGTCTGGATGTAACTGTGAAGATTGCCGTACTGCTTCCGCATGGCCTCTCCCAGTGGGTCTGGCACCTGAAATGGCAGCTTCACAATGATGATCAAGGAGACCATGTCCCCGGGGAAATCAACACCTTCCCAACAGGCTCCACTGGCGAACAGGACGGCGTTGGGAAGTTGTTTGAAGCGTTCCAGATAGATCTGAGGGTTGCGCTGAGCCTGCAGTACAGGCACCGGGAACTTATCTTTCAGTTTTTCATAAACACGGCCCATCTGATCGTAGGATGTGAACAGCACCAACGTGTGTCCGTTGGCGGTGTTGATCAGCTCCTGGATCTGATGGGCCACGCGGTCCGTATTCTGTTTGTAAGGGACCTTCTTTCTGTGTGTCGCTGGAAAATAAAGCAAACAGTTTTCGTCGTAGCGAAACGGGGATACGATGCGCAATGTGCGCAATGATGTTCCTCGATTCAGACCGAATTGTTGCTCCGTATGGGTGAAATCCTCTCCCACCGCCAGAGTCCCTGATGTAAGGATGGCAGGCTTATGCTCCCTCCAGAGAGCGTCATAGACGCACCGGGGCAGATCAAAAGGCACTGCACACAGATCAATGGCCAGGGCCCCATTTTCCTGATGGTAATCTACATAGCGAACAAAGGTTGTATCGCTACAAAGGAAGAGTGAAATGAGTTCTTGAACATCGCTGAGTTTATTACGCAAAACGGGCGGTACTTCCCTGTTCTCCAGCTTGAGGATTTCCTGAATTGCTTTGTCCAAATGCTGCAAGGAGGCGGATCGCTCATCTGTCAAGCAAAATGATTTTTCCCTTTCCGATTCGTCCTCTGCAGGCGCAAATGCTGTAAGAAACGCCATCCTTGCACCACGGAGCTTCTGGGCTCCCAATGTGCAATGGCTTGCGGTCAGGATTTTTTCAAAATGAAGCAAGTCCGACGAACGAATCCGCCGGGTGTTCATTTGACGAACCGTTTCCGGCAGTTTGTGGGCCTCGTCAATTACCAGTGCCTGATAGTCTTTCAGCAGGGGCTTCCACCCGTTTTGCCGGTGGGCTGCGTCTGCCAGCAGGTAATTGTGATTGCAGACCTGAATGGTAACCGACGCACCGTTGGAATCTTTCAAATACTGTCGATACCGGCAATCGGAGTGCAAGATGCAGCTACGGCTGCAACGCTCCGGAACACAGATCAGACGGCGATCATGACGGGATATTCCCGGCAAAAGATCCAGGTCAAGGCATTGGTTGGCAGCGCGCAATGCGGCAGCCCTTCTGCGGAACCGTTCGCCACGAATGCCGATCTGCTTTTGTCGAATCAAGAGCCGCCTATCACAGGCAAAGCGTTCTTTTCCTTTTCGCAGCACAGCACAAATAGGTTTCTGGATATATCCATTTTGTATTAAAACATCTGATAAAAACGGTATGTACTCTGTGAGAATAGCGCTTTGAAGGGCGACACTGGCGGTGGAAATCACCACTGGGCGCTGCATCTGCCGTGGCCTTTGCAGCTGCCACAGCACGCAGGCAACCAGGTAGGCATAGGTCTTTCCCAGCCCCACACCGGCGTCACATAGGGCCACATCCCGCCCAAACAGAGCGTCCAGCATCATGTGGCACAGACGGATCTGGCCTTCGCGTGTAACCATCCCCCTGGCTGGGAAAAACTGCCGGAAAATCTGTTCTACCTGTCGGTGGGCTTTCTCGTAACCGGTTTCCGAATTTTGCAATTGGATCATCTCCTCGGTTGATGACAAAATAATGCGGCGCAGTGGCTTGCACTGCGCCGCACGGGTTCGACATCAACACATGGGGTTGTTGATGTACAGAAGAAAAGAGAATAACATGCAGAAATGCCATATTTGCA
The DNA here is from genome assembly GCA_944386225.1 of uncultured Gemmiger sp. GTDB lineage: Bacteria > Bacillota > Clostridia > Oscillospirales > Ruminococcaceae > Gemmiger_A. Next base: position 254,417 of record CALXAH010000001.1, read on the forward strand.
GCTCGCCCCCTGGCATCCGGGAACACGGTTCACTTTCGTTCGGCAAGCCGCTTTCGCAGCTTTCACTGGTGTTCCAGGAGTCTAAGGATTTCAACCCAAGGTCGGCCACCCCGTCTGACGTGCGGGGCAACAGGCGTATCATTATCTCCCTTTGCAGATCATGGCGAAGCAGTTTTCGCTGCTTTTTCAGTAGAATGGATCGCTCGGTACAATCCCGCCCATCTTGCTGGGTGCTGATTGTACGTCATGGCGCTTCTCTGATCACGCTTCCTGCTCTGGGAACGTGCCTCCGTGCTGAGTATTGAGTTGTCAAAGTACCACAAACGGCTCTTATGGCCGTCCACAAGCAAAAGTATCAAGGATTTCCTGTAAAATAACGGCATCCTCCCCACTTAATTCGGTTACCAAACGCATCAACAGCGCCTGTTGTTTATCTGTAAGCGTTTTTCTAGGAGGGTTAAAGAAATCCTCCACATAAACGCCCCCATAGCGCCCAGGTGCAGCCGAAATTGGGTAATTACAGGATAGGCGGGTAATGTCGCGCTGAATGGTATGTAGCGAAACGCCAAAGTGCGCTGCAAGATTGTGCATGGTTTCATGGCGATACTGAACTAAGTATTCTAATATCGCTTTTCGCCGTGCATCCGGCTCCAACACCCGCCCCTCCTTTCTTTTGCTATATTTCTAGCTTAGCAACATATTGTGCCAACTAATGGCACAATTAAAAAAATAAATGTCTGCTATTGCATTTGTCGAAATCAAGCCTAAAAGGAAGAAAATTGAGTTTTTTTGTCGATATAATAGTAAAAGCGCAGCTGCCGAAGCAACTACGCTTTTTATTGTCATATATAAAATATTGTATGGCGGATGAATGCCTCACCCTGTCTTTTTTTCTTTCTGTCAAATAATTCATTTAATTTTTAACAACCGCCAGATAATTCCGAATCAAATTTCAAACATATAATGAAGGCATACTCCGAATGAAGGACATATAGCACAAACCATTCACAAGAAAAAGGGTTCCAGATCGTTTCTCCGGAACCCTTTTCCTGTGGTCATGCTTGTTTGTTTGCTTGCCCTTCCGGGAATATAATCTTGAACACAAAGAAGAAGATGATCATGGACACGCCGCCGGTGATGAAGGTAACCAGGATGTTGTACACCGCCGGGGCTACGAAGGCGGCGGCAATGGGCATCCACAGGTTGTTGAACCCGTTGCAGATCAGAGAGATGACCACCCAGGCCACAAAGTACCACAGGGCCTGTACCACCGGGTTACCATGGCTCTTGAAGGTAATGTTGCGCTGCAGCGGGAAGTTGATGCACTGGGCCACAAAAGAGCCCACTTCATAGCTGATGAAGTAGCCCAGCCCGCCGCCGATGACCACATTTCCGGCGGCGTCATAGAGCACGTTGTAGCCCAGCAGGCTCCAGGTAAAATCCACCCCGAAGAGATGCAAAGATACCCGGGGCCACATGAATTCGATGGCGGCCAGTTCCGGGCCCAGCACCCCCGGCAGGAAGGTGAAGAAGAGGTACTGGATGATGGTAACTCCCATGCTGAACACAAAGAAAGAGAAGATCTGGTACAGCCACTTCGCCAGGGTGGGATGTTTGGCGGCAAACGCCTGCCACCAGGCGGGGCCGGTCGCGGGTTGAGACATGGTTCATTCCTCCTTCCAGTCGGCTGACAGCATGGCCACATAGGCCTCGTTCTTGGCCCGGTTGCGGAAGAATCCCCGCACCGTGCGTGCCAGTCCTTTCCAGAAATGGCCGTTCACCATGAGCACCAGGCCGTCCACCATCTCGCTGCTCACAGCACCACCCGTCATTTTGGCAATGGCCCGGAAAGGCATGTTGTAGATAAACAGGATGTTCAGGTCAGGGGTACCTGCGGCCTCGCTCTTCTGCTTTTTGTGGGTCAGGATGCGGCAAACCAGCCGGGCCAGACGGCTTCGGGCGTAGTACATCTGGCAGATGGCATCGTTGGGGGTTAGCGCACCACTCCATTGGCCGTCCGGGATGGGTGTGCCCAGCAGGGCCGCGAATTCCTCGTCGGGCACCTGGCGGATGTTCCCGCTCCGGTAATGAGGCAGGTCGCATTCTTGATACGGAAGGATTCGGGAAGTGGCATTGCGACAGATTTCTCCTTGCAATCGAATATCCATACTGCTGGCGCCCACTTCCACTTGATAGATGCCGCCTTCCGTTTCCCACCCGTTGGTTTCTACATTCCAGTAACGGAAGGTTTTATCATCAAAGGCAATATGTACTCGCTGACTCTCGCCTGCTTTCAGGAACACTTTTTGAAAGCCTTTTAGCTCCCGAAGCGGTCGGAAGACACGCGAATCCTTTTTGCCGATATAAAGCTGAACGACCTCGCCACCGTCACGCCCTCCGATGTTGGTCACTGTGCAGGTAACGCCGGCATCTTCTATGGCGAGGTCTTTATAGGCAAACCGTGTATAGGATAACCCGTACCCAAAGGGATACAGTACCGATACATCGGCTGTCTCATAATATCGATACCCCACAAACAGGCTTTCCCGATATTCAGAATTGCGTTGTTCACTGGGGTAATATCGGAAAGCAGGGGTATCTTCATATTGAAACGGGTAGCTTTCGCTCAACCGTCCGGAAGGATTGATTTCCCCTGTAAGGATGTCCCACATAGCTCCGGCTCCGGCCTGTCCGTACAGATAGCCGTGGAGCAAGGCCTGACAGCAGGACAGCCAGGGCATTTCCACTACAGAACCGGCACTGAGGACGCCCACAATATGAGGATTGACACGGGCCAACGCTTCCAACAAACCGATCTGATTTTGCGGGATACGCAGATGTTCCCGGTCGATTCCTTCCGATTCACTGCGTTCGTCCAGGCCGAAGCAGTAAACAATTACATCGGCGGATTTTGCCAGATCCAAGGCATTTTTTTCTAGTTCCGGTGCCGGTGCACCATCTCTGGTATAGCCCTGTGCCGCCCCCGCCCATTCCCATTCACTTTCGGCCAGCGCATCTTTCATGGTATCCACTTGGGTAGCGTTCACCATGCTGGAACCTGCACCCTGATACCGCGGCGCGAAGGCAAAATCCCCAATGAGAGCCACCCGGGTACCGGGTTTCAAAGGCAGAAGATCCCCCTCGTTTTTCAGCAGCACGGCGCTTTCGGCGGCTGCCCGCCGGGCCAGTGCATGGTGAGCGGCCTTGTCAAAGGCTCGGGGTTGCGCTTTGGCTTCGTGCAAAGTCATTGCAGCGCGCATCAGCCGAGCTGCACAGGCATCCACCGCAGATTCTGGCAGACGGCCTGACCGCACCGCCTCCACCAGCTGCCGGGCGGAGTCCATGCCGGGGTTAGGCATCTCCAGATCGGAGCCGTTGCGCACGCCCTCCACATGGTCGTTGGAGCCGCCCCAGTCGGTGATGACCAGGCCGTTGTAATCCCACTCCCCGCGCAGGATGTCCTGCAAGAGATGAGGGTTCTCGTTGGCGTAGGTTCCGTTGACCTGGTTGTAGCTGGTCATAATGGCCCCGGGGCCGCCCTCACGCACGGCAATTTCAAAACCGGTGAGGTAGATTTCCCGCAAAGTACGTTCATCCACCACGGCGTTCATGGCCATACGGCGCAGCTCCTGGCTGTTGACGGCAAAATGCTTGGGGCAGGCGTAGACGCCCTGGCTCTGGATGCCCCGGATGTACCCTGCCGCCAGCTTGCCTGCCAGGTAGGGGTCCTCGGAAAAATATTCAAAATTGCGGCCGCACAGCGGGCTGCGCTTGATGTTGAGCCCCGGGCCCAGCACAATGTTGACGCCCTGGGCTGCGGCTTCCTCCCCCAGTGCCTGGCCGATCTCCTCGCCGAGATCGGGGTCCCAGCTGTTTGCAATGGTGGCCGCCGTGGGGAAGCAGGTGGCGGGCAAAGAGGGATTGAGACCCAGATGGTCCCCCGCTCCGGCCTGCCGCCGGATGCCGTGGGGGCCGTCGGAACAGACCAGAGAGGGCACGCCCGCCCGGGGCAGATTCCAGGTCTCCCATTCGCCCTTGCCGCTGAGCAGAGCGCATTTTTCTTCTAGAGTCAGGGCAGGTAGCAAATCGGTTGACTTCATGGTGATTCCACTCCTTGTACTAAAAAGACGGCTGCCGGGCCGTATTTCCGGCAGCCGTTCTTTGGATACTGGACTTTTATTTGGTGGTCACATTGCGCTTTTTGTAGCGGCGAGCAATGACAACACCCGCTCCCACGAGCAACACACAGATCACTGCATCCGCTCCGAACAAAGCCAGCTTCCACCCGGCCAGACCGGTATTCTGAGCACCTTCCTCATACATCCAGCTGTTGACCACGGTATACATGACATTTTTGCAGGCACGGCGCATGTACTGTACAGAAGAGGCCGCTTCGGGGTCCTGCACCACATTGGGACCGCCTGCATAGGTGGACAGCATCGCATCCACGCCGTTGGCCAGAGCCATATCTGCATTCATAAAACCGTGTCCGTTGTTGCGGAAGAAGTCGGTGAGAGCAAAGCCTTCAAAGCCCCATTCGCCGCGCAGGACGTTGTTCAGCAGATTGCTGTTTTCCCCGGACCACTTGATGCCGATAAAGCTCCAGGAAACCATCACCGCGTGGGCGTCGCCCACCTTTACAGCGATTTCAAAGGGTTTCAGATAGATTTCACGGATGGCCTGTTCATTGGCCCAGACACAGACCATCTTGGCATTCATCTCGTACAGAGCCAGATGCTTGATGTAGGCATAGACGCCCTGACTGGCCGCCCCTTGTACCGTTGCAGCCGAAAGATATCCTGCCAGCGTGCCATCCTCCGAAAAATACTCGTAGTTGCGGGCGCCAAAGGCTGTGCGGTGGGTGTTCATGCCCGGGGCATACCAACCGGCGATGTTCATTTCCCGGCACATCTTGCCCATCATGGTGCCGTACTGCTCCGCCAGATCCTGGTTCCAGGTACAGGCCAGCATGACCTCCACCGGGAAACCGATAGACCCGCCGCCGGTAAAGTTGTTATTGATGGCTGCCGGGCCGTCGGCGTCCACCGTAGCCACCTTGCCCACCGATTCCATAGCTGGTGTCTGATAGCCGGAAAGAGCGATCATGTTGCTCATCTCATCCACCGTCAGCTGGTCCAGAAGCGTATCCCAGCGGGGATCGTCGTAGGCGGCGCCCCGCAGATCGGCCAGCTTCATGCCGTTGTCGGCTCCAGTAACCGGCATTTCCGCGTCGGGGTCAATGTAGGTCGTATAGTCAAAATTGCTGTTCAGGTGATACTGCGAGACCAGTTCATCGCTCATCACATCGGAGGCGGGAGCCGCCGTGGCTTGGTCATAGTTGGCAAAACCGTCCGCCCGGGACAGGTAGGTCACGTCCCCTGCTGCATCCCCGAACTGATTGGTGGCTGCCACCTGATCGCTGGCGCGCTTGTTCTCCCCTTCATAGCGCACCGTCTGGTCCACAGTGCAGGTCTTCTGGTCCAGCACCGTATGGGAATCGCTGTTGATGGAGATCTGATAGTCCCCCGCTTCCAGCACATAGCAGCCAGTTCCCGTGGTGTCGTAGGAGGCCATCTCCTCCAGATCAAAGGAAACGGGAATGGTCTGGGAGGCACCGGGTTCCAGCAAATCGGTTTTGTCAAATCGGATCAGGTTGGCAGCGGCCTTCTCGATGCCACCGTTCTGGTAGGGCGGATTGTAGTAGACTTCCACTACATCCTTGCCGGCCACGCTGCCGGTGTTGGTTACCGTCACGTCAAAAGAAACCGTGGTGTCCTCCACCAAGAGGTCGCTCATGGTTTGCGTGAAAGTGGTATAGGACAGGCCATACCCGAAGGGATACTGCACCGTAGCGTCATAATCCAGGAAGCCTTCCGCCGCTGCGGTTTCGTAGAATTTGTAGCCTACATAGATACCTTCCACGTAGTTCACAAAGGAAGGGTAGTAGGTCTGGGCCATACCGGAGTTCATACCCTCCACCGCCATATTCTCCATATTGGAATACTTGGTGCTTTGCCAGTTGTTCCACCAGGGGGTGGCGGTCAGATCATAGACAAAGGTATCGGTGGTTTTGCCGGAGGGGTTCACCTCACCGTTGAGGATCTTACCGATGGCTTCAAATCCGGTATGACCGGGTCCCTGACACCAGAGGGCTGCACGGATCTGCGGATATTCCTCCACGAAGCCCAACTCCATGGGGTTGGCTGCATTATACAGCACAATGACATTGGAGAAGTTCTCGCAAACCAGCTGGATCATATCCTCTTCCGTCTGGGAAAGCTGAAGGTAGTGTTCTCCCGGCGCAAAGTCGGCATACTCGGTGGAGTTGTTGTCATAGGCCGCCTGGCTGACATCTGCGGGCATGTCGTTGTGCCCTTCACCGGCGATACGGCCCAGCACGATCACCGCGGTATCGGAAAAGGCCTTGGCATTGTCCATCAGTTCCTGAGAGTAGGTGGCCGCAGGGGGTTCCGGCAAAGTCCAGCTTTGCTTGGACAATGACATTTCGGGCCGGTCGGAGGTGTAGGCGTTATAGAAATCCACCAGCTCCTGATTCACCGAAAAACCTGCCTGGGTCAGGCTGTCGATGAGACTGGTCTTTTCATACAGTTCGTTGAGGCCGCCGGACCCGGTGCCACCATATACCGGATTGACGCTGGTCCAGCCGAAGAGGTTGAGATTTTTGGTGTTTTTCAGCGGCAGCAAACTGTCATTTTTCAAAAGGACAGTGCCTTCCTCCGCAATCTGGTTGGCCACGGCAATGGCCTCCTGGGTGGTTTCGTCACTGACGGTTCCCTCCCCGGAGGAAAGGTCCAGCAACGCGGACATGGGGCCCAGGCAGATCAGATTGGCCACCACCGCCAGGGACAACACCATGCTCAGGGCCGCGTATCCGCGAACCATCTTTCGTTTCGGCATCTGCAGAGTACGTACAGCAACCATGACGATGACTGCAACAACCCACAGAATCCCCAAAGCGATTATATAAGGGGCGCAGGTCTGTAAAACACCGATCACATCTTCCCATTGAATGGCAATCACGTTTTTTCCTCCTTTTTTGCAGAACCTTTCGCATACCATACACGCCGGCGATTTGTTGACATGCACAAAAGTTCTTGACATATTGTCTATAATTAATATAAGATGGTAGTAAGAAAATTTCAATCTACAGTTTCGCGGAATATCGTCGTTTCTTGACAGATTTTTCTTTTTGTCAAGGAGTTTGGAAAGGAGGCCCCCTTATGGATGAGCAGAACAAACCGATTCGCAAAACAGATCGCCGTACCCTGTATACCCGTCAGGTAATCAAGGACGCTTTACTGGAAGCTATGCACAAAAAGCCCTTTGAACGCATCACGGTGACCGAGATCTGCCGCCTGGCAGAGATCACCCGTGCCACCTACTATCTTCACTATCAATCTCTGACCGATGTACTGGATGATGCGCTGGATGACGCACTGCACATTGCAGAAAGCGAAACCGCAGACGAGACAGAAAGTCTTTTGGAATTGAGCCACCGTCTGGCCAGCATTCCTGCCGATCATCTGCAGGAAAGTGACAGCCTGATGCCTGTGTGCCAGCGGGCCGCTTCCCTGCCCAAATACAAGGTACTGTTTCTGGATGAAACGATTTCCGGGTATGTGGTCAATCGTATTTACCAATCTCAAAAGCAGCGCTTTATCCACAGCTTTTCCCAGCAGTTTCACCTCAGTGAGAAGGAATCCCAACTGCTGGCCTTATTCATCATCAACGGCAGCTTCAGCGTGAACAAGGCCCTGCACTGGCAGAAGGATGACACCTGGTACCAGATCCAGGCTTTACTGCTTCGTTTTATCTCGTCCGGCTATGACGGCATTCTGCCTGCCGATGCCCCTACTCCATAATCCTGCCGGTCGTTGGCTCAATGACCGTGTTCCATCAAGTCCTCCACAACAGGGTCCTGACAATGTACGCCTTTGGCCTTGAGTTGCTGAATCTTGCCATGGAACTGGGGCAGGTATTTTTCATGGGCCACCAGAAGTTCATCCAACACCCGCTGGGTTTCCGCATTATTCTCCACCAGAGGATTCAGCACAAAGGCTTCCAGCGCCAGACCGTAGTCGCCGGTCAGGGCCGCCTGGATGGTGCATTCCTCCATTGCCTTCATCATCTGCAGCCAGCCCTTTTCGGCAGAAGGCATGGGGCCCCAGGCAAGAGGCTGCGCCCCCGTAGCAGAAATGAGGCTGGACACCTCCACGATGGAGTCGTCGTCCAGACAGGAAATGGCACCGTTATTCCGTGTACTCACCACCATATGCATCTTGCTGTTGTTGTAAATAGCCCGGATACACTCACAGGCCGCGTCGCTGTAATAGGCGCCGCCCCGTTTGCTGAGCTGGACCGGTTTTTCGTGCAGCCGGGGATTCTTGTACAGCTCGAACAGTTCCTTTTCGGTCTGCTTCATCTGCTCTGCCCGGGTACCGCCCTGCTGGAACTCCTCCAGGGCGTGGTCCAGCATGGCCTGCTTCTGGTAGTAATACCGGTGATAGCCGCAGGGCAACAGATTCATGCTGTGCAACAGTTCCAGCGGGAAGGGAGCCTGATAGATGTTGACCGGCGTACCGCCTCCCGCCTCGTTGATGTGGTCGATGAGTTCGGGCGTCAGATCCTTGCCATCCCGGTCATACACCTTGTGCCAGTGGAAATGGTTGAGGCCGGCAAACCGATAGGTCAGCTCCGAAAGATCTTTTCCCAACAGCCTGGGTTCCGCCATCATGGAGATGGTAGGTACGTTGCACAGGCCGATGCACCTTTCCCACCCGAAATGCTTGATGGCAGCCTCGGTCACCATACCGCTTGGGTTGGTGAAGTTGATGAGCCACGCGTTGGGGCAGAGCTCTTTCATATCCTCGATAATCTGACCGATGACAGGGATGGTGCGGAACGCCTTGAAGATGCCCCCCGCGCCGTTGGTCTCCTGCCCCAGCATACCGTGAAGCAGCGGAATGCGCTCGTCCTTGATGCGGGCATCCAGCAGTCCTACCCGGAACTGGGTGGTAACAAAGTCCGCATCTTTCAATGCCTCCCGCCGGTCCAGAGTCAGGTGAACTTTCACATCGTAGGGAGACGCATCCCACATCCGTTGGGCCAATGCTCCCACGATCTCCAACTTTTCCTTCCCATCCTCGATGTCAACCAACCAGATTTCCCGGATGGGGAGGTCCTGGTAGCGCTTGATAAATCCTTCCATCAACTCCGGTGTATAGCTGCTGCCACCGCCGATGGTCACGATTTTGACAGGTCCTTTCATAACGATGCCTCCTGTTGGGGTCTGTTTCTCACAAAATTCAGAAAATGCTGCCTCATCACATCCCGGGCTGCGATGTCTGCGCTTTCATTGGTTTCAGTATAGAGCCATGCATTTTTGCCAGCAATCACGATCCGCAAACCAGAGAGTTTTTTCCAAAAAAAGTGCCAGAGGCGGTATTGCCTCTGGCACTTTTTGAAACTTTTCAGGGTTCCGGCTCCCGATCATCCATAAAATCAATGGACTGAGTCAGGTAATCAATATTTTGTTGCCGTTCTATGTTGTAGATGCACCCGAACAGCACATCCATCATGTACTGCATAGCAATATGGGAAGAAAACTGAGAGATGCGATCCCGCAGATTTTCCTGGCCGCTGATACTCAGCGCGTGGGTAACATATTCCGGGAATCGGTTGCTACCCGCTTTCCCGATGAGAATGACCGGGATCTTTTTTTGATGCAGCACCGGCAGGATCGGCCGGATAAAGCTGGCCCGCCCGGAATAGGAAAGAATCAGCGCCACCCGGTCCGGCGCGGCAGCCAGTACAGTGGCTCGTTGGTTATATTCCCCCTTGGGGCAGTTCACCAACCGCCCAATAGCCAGCATTTTATCTTGAAAATTTTCCGCCACATTCATGTTGTGGGCATGGGTGTAAATATCAATTCCCCGGGCGCGGTTCATCAACCGCGCCGCCTGCTGAACCTGCACGAAATCCATGCACTTGTAGGTATCCCGAATGGCGGTTTCATACAGTTTGGCCAACTTCTGGGCCACCGGCTGGGGTCCATCATTTTCCTCGAAAGGATAATTCACATCGATCCATTCACTGTTGGCACGGGGTTCAGCCAGCTCTTTGGCTGCCGCCACTTTTACTTCGTTGAAACCGCCGAAGCCCAGCTTTTTGCAGAAACGATGAATGGCGGATTTGGAAATGTGGGTCCGCTCGGACAATTCCAGAATGGACAGTTCCGGGATCGTATCCAGATGGCGTATGAGATAGCTTCCCAGTTCACTCTCCGTCGGCGTAAGATGCTCGGTCATCCGAATGGTATTCTCCAGCGTCATTGTTTGCCCCCTTCCCCGCATTGGCGCTTTCATGAGCTCCGCTCATGGACCCATTCAAATTGTGTTCCCATTCAAAAAAATCACGTGCAGCGTGATTCCGGTACTCTGTGGGAAGCATCTGCGCCACATCCTTGAAGGCTTTCGAGAATTTTCCCTGGGTCCTGTATCCCACACACTCCGCAATTTCCTGGATGGACATGCGGGTTTCTCTCAACAGTTTCATGGCGTACTCCACACGGTATCCTTTCATATACGCCCCAATAGGCTGGCCATAGACCGCCTTGAACACCTCCTTCAGGGTAGAGGTGTTGATCAGATACTTCCGGGCAAGATCCTCAATGGTAAGGCGCTGTTCCAAATGCGTGGTCAGCTCCCGATGGATTTCTTTGATCATTTCTGTCTGTTGGGATTCATATGGCGGGAGCATCTCCTTCTGAAGCCGCACACGGGAAAGATAGAGCAGCAGTTCCTGCATTTTCAGGTACAGATAAGCCTTTCGCTGAACAGAAGGTGCCAAATATATCGGTGAAAAGATCTCTTCCAGCCTCTGGCTGGCCGGAATGGCAACGGGCTTTTCCGCGCAGAAAGTCTGATGCAGGGCCTGAACATCCACCCCGGAATCCCGCAAAACAGGCGGGAAAGTTTCCTGCAGGACTGCCAGATCCATCGAAACGGACAGGCCCTCTGCATATCCCAAGGGAAACATCATGCAGGAATCCGCACAACAGCAGGCGCTGTGAACACTCAGGTCTCCCGCGCCCAAATATACCGATATGCCACCCCGCATATTCCAGCCTACCCGGCCACGGCGGCAATAAAACAGCTCCAGAATGGTGTCGGAAGCCTCATGGCATACCGTTACCTCTGTGCCGATCAGCCTGCTGTACGACGCCTCCACCCCAGGCAGAGGTTGATATACATCCAATTTTCCCTTTCCCTTTGTTCTGGCTGAAAACTGGCCGGTCAGAAGGACTTCTTCCTGACCGGGAAGAGTATGCCGAATTGTCGTCATGCTGCCATAGGGAACATCTTGAAGTTGCTGTTCCAAGTTTTCCCGTTCTTCTTGCCTCATGTTCCGCCCTCCTCACGTTTTTTCTTGGGAGGGGCAGGCGATTTTTACCAGTTCCTCAATCATCTGATGAAGCAGTCTGACCTGTTCCGTGTCCGCAGCCGTATAATATACCTCTTTGCCCTCCCTGCGATTGACAATCAGACCGGCTGACCGCAGCTGCTTCAGATGATGGGATACAGCCGGGCTGCTCATCCCAACCATAGACGACAGATTGACCACACACTCCTCACAATGGCACAGCACCCAAAAGATTCGCAGTCGGCTGCCATCGCCCAGCTGCTTGAAAATCTCCGCAATCGTTTGGAAATTTTCCACGCTGGGCATATTCTGCAACTTCCGCTCCATCATCTGCCCATGATCGTGAGGCAAATCCATCTTTCTCATCGAATCACCTTCCTGTTGGGCTTATCATATCACAAACAGGAACGGATGGGAACTCACTTCTGTTCCGGGCCTGCATCGTGCGTATAATCCAAAATTTGAACCTTGTCGCCGACTGCATTCTGTACAAGATCTTTCATCCGTTTGGCGAAAGGGCAAGGATAGCCAATGGGGGTTCCCTTTTGGATGCACGAAGCAAACGCGATTGTATCTGCTCCCTGACTAACCAGAGAATTTGCCCGCAGTACGACTTTCTTTCCAGGACATCCGCCACAGTTGATAAATCCTACCAACTCAATGTCATCCACTCCTGCAAAGGCTCCTTTTCTCTCCCGGATGGTTTTAAAGTCCCTGCTTCCGGGGCAGTAATCCTCTGTTTGCATACAACGAATAATTCCCAACTTCATATGTTTTTCTCCTTTGTCGTATAGCTTGTTTTTGTTTCTTAATTCTGGCTTGCCACGTCTGTCCTCCAACGCTATCGTTGGAATATCCTGTTCAACCTGTTTTCATTTTCAGCATAGATCTTGCTGTTCTATCCTTTCGCACGCTGATCGGAGAGCAGGCAGCAGCTCATCCAGCCGTCCGTCCAATCCAAAGGACTTCTCTTTGATATTGTCCGCAATATAGATCTCACCCAGATTGATGGTCACATAATTCGCGTTTGGCTCGCGAGCCACCAGGCGCATCATTGGGGCCTTAATGAGCTGATTGCGCCAACCAATCCCCAGCTCCAAAACCACCAGCTTTTTCCCGTGATAGGTTTTCAGAAAGTTTTGAAATCGTGCCTGGGCAGCGGTATCCGGAATCATTCTCTGACCTGCCCCCATGTGGATGTCCATGGGACCGCCGCACTTGGGACACCGCGGCACCAACTCTGTAGGGACACGGCCTCCCTGCTCGGCAGCTGATAATTTTTGGGCCACTTCCAGACTTGGATAACGGGTATCGTGGCAAGGGCGGGCACATTGCATCGTGAGCCAGTTTCCCTCAATCTCATAGATTTTCGACGGATCGAAGCCACACAGTTCAAAGTGGCCTTCTCCGTTTGATGTGATGACAAAGTAGTCTTTCTCCCCCACAATGGCCTTCAAATCCTTCATCACCGGCGTAGGCTGGTACTGCCCGCAGTAATGATGGATCAACCGGGCCCAGAAGGCCCACTTTCCCTCTTCCGATGGCCAATGGGCTGCCATCCCCTGCAGCAGACACCCCAGGCCGTATTTCCGTTTGAAGTCCCCAAACAATTTATCAAATGCCGCATTGTCCGCAAACAAGTGCAGTCCTTCGGTGATGGACAGCCCGTTGCTGGCACCGATCAGAATGGCATCTGCTTCACGGATTTTTTCCGCGATGGGTTTGAGATCATGCATTGCTGTATTCTCCTTTCTGTATCTGTCGAAGGGCTGCCAGCGTTTCCGCCAGATTCCCCTGAATATACAGTCCCCGATCTTTCAGATGTTCTGGCACATCAGACTCTTTTTGGTTCATGCAGGCGTAAAAAACCATTTCATTTCTGGCCGTCAGTTGCCAGAAGGGCAGCTTGATGATGCTGGGTGTCATCTCCCCTACCCCCACTTCCAAAAGAAGGAGCCGTTTCCCCGGCTGCTCCAACAGCCAGTGCCGCAAAAAATCATGGTAGCGGGTCAGATTCTGCCGCCACACACTGCCTTCCAGAAAGGTATCGTCCCGCACCCAGGGCACAAGGACCCGGCCGCAATCCGGGCACCGGGGCACCGCGTCCTCCGGCAACCGTACGCCCTGCAGGCGACAGGTCAGTCTTTCCACCAGATCCCGGTTTTTCCACAGCTTGTCCTGACAGGGCTGACTGCACTGACAGTACCCAAAATCTCCCTGAAAGGCACAGATCTTCTCTTTGGGAAACACCCGGAAAAACTGACCATCCACATTGGTAGTCAAAACAAAAACCGGCTTGTTGCCTACGATTTCTTTCAGGTCAAGATAGGGCCGCCCCGTGGGAGCCTCCCACATGGCGCGAATGTACTGGCTGTAATAGCCCCATTGCTCTCCGTAACTGGAAAAGCAATGATAAAAGCCGGCAAAGGGAGAAGTGAATCCGTAATACTTCCGGAACTTTTCCAATGGGCCGGACAGTGCCGGGGACCAGTGGTAGTGGTCGTATCCGGCTGCGCTCGATAAGCCTGAACCGCCGCCAATGACGACGGCATCCGCCCGGGCGATTTGCTGGGCCAACCATTCCAATTTACTTTTCCGCTGTAGATCCATTCTTTCCTTCTTCCTTTTCCACGACCGTCACGGCATCTCGCAGCACCGCGGCGATGTCCTCCTGAATGGCCCACCCTTTCTGCGAAAGTTCCCTTGGCAGCAGGGCGTCTTTGGGATTGATGGTAATGTAATATGCCTGCGGAAGAGAATAGGTCAGATTCCAGAAAGGCTCCTGGATAAACATGGGTGTCATACGCCCCACCCCCAGTTCCAGGAAAAGGATTTTCCGTTCCTGATTGGCTGTCAGAAATTCCTGAATTTTTCGGTATTCGTCCCGATACTTTTCCCCTTCCAGGAACGTATACCCCCGTACCCAGGGTTCCATTTCCGCTCCGCATCGGGGACAACGGGGAATCAGTTCCGCCGGGATACACAGGTTTTCATCAATCGCCCGGTTCATTTCATACACCATTTCTTTATTCCAGTAAATTGCGTCATGGCATCGGCGGCTGCATTGATAATACCGGGAATCGCCCTGAATTGCGCTCAACTTTTCTTCCGGAACCACCCGGGTAAACTGGAAATCCTGATTCGTTGTCATGATATGAAAATTTTTCCCACTGAGTAGACGCATCAGATCATAATAAGGCTTTCCCGTGGGGCACTCATATTCCATATAGGCCATACGGGCCAGAAAAGCCCAGTGGGCTTCCGGAGAGGGATAGCGGTAATAAAATCCGTTGAACGCACCCACAAATCCATATTTTCGGTGAAAATCTCCCAGATAACGCTCAAACATGGCGTCGTTGTGATAAAAGAAGTCAAATCCGCAGGATGCAGACATACCGGCCGCAGCCCCCACCAAAATAGCCTCTGCTCCATTGATTTTGTCCAGCAGGACCTCCACATTTTGACGATGGACGGAAGTATCCATAGGGCTTTTCCGATTCAGCAGCATAGTTGACAAAGCCTCCACGAGTTGTTATTATAAAAATTACATGTTGCAATTCTATCATGTTATTTTATAAATTACAAGTAGGCAGCCGAGTTTTTTGAGGTGATACCATGAAATATTCCACAAAACTGAGTGACGCACTCCACATTCTGGCTTTTCTGAGCATGGGTGCCAGCCAGCGGATCACAAGTGCAAAAATTGCCGAAAGCGTGAAAACCAACCCAGCCTACATCCGGCAGCTGATGTCCGCCCTAAAAAAAGCCGGACTCCTTACCAACACCCAAGGGCAAGCCAACGCGGAGCTGACCCGAAATCCCTGCGAAATCACCGTGCTCGATGTATACCGGGCCATCGAGGGCACCAAGCCGCTTCTTCATTGGGATATTGATACTAACCCGGATTGCGGCGTAGGCATCTATGTACAGCTGAGCATTGCCGATATGTACCAGGAAATTCAGCAGGCGGCCGAGCAGAAGATGCAGGTCATCACCTTGCAGGACATCCTGGACCTGTACCATAAAAAGCTGGAAGCCCTGCCCCCGGAACAAGAAACGGACGTTATTTCTTAAGGAGATGTTGTATACGAAACCTCATAAAAGAATCGGACTTGTTGTGGAAGGCGGCGGCATGAAATGCGCCTACAACGCCGGTATTCTGGACGCTTTTCTGGATGAAAAGATCCAATTTGGCTATTGTATTGGCGTATCCGGCGGTTCCGGCAATCTGGCATCCTATCTGACCGGGCAAAGGGGCCGAAATCTGCGTTTCTTCACTGACCACATCCATTCTCCCGATTATTTCGGACTGAAAAGCCTGTTAAAAACCGGCGATCTGTTTGGGCTGAAATATATCTATGGAGACCTGACCCGTGCCGAAGGGAAAGACCCGTTGGATTTCCCTGCCCTCAGAAACAATCCGGCCCAATACGAGATCGTTGTCACAAATGCTCTTACAGGTGAACCGGAATACCATGGCATGGAAATGATGAAACAGGATGATTATCGGTTGATCATGGCTTCCAGTGCTATACCGGTAGCCTGTCACCCGGTAGAACTGAATGGAGTTCCCTATTTTGACGGAGGCCTGACCGATGCCATTCCCGTTCGCCGCGCACTGGCTCAGGGATGCGAAAAGCTGGTCGTCATCCTCTCTAAAAATCGGGACTTTGTGCTGAAACCTCAAGGAATGCGCGGGCTGTACCGACAGGTATGCCGCCGCTATCCTCACATTGTGGATGCCATTGATCGACGGCACACGGTGTACAACCAAACCATGCGCCAGGTCTTTTCTCTGGAGCAGAAGGGGGTGGCGTTTGTCTTTGCCCCCAGCGAGCCGCTCCATGTGGGTACTTACTCTATGAAGGAAAAGGCCGAGCGGGAACTGTATACCCTTGGCCTGCGAGATTTCGCTGCGCAGAAAGAAGCGCTGGAAGCTTTTCTCTCCCATTGATGCGACTGAACCGGCCGCCGATGACAAAAAGCACCGGAGTGGTTACCAATGCGGCAACCACTCCGGTGTTTTACAGCTTTGTCCTGAAACGCTCGCTTGCCGGGACTCAGGGAATATACTTCATCCCCCACTGGGAGATGGCGTAGAAAACAGGCAGCAGATCCCGGCCTTTTTCCGTCAAAGAGTACTCCACTCTGGGCGGAATCTCATTGTACTGTTCCCGATGTACCAATCCGTCCCCTTCCAGCTCTTTGAGCGCATTGGTCAGCATGGTATTGGTAATGGGGGTCAGCATCTTTTTCAGTTCCCCAAATCGCATGGGAGACTGAATACACAGTTCATAAATAATTTGAAGTTTCCATTTTCCCTGGAGCATCTGGATCACCGGTGTGACGGGGCAGTTCCCATTTTCCGTTAAAATGACACTGCTCACCCGGCGCTGAAATTCCTCATAAGTCATGGACTGATTCATAAAATCGCCTTCCCTCTATTGGTATGGTTTTTCGTACCAGATACAAATTTTCTGCGTACTTGAACCTTATTTTATTCTTAGTATAATAATTATATCGGCTTCGCGCGGGCCTGTCAATTTGATATACTTTTGGAAGCGAGGTTCTATATTATGAAAGAATTGAACATCATGGAAGCCACCGTTCTTACCTCTCCCAATCCGCTCACCCTGATTTGCTCCCTGAACGAGGACGGCACGACCAATCTTGCCCCCATCTGCTTTGTATCTTATCTGTCTTTTAACCCGCCTATGGTCGGTTTCGCCGCTGGAAAGCAATCTCACACCGGCAAGCGGGTACGTGAAACCGGCAAAGTGATTGTGACCGTTCCGGGCAAGGACCTGTCCCAAGCGGTAATGGCCTGTGGCAGTTCCACGGGCGCCTCCTGCCACAAAGTGGAGGAAAACCATATTGAAATGACATCCGTTGAAGGCAGCGATATCCAGATTCCTACGGACACCCGTCTGGCCATGGTTGCGACCTTGCAGCAGTCTGTGGAAGTGGGCGACCATATCCTGCACATCTGCCAAGTGGATAAATTCCTCGGGGATGACAGCAAAGAAGGGCTCTATGCCTGGAACGGCTTTGGAAAAGTTGCTCCGGCCAAAGAGGACTGACAGTAAAAATTGTGGTGGTGGAAATTCCCATGTCTGTGTGTATCAAGTCCCAAATTCAGAACATGAATCTGGTCATCGGCTGTACCATCGGATGCAGCTACTGTTATGCCAGAAACAATGTGCGACGGTTCCATATGATCGAAGATTTTGAGAAACCGGAGTTTTTTCCCGGTAAGCTGCGGCTTATGGACAAAGCCCGCCCGCAGATCTTCCTGCTCACCGGGATGAGCGATTTTTCCGGTTGGAAGCCGGAATGGCGGGCGCAGGTATTTGCCAAAATGGCGCAGAACCCGCAGCACCAGTATCTGTTCCTGACCAAACGGCCAGAGGAGATCTGTTTTTCCACCCCGCTGGACAATGCCTGGTTCGGGGTAACTGTCACTTCCCGGAAAGAGAAACACCGGATCGACGATCTGAGGCAGAATATCCGCGGCGGACATTACCATGTCACCTTCGAGCCCATGTTTGACGACATCGGCACGGTGGACCTTTCGGGCATTGAGTGGATCGTCATCGGAACAGAAACCGGACATCGCAAGGGAAAATCCGTATCCAGGCCCGAATGGGTACGAAGCCTGACCGAACAGGCCCACACCCTGGGCATTCCGGTTTTTATGAAAGAAGATTTGCTCCCCATTATGGGGGAAGCACAGATGATCCAGGAATTGCCCCCGGCGTTCCGCAAGGTTCTGGAGGAACAGGAAAAATGGCAGAAATGACCCAAAACGGCATCCTGATCCGGGATGTCCAGACGAAAAATATCATGACCAAGTCCAGCCTGCCGGTGGGTGGATACTCGGTGAATCCCTATGTTGGCTGCACCCATGGCTGCAAGTACTGCTATGCCTCCTTCATGAAGCGCTTTACCGGCCACACCGAACCCTGGGGCACCTTTCTGGATGTGAAGCACTGGCCGGAGATCAAAAATCCGCAGAAATACCGGGGACAGCGGGTGGTCATCGGCTCGGTGACCGACGGGTATCTGCCCCAGGAGGAGCAGTTCCAAAACACCCGCAAATTGCTGGAACAGCTGCGGGGCAGCGGGGCGGAGATCCTCATATGCACCAAATCCGATCTGGTGGTGCGGGATCTCGACCTGCTGAAACAGCTGGGCAAGGTCACAGTGTCCTGGTCCATCAACACTCTGGACGAAGCCTTCCACCAGGATATGGACAAGGCCGTCAGCATCGAGCGGCGTCTGGCTGCCATGAAAACCGTCTACGAGGCGGGCATCCGCACCGTCTGCTTTATCTCTCCCGTGTTCCCCGGCATTACGGATTTTACGGCGATCTTTCACCGGGTTAAAGATCAGTGCGACCTGGTGTGGCTGGAAAACCTCAACCTGCGGGGCGGGTTCAAACAGGATATTCTGGACTATATTCAGGAAAAGCACCCCGATCTGGTTCCCCTGTATCGGGCCATTTATCAAAAAGGAGACCGGAGCTATTTTCAGCAGCTGGAAAAACAGGCCTCTCAGCTGGCAGCTGAAAATGACTGTCCCTTTGTGGACAACGAATTGCCTTACGGTCGGGCTGTCCCGGGCCATCCCGTGATCGTGGACTATTTTTATCACGAGGAGGTCCGGGGTTCAGAAAATACCGGAACGCGAAAGAAAGCCTGAGCAAAAGGTCGTTTCTCCTGCACCTCTCCCATCCTCCTATCTTCCAAAGTCTTGTGCGGACACCTTCCGCACAAGACTTTTTTCTGTAAGCGGTGCTTGTTTGCCCAAAAAGAAAAATCCTTAATCCAAACGGAAGGAACTTTCCTTTCTCCCTTGACTGCAGGATGCTGCGGGGGTATGATGAGCTCACAGTTAAACAGTTGCTTAACTGTTCATAAATAAAAACCACAAGAAGGAGTTTTCAAGATGAAAAAGAGCTATAAGATCGAAGTGGACTGCGCCAACTGTGCTAATCTGATGGAAGAGGCTGCTCGCAAAACCGCCGGTGTGCAGGCGGCCACCGTCAACTTCATGACCCAGAAGATGATCGTGGAATTCGAGGAAGGGCAGGCGCCCGCCGGGGTCATGCAGAATGTGGTCAAAGCCTGCAAAAAGGTAGAACCCGACTGCGAGCTTTACCTGTAAGGGCATCGCACAGAGAACCGACAAAACATAGAGGAAAGGAAGAGGAACCATGCAGGAACTGATTGTGAATATTCTGCTGGTGGTTGTGGCATTGCTGGCAGCGGTGCTGCAGGGGATCGGCAGCAAGCCGGGCAGCGGTATGACCAAAAAGCAGAAGGTCATGCTCTGGCGGATTCTGGGTGCCACGGTATTGCTGTTGGCACTCCAGTCGTTAGGAGCTCCTGCCTTTGAGGCACTGGGCGCCGCAGGCCGTTGGGTGCGGCTGGCGTTTTATCTGGTGGACTACTGGATCATCGGCCACGACATTCTGCGCAAAGCCTACAAGGGCATCCGCAACGGTCAGGTCTTTGACGAAAACTTTCTGATGGCCGTGGCAACGCTGGGCGCGCTGGCTCTGGCCATTTATGAAAACGGCGATTATCTGGAATCCATCGCCGTCATGCTGTTCTATCAGGTGGGCGAATGGTTTCAGAGCTACGCCGTGGGCAAGAGCCGCCGCAACATCAGCGACCTGATGGACATCCGCCCCGACTACGCCAATATCGAACGGGACGGCAAACTGGAGAAGGTGGCCCCGGATGAGGTGCCCATCGGCTCTGTCATTGTGGTCCAGCCCGGCGAAAAGGTGCCCATCGACGGCGACGTGGTGGAGGGCAGCTCCACTCTGAATACGGCAGCTCTCACCGGTGAGTCCCTGCCCCGGGAGGTGGGTACCGGCGATGCCATCATCAGCGGCTGCATCAATATGACCGGCGTGCTGAAGATCCGGACCACCAAGGAGTTCGGCGAATCCACCGTTTCCAAGATTCTCGACCTGGTGGAAAACGCCTCCTCCCGCAAGTCCAAGTCGGAGGATTTCATCTCCCGTTTTGCCCGGATCTATACCCCGGCTGTCTGCTATGCGGCCCTGGCGCTGGCCATTCTGCCGCCGCTGGTGCTCTGGTTCGGTCTGGGCCAGTCCCCTGCCTGGGAGATCTGGGTCTACCGGGCCCTGACCTTCCTGGTGGCCAGCTGCCCCTGCGCGCTGGTCATCAGCATCCCCCTGAGCTTCTTTGCCGGCATCGGCGGTGCCAGCAAGGCCGGTGTGCTGGTCAAGGGTTCCAACTATCTGGAAACCCTGTCCCAGACCCGCATTGTGGTATTTGACAAGACCGGCACCCTGACCCAGGGCGTCTTTGAGGTCAACGGCATCCACCACAGCGCCATAGAGAATGCCAAGCTGGTGGAGTACGCAGCGCTGGCCGAATCGGCTTCCAGCCATCCCATCAGCAAGAGTCTGCAGAAAGCCTACGGTAAGGAAATTGACCGCAGCCGGGTGTCCGATATTCAGGAGATCAGCGGCAACGGCGTGGTGGCCAAGGTGGACGGCCACACGGTGGCGGCCGGCAACGACAAGCTGATGAAGCGGCTGGGCGTTGACTACATCAACTGCCACAGCGTGGGCACCATCATCCACATGGCCATTGACGGCCAGTACGCCGGGCACATTGTCATCTCCGATGTGGTAAAGCCCACCGCCAAAGCGGCCATTCAGGCTTTGAAGAACGCCGGTGTGCGCAAGACGGTCATGCTCACCGGCGACGCCAAGCGGGTGGCCGATCAGGTAGCGTCCGAACTGGGCGTGGACCAGGTGTACAGTCAGCTGCTCCCCGCCGACAAGGTGGAGCAGGTGGAAAAACTGCTGGCCGGCAAACACGGCAAAGAAAAGTTGGCCTTTGTGGGCGACGGAATAAACGATGCGCCGGTGCTGGGCCGGGCGGACATCGGCATTGCCATGGGCGCCATGGGCTCAGATGCCGCCATCGAGGCCGCCGATGTGGTGCTGATGGACGACGATCCCCTGAAAATTGCCAAAGCCATCAAGATTTCCCGCAAATGTCTGGGCATCGTCTACCAGAACATTGTGGTGGCCATCGGCGTCAAGCTGCTTTGCCTGGTGCTGATCGCCCTGGGTTTTGCCAACATGTGGCTGGCCGTTTTTGCCGATGTAGGCGTGATGATTCTGGCTGTTCTGAATGCCATCCGGGCCTTGTTCGTCAAGAATCTGTGAGCGAGCTGCTCCTCCGACCAACCAGGCGTCGGTTACGGAAACATGGGTAAAGAAGTTTTAGGCACCGGATGTGATTCCTGTTCCATTTTGACGTATCTCCCAGTGAAGGTGACTACCGGTAGCCCTTCCCGTATGCCCCACATAAGCAATCACCTGACCGGCATCTACCTGCTGCCCTGCAGTGACACAGATGCTGGAACAATGAGCATAGAGGGTGGCGAGTCCGCCGCCGTGGTCGATTTTGACATAATACCCGTAACTGCCACCCCAGCTGTCGGTGGCGTTGGCAATGGTTACGGTATCAGCTGCAGCAGCCAGAATCGGTGTGCCCTCCGGGACAGCGATGTCGGTACCGCTATGGTAGCTGATCTCACCGGTAATAGGGTCTGTGCGGTAGCCTTGCGGCGAGGTGATTGTTCCCTCCACCGGCAGCGGCCATTGCAAAGCACCGTCCGCGAAAACCGTATCCATGCCGGGGTCCATAAGTTCCCCTCTCCCCTGCACAAAGCCCCCCAGCAGTTCACCCCAAAGGGTTGCAGTATCTTCGCCTGACAGAAGTGTCAGGTATTCATTCTGCCTGTCTGTAAAGCGATAAGTTTCCCGCATTTCTTCCGGTGTATGGTGGGTCAGTTCAATGATCAGAACGGTTTCGGTGATGGTTGTGTTTTCTGCCTCGCCTTCCTCATTTGTTTGTTCCATCACCTGGGTTTGGCTTTCGGTGCGCCAGTCCAGTTCGTTCATATCCCAAAGGACGGTGCGCAGCCGATCCACGTTATCCTCATCCAAATAGGCAACGGCCGCACCGGTGGCATCACCAGCGGTTTGTGATGCAAAGACCGCCAGGACATCCTGCCACGCAATGGCATAGCTGCCATCGTTGGCCTCGATTTCCTGGCGGTCATATTCTACGCTGCTTTCGATTTCTTCCAACCGGTCCCGATATTCCTCCGTAAGCTGTTCCACAGCCTCCTGCACACTAACGGCGTTTTCATCAGGGGGCTCTGCTGCAAAAAAGATGCCATACGCCGACCCGGCCACCAAGGCAATCAAACAGATCAGCAGGATGACAAACACGGTTACCCAGCCGCTAGCAATCAGTGCAGCCGCAAGGCTCTGCAGAGCGGCCAACAGATGCTGAATCGCCGAGCGTATCACAGCAATTACTTTCTTGGCTGCTTTTGCACTTTCCCGTGCGGCCTGCTGGGCCCGATAGATCATTCTCTGTGTGCGTTGCACTGCTTGCCTTGCCTGTTTTT
>CALXAH010000002.1 GCA_944386225.1 uncultured Gemmiger sp.
CTCTGGTAGAATGAAGTCGCGACACACCATTCTGAAAGGAGACAGCAAACCATGTCCGAGAAGATTGTACAGCTAAACGAGGAAGTAATCAAGGGGCAGCTCAAGGAACTTGTGCGCGGAAGCGTAGAGGAAACCCTCAACGAACTGCTGGAGGCCGAGGCAGAAAAGTTGACTCAGGCAGCCCGGTACGAGCGAAATGAGCAACGCCAGGGTTACCGCAGCGGCCACTACAATCGTAATCTAACCACCACTTCCGGGGATGTTACTCTCAAGGTGCCTAAGCTCAAAGGAATTTCCTTTGAGACTGCCATTATTGAGCGGTATCGCCGCCGGGAGAGCAGTGTGGAAGAGGCACTCATTGAGATGTACTTGGCGGGCGTATCCGTCCGGCGTGTGGAGGACATAACCGAGGCTCTCTGGGGCAGCAAAGTCTCGCCCTCTACCATCAGTGAGTTGAATAAGAAAGCGTATGTCCACATTGAAGATTGGCGGAACCGTCCTCTGCAGGGCGGGCGGTATCCGTATGTCTATGTGGATGGAATCTACCTGCGCCGCAACTGGGGAGGAGAGTTTGAAAATGTAGCCATTGCAGTCAACGAGGATGGCTACCGCGAGGTTCTTGGCGCAGCTGAGGGCATGAAAGAAGACAAGGCCAGTTGGGTCAATTTCTTTCAGTGGCTCCGTGGCCGTGGTCTGGATGGGGTTAAATTGGTGGTTGATGACAAGTGTCTTGGTATGCTGGAAGCCGTGGGAGAAGTGTTTCCTGAGGCCAAATACCAGCGGTGTACCGTCCACTTCTACCATAACGTGTTCTCTGTAACGCCACGCTCCAAGGTAAAGCTGGTGGCCAAGATGTTCAAGGCGATCCACGCTCAAGAGAGCAAGAAAGCTGCCCACGAAAAGGCTAAAGCTGTGGTAGAAGAGCTACGCTCTATGAAGCTGAAAGAAGCGGCCAAGAAGGTGGAGGACAGCATTGAAGAAACGCTAACCTACTGCGATTTTCCCAGCGAACATTGGGCCCGTATCCGCACCAACAATGTAATTGAACGACTGAACCGGGAGATCCGCCGCCGCACTCGCGTGGTGGGTAGTTTTCAGGACGGCAATTCTGCTCTCATGCTGGTCTGTGCTCGGCTGCGCCATGTGGCCGGTACCCAATGGGGCAACAAGAAGTACATGAACATGAAGCACCTGGAGGCAGCTCTTGAGGATGCCGCCATTGCTGGCTGACTTCATTCATGCGAAGGCCTGCAAACCAATTTTCGAAAAGCCCTTGACACTACCGTGATTTGTTGCACATCTATTCTACTGATCTGAAAATGCTGGTTACGCATACCGTTACCTGGAGCCGAACGGATAGTTTCTGCAACGGACAGTACGAACCTTTGGCACAGCCTGAAGAGTTTCCCACAGCGCCTGTACAAACGCAGATTTTGCAGCTTCCAAAGCCCTCGCAGGATCCTCCTTTGCCAAATTTGATTTTGACAAGGAGGACCAGGTATGAAGGAAACAATCTTTGAGTGGGTGGCAGCCGCTGCCTCTGTTTTGAAACTGGATCTTTCCGCTGAGGAATTCGCTCTGTTCGCAGAAGACCGGAAATTTTCGGAAGCTAATATGGAGGCTGTACAGATGCTGCTCGGCTATCTCAGTGAAAAGAAACAGCAGACCACCATTCAGACCTTATTGAAGTTGAGCCGTCTTCCCACAAAAGTGCCCAAGACCTTTGAGAATTTTGACTTTTCGCTGCCCAAAGGGAAAGATGTGGAACGCCTGAAGGTTCTAACGTCCTTGAACGTGATCTACTCTTGCCGCAATCTGAATCTGGCCTTTATTGGCCCGGCAGGCGCAGGCAAAACGCATTTAGCTCAGGCTTTCGGCTACGCCTACTGCCAGCATGGGTTGAAAACCTATTTCATTAAGGCATCTAAACTCCAGGACCGATTCACGGCAGCTAGACGTTCCGGAAAGAGCAATTCCTGTCTCAATGGCCTTGTGCGCCCCTCTTGCCTGATTATTGACGAGATTGGCCACTGTGCTTTTGACAAGGAGAATACTCGACTGTTCTTTGACCTGATTGATCGGCGCTACAACAAGGAAGGCAGTTTCAATATGATCTTCACCAGAAACAAGAATCCGGCTCTCTGGCGTGAGGATTTCTAGGAAGACGCTACCTTGCTGTGTACGCTGGACTGCATCTTTGACGATGCCACTGTGTTTAAGCTGCGTGTTGAAAGTTTCCGGGGAAAGAAGCTGGAGATAGTTTCTTTGCAAACCGGCAAGATACCTGCGATTGAGCCGGTAATGGCGAAGGAATAACCAGATTGAAATCTGTGTTGTTTGGTCTTTTTAATTGATCTACATTTTGTGATTTCTGTTGAGCCCGAAATGGTTATTTCAGCTGAACGCTAACAACGATTTGCCCGGTAGCAGTAGCTACCTTTAGAGATATGCAAAACTTGAAGACTTTTTTATACTGGAGCTTTTGCTCTAGTGAAGGATGTCTGGGATGATCCTCTGTATTATAACCGCAAAAGCTAGATCTTTCTTCCGCCAGAATTCGCTTCAACTGGATCCAGTTATACGGTGTTTATCTGCGTGCCGGATAGCCTAAAATTGTTATAATTTTGTTACTAATTTCATTTTCTCATAAACCTCGAGAGTTGTGCAACTGCCTCATTTTTATTGCGTATAGCGCAAAATATCTGGACGGTGTTTTTGAAGAATGGTAATTGCCGCCTGTACAGCGGTTTCGTCACTTCCTTGTTCCAAAATCTTCTCCAATTTTCGTGTTTCAGCCCGGGCTGCTTCCTCTCTTTTCTTTTGTTTTCTTACAGTGAAATCTTTTGCCAATTTTTCTATCTGCTGTTGATTCTGAGGAAGTTTTTTGGTAATTAAGAATTCTTCATAAGCATCACAATATAACTCTACCTTGTCTGTAAAATCGATCTGCCGGCCATGGTCCAGCCATAAAATCTTATTGCACATCTCACGAACTTGATCAATAGAATGTGACACCAAAATTCCAGTAACCCCGCTTGCAAGAATTTCTTTCATCTTATCGCCACTTTTTTTCTGAAATGCACCATCACCCACGCTTAGTACTTCATCCAAAATTAGAATATCAGGACTAACTAAGCAAGCTATTGAAAAGGCCAAGCGGCTTTTCATTCCCGAAGACAGTTGTTTAAATGGTCTCTCCTCAAACTCACGCAACTCAGCAAAATCTATAATTTGTGAGTATGTTTTATCCATAAACTTGCGTGTATATCCTAGCATTGCACCGCGCAAATAGGCATTCTCTCGTACTGTAAGTTCTCCGTCAAAACCACTAGCCAGTTCCAGCAAGGCTGCAATTGTTCCTTCTTTTCGAATTTCACCATAAGTTGGCACCATAATGCCTGATATAGCTTTCAATAATGTAGATTTCCCAGCACCGTTTGTTCCAATAATCCCCAACATATCGCCGCGATTCAACGTAAAACTTACATCTTTATCCGCCCAAAATTCCGTTACATGATATTTCCCTTGCAATCTACGCATCACATATTCTTTCAATCCAATATCTTTAAAGTCACCGGTAATATAACGGATGGATACATTGTTTGCTTCCAGAATACTCATGTCCCACCTCACACATAATACAAAAATTCATGATTATATTTCTTATAAATCCAGCAGCCAATACCAATGGCAATGCAAACATCTGCCATCATTAGCAAATGGAACCAAATCGTAGGTACTGTTCTATCTATAACTATCTTCCGAAAATATCGAATAAAAAGATAAATAGGATTAAGCAAGAAAGCATTTTGCGCTATAGGAGAATAGTCTTCAATTGAATAAAAGATTGCAGATGCATACATAAGCAACTGCGTAAATACCGTCCACAAGTATTGTACATCCCGAAAAAAGACAAATAGTGCCGACAAGATTAGCCCCATTCCAATGTTAAAAAGTACAAGGCAGCATATAGGATAGATGAGAAATATCCATCGCCAAGTAAAAACGATTCCATCTAAAACACAGAATAAAACAAACACCGAAAGAGTTAACAAAAAATTAATCAAGCATTGTACATTTTTAGAAAATAGGAATAGATATTTAGGCACATTTACTTTGGTGAAAATGCTGGAATTACTCATAAGAGATTCCATTCCTTGCCCCGTTGACTCATTAAAGCAACCAAAAACCAAATTTCCACAGAACAGATAAATTGTGTAATGTTCAATATTACGCCCAAAAAATTGCGTGAACACTACCCGCATTACCATAAGAGTCATAAGTGGAGAGAGCACACTCCAAACCATTCCTAACACTGTGCGTTTATATTTTCTTTTAAAATCACGCTTCACCAGTTCCTCGAACAGAAACTTGTGACGCTGAAAATTTTTAAGCATCGTTTGGCAACACCTTTCTGTTTTGTACGCAGAAAAACGGCATATGCCGCTATTCAAAAAGTGTTGCATCCATCATACGCATTTCATCGTAGGGAAGCAACTAGCTCTTTTTGAAAGCGGCATCCTGTCGTAAAATTTTCTTCAAAGAGAGACAAGTCCCATTACGCTGTTTCTGTTGCACAGATTTATTGGCAACAGATGGGTCATATCAGAGAGCTTCAGAAATTATATCCACCATATAGTCAATCATTGCATCTGTCATCCCTGGATATACTCCAATCCAAAATGTGTCTTGCATAATGCGGTCAGTATTTTTCAAGTTTCCAATAATACGATACCCTGTTTTGCTTTCCCGCATTTGATCAAAGCAAGGGTGTTTAATCAAATTGCCAGAAAACAACATTCTTGTTTGGATTCCTTTACTCTCTAAATGACGCACTATAGAGTCTCTATCAATCCCTTCACGAACCGTAATAAGGAACCCAAACCAGCTGGGATTACTATTAGGAGCTGCTTGTGGAAGGATCAATTTATCCTCAAGATGTTTGAGTTTTTCATAAATACGTTTCCAATTATGACGCCGCCGTTCCACAAAGGAAGGGAACTTTTTTAGCTGTTCACAGCCAATAGCAGCCTGCATATCTGTAACCTTTAGATTATATCCAAAATGGCTGTAAACATATTTATGATCATAGCCCTTAGGCAATTGGCCATACTGACCATCGAACCGATGTGTACAAATATTATCATAGCCAGATGGGCATACGCAGTCTCTACCCCAATCTCGATACGAATTAATCAGCCGGTGAAGCAATGGGTCGTTGGTATATACACAACCGCCTTCCCCCATCGTCATGTGATGCGGCGGATAAAAACTTGAGGTTCCAATATCTCCAATAGTACCAGTGAAGCGTGTTTGTCCATCAATTGTATAAGTGCTGCCTAATGCGTCACAATTGTCTTCTATCAGCCATAGCCCATGCTTATCGCAAAAAGACTTTACTGTATACAGATCAAATGGATTTCCCAAAGTGTGGGCGATCATAACTGCTTTTGTTTTCTCGCTAATGGCTTCTTCTAAATATGAGACATCAATATTGTATTGAGGAATAGTTACATCCACAAACACAGGTACGGCTCCATACTGAATGACAGGTGTGACTGTTGTAGGGAATCCAGCCGCCACTGTAATCACTTCGTCTCCCGGCCGTATTTGCCTCTCGCCCAGTTCCGGAGCTGTCAGCGCTGAAAAGGCGATCAGGTTGGCAGAAGATCCACTGTTTACCAGGCTTGCATATCGCACTCCTAACCATGCAGCAAACTTCTTTTCAAATTGTTCAGCAAAGCGGCCTGTTGTCAGCCAAAAATCCAGCGCCGAGTCTACAAGGCTACACATTTCCTTTTCGTCATATACACGTGCGGCATAGGTAATGCGATCGCCAGGTTCAAACTCTTTTTTATTTTCCTTAAACTCATGATAAAAGTCTGACACCGCTTGCAAAATATACTCTCGCGCCTCTTCCTCGCTGCTCCATCTTTGCATGTATATCACCTCTCCATAAATTCTTGTATCTGTTTTTCCATTACATTCATGATGTCGTTGTTCTCTAACCAGGACTTGGTCCACTCTACAGTTTTATCTATTGCCTGCTCAATCTGCCAACGCGGCTTCCAACTAAATACCGATTTAATCCGCGAGCAATCCAACTTTAAAAACGAAGCTTCATGAGGTGCATTATTTTCTCCCCGGTTTACCCACTCAGCACCTTTGCCCCAACTAGCACAGAATAGCTCGACCAATGCACCTGTAGTAACACAATCCCCTTCGTTGGGGCCTACATTATACCATCCTTCATATCTTTTATCCATATACTGATTCTGGATAATCATTAGATATGCAAACAACGGTTCCAGTACATGTTGATATGGTCGCACAGAGTAAGGGTTTCGCACAGTAATAGGCTTTCCTGCAATTACCGCACGCACACAATCAGGAATAATGCGATCTACAGAAAAGTCACCACCACCGATTACATTGCCAGCTCTAGCCGTAGAAATGGCAACCTCACGCTCCGCAAAAAAGCTCTGCAAGTAGCTATGGGTAACCAATTCCGAACATGATTTCGAGTTAGAATAAGGGTCATATCCATCGAGTGGATCAATCTCTCGATAGCCCCAACTCCACTCATTATTTTGGTACACTTTATCGGTAGTTACATTAAGGAAGCTACGGACACAGGTATTTGTCCGCACGCATTCAAGAACATTTACCGTCCCCATTACATTGATTTCATATGTGCTTACCGGATTTCTGTAGCTTTCACGAACGATAGGTTGCGCAGCCATATGGATCACTATCTCGGGTTGCACTTGCTGAAAAAAGCTTTGCAAATGCTCGAGGTCTCGCACATCCCCAATCTCCGAATAAATTAGGCTTTTGACCTTGCTCAGTTCAAACAGACTAGGTTTTGTTGGTGGCTCTAGTGAATACCCATATACATCTGCCCCTAAATAATGTAGCAACACACACAACCAAGTTCCTTTAAATCCGGTATGTCCTGTTACCAGAACTTTTTTGCCCTGATAGAATGAAATATCCATCATGCTTTCCCCCAATGGGATTTATATTTCAAACTAAATCCCAAGTCAAAATTGTGTCTTCCTTGCAATCTTTGCGCACACATCGTCCGACTACGATTTCCTGATACGCCGGTGAAATACCTACTCCAGGACGCTTTGCAATTAAATCATCCTGCGTAATCACTTCCCCTTCTTTCATATCACGGGTCAGTACCAGAGAGCGGCGGGCCTCTCTTCTGGGAATTATTTCACAAGGCAAAACAGTCTTTTCCTCTGTGCCCATTATCTCTTTGATCAGCTTAAAATTATTGATTGCCTTAGCAAAATCATCCGGATCGCCTGCATGATAGTGATCGTTACCAGGCAAAGACTTGTCTAAGGTAAAGTGCTTTTCAATAACTTCTGCTCCTGCAAGATACGCAGCAGTGAGTACTGTCATAGTATCATCGGGTAATGTATGATCACTATAACCGATGGTAATATCAGGGAATACATGTCTAAGTGTTTTGATCACATTCAAATTGGCGTTTTGGTATGCGCACGGGTAAGACAAAACACAATGCATCAGCACAATTTTAGGGCATTGCTCTTCCTTAATCACTCTAACCGCATATTCTACTTCCGACAAATAGGCTGCTCCAACAGAAAGAAAAATCGGCTTTCCTTTCTTTGCAATATGCCTGATAAAAGGGATATTGCTTAAGTCAGAAGAGGAAATTTTATACACATCCATCATATTCTGCAAATAGTCAGCAGAGGCATAATCGAATGGCGTGGATAAAAAGTCGATTCCTACTTTTTTGCAATAATTATATAGCTGCCGATACTCCTCTTCACCAAAGTGATCATACTTTGAAAACAGTTCATACTGCGTTTTTGTCACTTCTTTTGTGGTATCCCAATAAGCAGGTGAGTTTTTGGACGCTATTGTATTAGCTTTATATGTTTGAAATTTAATCGCGTCAATACCCACTCTTTTAGCTTCGTCAACATAATGGAGTGCTTCTTCCAGCGGTGTTACTCCGCGCTGCTTTGCTGTATCGTAAAAATTTACGCCCGCTTCTGCAATAATGTAAGGTTTATTCATATCATACAGCCCCCTTGAACCAATTATTTGGTTTAAAGATTGTCAATTAGATTCATAACGCGTTTTCGGCCGTCCCTAAGTTCACAGGCCAACATCTTCTTTTGGAGATTTTTTCTCTTGTCAACATCAAATTGCAGGTATTTTTCCAGCGATTTCTCTATTTGGTCATCGCTTGGATTAATACCTAAATATTCGAATCCATTTTTTTCACGGATAAAAGTATGGAAAGACTCCCTTTCATTCTGGGCAATAGATATCGACGGAATTCCAAGCATCGCCAATTCATATCCCGTTCTTCCTCGAGAGGTAACAGCAATATCACATTTGCTCATAATTTCGGGCATATTATCAATATTATACAGTACCTGTATATTTGGAAAACTATTGTATGCAAGAAGTTTATCAATGTTATTTTTTGCACGGCCAATCACTACATAGAACTGATAAGGACTAAACTTCTCGTCACTTATAATTTTAAGCAATCTGTCAGTATAGTTTTGTGGATCAGCACCTCCGAAACTGATAAAAATATTTTTCACTTGTTCTTGTATCACAATCGGATCATAAATCAAAAATAACCTTGATGCAATAAAATACTGCGCTCCCGCACAAACATTTGCAGATTCATCGTCTTCATATAAGGCATTGAAGACGACGTCTGCAAACTGCGCCCCGGCTCCTTCATCCTCAAAGTTAACAATCCTGGTATTCGGCAATGCGTCTCGCAATGAAAGCATAAATTCTTTTGATGTAGAAAGGACATCATTAATTAATCGATCATATTGCTTTTCACGAAGCGCGTGTATTAATCCTGCTTCTCCATCGACAGGTATTAGATTATGAGTTGTTTTTCCAAAGGCAGAAATGTCAGTTTGGTTTATGTCAAAATAAATATCTGGCTTAAAGAAAAATTCATCAGCTAACTCAATCACACGATAAATATGCCCCAGTCCAAGTTTATTGTTTCCATTCACATAGAAAGCGGCATTCTTATGTTTTAGGATGTTCTCTACCTGCTTCAAATCCCCCCAGGTGTCAACATCAATAGCTTCTTTGCCGCTCAATTCAAAAAGTTTGATCTTTTCTCCCAAGCGGGATGTAGGTCTCATAAAACAAGAGCGTGTGATTAAAAAGCCACCTGTTTCCACATAAAAAGGAGGGAGGAAGTGTCGACTAAGATCCCGTTGAATGCTTGGCACTGGTTTACCGTCTTGCATTGTCCAATAGTAGCGCGGGCGGTTCGCCACGGAAACAACAGTATCATATTGTCCTTCAATGCATACGCGAAATGCCATGTCGAGTGTATCCACTTCCAGTGTTGGCGAAATGGACTGCATTGTAACTACATAATCGTATTCATCAAAGGGTGTTTCGTCCGATACATCATAAACCACTGCATCAAGCAGAACTTCTTGTCCACATAGAGCTGCGTTGCGCAGCTTTGCCTTAACTCCCATCTTCTTAGCAATAGTGGCGATCTCCAATGAGTTGGTAGCAACAATTATATCTGTGATATAACGAGAGCGCCTAGCATTATTAATAACATAATACACCAACGGCTTACCGTTGATAACTCGAATATTTTTGTTAGGAACCCTCTCAGAACCTTCACATGCCGGAATCACCGCCAAGATTCTCATCGATTTACCTTCTTTCGCACCCAGCTATTAAACTGCATCACCTCGTATTCTTCTTTCGGCAAGAACGGTGCAAGGTCATCGATCATTGTAGAAACAATGCACCCATCCTCCGATTTGCGGTTCATAACACGCGGTTCGATCACCTGCTCTGGATCCTGGGGCCACTCACAAATTACTGGTCCCTCCTGTGCATAAACCTGCTCGAGCACCTCGTCCAACTGCTCCTGTTCTTCCACCTTATAATACGGAATGTCAAATGCACAGGCCACTTTCTCAAAATCAGGCATCTCGACACCAGTGTCCTCGGTGCAGCCAGTATAGTGTCCAAACATGTTGGACTGGGAACGAACTATTCCACGATAGCCGCCATTGCAACTGATGAAAATCTTGATCGGCAAATCATAGTGACGTATCGTCATCAGTTCCTGCAGATTCAGCATAAAGCTACCGTCGCCTGTCACCAGAGTGATTCCTTGGGGGTGTGCCTTCACCGCGCCGGCCGCGGCGGGGAGGTCATAGCCCATCGACCCAAGATTCATGTTGTTAATAATTCGCTGAGCAGGTCGCTCAATGCCCAACTGAAGGACGTGAGCCGCAATGGTGCTGTTACCCAGGACGATCACACCGTCGTCAGCGATATACTTTTTCAGGTGTTGTGCAAAATAGTAGGGATTCACCTGATGTTCATGGGGGGCATTGAACTTTTCCTGATAAATCGGATAGCGTTCACGCAGTTCCCGGCAATAAGTCAGCCATTCCTGCTTATTCTCAAGATCCAAATCAAAACTGACGGTCTGGAGATCGTGGATAACAGTGCGAATATCGGCGCACACCGGCACATCAATCCGCAGCGTGGGCTTTTTCAATTCGTTTTCATCCACATCAATTACCATGCGTCGAGCATTGGGCGCAAACTGTTCAAAGTTGAATCCGATTTGACGGAATGCCATACGACACCCCATGCCGATGATGAGGTCCGCATTCTGCATCATAAAGTTGCCAGCCCGTCCGCCGATGATGCCAAAGTTGCCAAAAAAGACCGGGTCGTCATTAGGGAACAGGTCAGCGTTGTAGGTGGGCGCCAAGACCGGAATACCCATTTTCCTTGCCAGCGCACGGAACTCTTCGGTATGCACGGTGCTGCGGATTGCCGAACCGGTAAGAATCACCGGACGGCGAGACTGGCGGATTTCTGCTATGAATTTTTCTATATCCCATTCGCGGTTTTCGTCCGGTTTTACAAAATGGGGAAGTTTTTCTTCTTCCACCACCATACTCTGAATGTCCATCGGGATGTCCACCCAAACAGGTCCCGGGCGCCCTTCCTCTGCCAAGTACATCGCCTTTTCCAGTTCGCACAGCACCTCTTCAGGCTTGCGGATCATTACCGCATACTTGGTCATGTTCCGCACAGTAGTCACAATATCATGCTCCTGTTCGCCCATAAAGCGCAGCGGAAGCCCAGTACTGTCGACTGTGGTAGGATAACGTACCTGTCCGGAAACCACCAGCATGGGATAGTTGTCCTGATATGCACCCAGTACACCCGTAATGGCGTTAGTACCGCCAGGGCCGGTAGTGACACACACCGCGGCCATTTTCCCACCTGCGCGGACATAGCCCTCAGCAGCCATACTGCAAGCCTGTTCATGCTGTGTATACATAACGTTTAGTCTAGGATGATGGCCGAAGGCGTCATTCAAAAACATGGCACCGCCGCCCACCAAAGAAAATACTTGATCAATTCCGTGCGCGACTATCGAGTCTGCAACAATATCTGCAATACGTTTTTTCATTCTTGGCATCCATCCTTTAAACCGTCTTTGCTTTGAATATCTTCTTGTCGGACAAACTCTCTTTCGCATAAAAAGAGGCGATCCGCACTCAACCCACACTCCCGACAAATATCGGGAGCCACTCTAGCCGCAAGATATGCTGTCACAATTACATAGAAAAATCTTTTGCCAACATTTTGTCCAATATTCTGGGGCTGTTCAGAAATAATACCAGCATATTCAATTTTCTTAAACATATCATATATGCCTACTAATTTTGCCTTTGGATAGTACTTTTGTATCAGCTCATGTAATTTCTGAGTATTCTCATTAACCCCCCAAAATGCATACTCATATTCGTCCTCTTGATTCCATGTGTTTTTTATTTTTTCCCACGTGCGACGATAATAATAAGTTTGATTGGAACTATTTGTTTCGTTTGGGAAATATGTTCTTTGCCGATCCGTCAATCGTAAAAGATCACCATATTTTTCTACTTCTTGGGTTATTCTATCCTGACTAGTTTTCAAAATAAGTTGATGAGTAGCTTCATAATCAACAAGCGGCGGATCCCACTGTATTTCTGAAAATGTTTCTTCGGTGTAAATAGGAACATAGTTTTTTAACCAGCTAAAACGGAATGTATATCTCTCAAGAGTTAAAATTACCGGTATGTCTTTAGCAAGTGACAAAACCGCACCATGAAATCGGGATGTGACCACCATCTTCGGCCTGCTATTATAGCATGCAAACACCTCTGCTGCCCATTGACTTGGTATAAATCCAGGTCCAACTTCCTCTTCACTACAATATAATTCTTGATTTAAAAAGACTATCTCATTTCGAATATTTTCTGGCACATAATCGTGAACGCTATAGGGAACATCAATGAAAACGATCTTGTCCGTATATTCTTGCTTTGCTTTTCCTGTGATTTCCAATATCGATGCTGTACAACCATTTAAATAAGCTGGTATTCCCAAATTCCGCATACACAGATAGGATCTTTCATCACGACAACCGATGGGGGCATAGCATTTTAAACACTGAATTTGGCGCTCATTAAGATTGGTATCAGTCAAGCTAATCCCGAGAAAAATCGGATGTATATCCGGAGAAAGTTTTTCAAGTATTTTATTATATCCTACATAGCTGTCTAATGCGATATTGAGCGCGACAATTAAAGACTCTCCGCGATATGTAATCAGTTCCGGAAGGCTAATTGCCTGCATCTCATTTTTTGAGATGCCTATTTTTTCGTACAATTGCTTAATCACAAGATACTCAGCAGCATCTCCAATATTCAGTAGAGCTTTTCTATTCCAGGAGTTTTTCCAATAACTCCGCACTGTATCATCAAAACTGATATACCCAAATTTCACCGTTCATTTTCTCCCAATTTTTATCGATTGCTACATCCGTTTTACCAGAGTCCTTTTTCAAATACAACTACGTGCTCATAATGTTCAGCATTCCATATAATTGCTGTACGCATTCCACTAGACATAGATCCCACCAGAGAGTCACATTTAGAGAGCAAAGCCACCTCTGTTAAATAGTCCAAGTTTGTCTGGTAACGTTGCCCTGGCGCATACATAGGATTCTGCGTAACACCATCTGCCGGACGGGTAAGATGATCTCTAAGCCTAGGGAGTACAATAAGATATTCCCCAAATGCTTCCTTCATGGCATCCACCAATTCCTGCATCTCATTCATAAAATAAATATAATGAATATCCCATTCTTGACAATAATTTCGCACAGCTCTAATTAGTTCATTGATTTTTGCCTGTTTAGGGTGGCTATGCATAGGCGTACCTGTTTGTCCATAAGAAGCTCCACGAACTACTACGCCAAGAACTTTTTGCTCCCTCGGAAATAGCTGTTTGTAAATATTCTCGATATAGTTGGTCGTTACTTCGTTAAGTGATGCAAGACTAGCATACTGTGGACACTGCTCAGCAAGCCGCTGGGCATACTGCATAAATGGTGGCTTCATGGCCGCATCAGGAATATAACCATACTGTCCAATATTTTGAGTGGACAGAATTACATTTTTGCTTTGATATACTTCTTCCAGGGTATAATCACTTGGCTGTTCCCAATAATATTCCCAAGCATTTTCCGTACCGTTAACAGGATAGTCTTCACTATGGGGCATTTTCCCATAATTTTTCCAGTCAACGACAGGAATATACCCATTCTCAACCGCATAGGACAATTTTTGAAGTGTATAGTAATATTGGGTAAGTAAATTGGCAATATTTCTGAAGATTAATTCGTTAGGCTGTAGATAGTAATACGGGCGAATGACATAGAAGGTTTTGTCTGGATTTGCTCTACCATAAGAAACATACTTTTCTCGTCCTTTTACAAACAATTCAAACGTCAAGATTGCTCGTTTCCAAGTTATTTTCAGCGAACGTTTGTCCCTCAGCACATCTGTATACATTTGATTTATAATATATTTTATATATCCATATGCTGATGGAGAAACAAGAAGCGCAATAGATTTAAAAAGCGCTATAGCCAAGGACAATAGTAATACCAAGGGAAATAATATTACCCGCCAAAAAATTTTCAATTCCAAATTGCTGGTAAAGGCCTGCCTAATACCATTGACTCTCAGTTGAATGCCTTTCCGCATCTTCAACGGCAACATTCCATAAAATAATATGTTAAATATTTTCCCCAAAAATTTCATTATAGATTCTCCTCACATCTGCTTGAATCACTGATACAATAGCGAAAGCAAATCAATATTCTCTTCAACAGAACGATAATACTCTATCAACTTTTTAATGCTTTCCTCCAAATCTCGTACCACGAATCCTGTACACTCCGCTTTTAATCTATCACTATTTGCAGTGTACTCTCTTGCATACCCTGGCAGGCACACATAAATTGGAACATCATTTCCACTTATTTCTCGTACTTTTTCCGCAATATTCAATAAAGAGACTCTTTTTCCACTGCACACATTGTACGTATGATACTGTTGCTCAGAATCGATGAACCACTTTACCGCGAAACAAAAGTCATTGATATCTAAATAGTCAAAATACGTATTCTGCCGAATTGTAATTGGAAGATTTTTGATGGCTTTGCAACAAGCACCTGAAATAAAAGTAGTTCTCCAGTTCTCATATTTGCCAAAAAGGCCAAACACTCTAAAATTATAGATATTGTTACTTTGTTCAATTGTTCTGCCAATTATATACTTTGCCAACCCGTATTGATTGTTTGGAATCGAATTATTGAACTCATCTTCTTTTACATTCACAATATCCTTAGTTTTATCAAATTCGGCACCTGATCCGAAATACAACATTTTTCCAAACAACTCACAATTTTTTTGCAAGTTATAAAACATTCTCAAATCTTGTTCCAGTTCAGATTGAGACGCGGTTGGTGTAAAAAAGCGAGGGTTTCTACATACAGCACCATTTACCACAACATCCGGCCTCAGATTGTCTAAATAGCGGTGCACACAGCATTCATCTAACAAATCCAACTCTTCGTGAGAGGGACAGTGAATCTCATACCTTTTGAACGGTGCCAAAAATTCACACAGATTTTTTCCAATAAAACCACTGGCACCTAAGATCAATACCTTCATGAGTTTCATTCTCCTTTTCGCGAATCCTGGAATAAACCACAATCAATTACTTTAATTCTATTACTTTCAATAGAGCCGCGCACCAATGCATACCGCATTCCACTAGTAACAGCACCTATAAGCCCTTCACAGTTTGCTAGTAACTCCATCTCGGTCAAATAGTCAAGACAGGTTTGGTATATGTTTTTCCCCTGATACATTTCCTTATTTTTGTCCAACCCGTACTCTTTTCCGACTTCAGCACGCAGCCGATGATATGCCAAGAGTTTTTCTCCAAAAACATCCCGAAACCGCTCCACCACAATTTGTGCATCGCTCGCAACTAAAACAGCATCCATCTCCCAAGCATCAAACTTTTTTTGAGTTTCCCGAATGAGATCGTCGATTTGCGGTTGAATTGGGTGCCCCTCACCATGTCTTTTACTCTCCACAGCATGAGCTCCCAGTCGAATATTTACCCCGAGGATTCGCTTCTCTGAACTCATCACTTTTTTTACAGCGGAGTTCACATACATTTGTGTCTGTACATTCAGAGGCACACCATTCGCAAGATTATGATAAAATGCCAATGTCTCCTTATCCTGATATTCTT
The DNA here is from genome assembly GCA_944386225.1 of uncultured Gemmiger sp. GTDB lineage: Bacteria > Bacillota > Clostridia > Oscillospirales > Ruminococcaceae > Gemmiger_A. Next base: position 15,691 of record CALXAH010000002.1, read on the forward strand.
GAGGGTTATATCCCATATCCCACTGCCAAAACCAACTTTGCTTGGACAAAACAACATTTTTGCTTTGATATGCCTCTTCCAGTGATATACCACCCGGTTGCTCCCAAAAATACTCCCATGCATTCCGTGTACCGTTTACCGGCTCTAGCTGACTATTGTACACAGGGTAATTAAGCTGATCAACCACAGGTATCCAGCCCTTGGTTTTTGCATACTGAATGTGAGATAGAACATAGAAGTAATTGGCAAGCAGATTGTGCACCGGACCAATATAAAATGGGGATTTATCATCAATGCTGCGAATAATATAAATCGTTTTTTCCGGATTTTGTGAACCGAATGATTTTCTGCGCTCTCTTGTAACAAAGTGGTATAAAACATTTTTAACTGCTATTCCAAACTTATATTTTCTAAATTGCCCTATCAGCTGCTGTAGGGGCTCTATCAATCCCATGATTTCCATGGTGCTGTACCGTCCATCCACATTTTTTCAAGCTGTTCATGTTCCTTTTTGGTGTCCATACACTGCCAAAAGCCAGTGTGCATATAGGAAGCCAATTCATTATTTTGCGCAAGTCTTTCCAGCGGTTCCTTTTCAAAAATAGTGCTATCATTCGAAAGATAATCGAATATCTGCGGTTCAAGCACCATATAACCTGCATTGATGGGGTCACCATCCATTTTAGCCTTTTCACGAAAAGCTTTAACTGTGCCGTCTTCAATCTGTAAGACGCCAAATCGCTGTTCCACTTTTACTGCGGTCAGCGTAGCAATTTTTTTCTGGCTCTTATGGTATTCCAGCAGTTGCTGGATATTCACATCACACACACCATCACCATAGGTCATAAAGAACGGCTCATTACCAACATACTTCTGAATACGTTTGATTCGCCCACCAGTCATTGTGTACAGGCCGGTATCCACAACGGTAACTTTCCAAGGCTCTGTTTTCTGGTTATGAACAATAACCTTATTTCCCTGTGTAAAGTCAAACGTTACATCGCTGGTGTGCAAAAAATAATCAGCAAACCATTCTTTAATCATATGTTGCTTATACCCTGCACAAATAATAAACTCATTGAAACCGTAATGAGAATATTCTTTCATGATATGCCAAAGAATCGGCATGCCTCCAATTTCCAACATTGGTTTTGGACGGTACTGTGACTCTTCCGAAATTCTGCTGCCGATACCTCCTGCAAGCAAAACCACTTTCATTTTAATGACTCCCATCTTTTTTCATTTTATTTTCCGCTCAAAAACCTGCTGGCTTCTTTTATAATGCTTCGTCTGCGCGTTCCTGGCGGAAGCAGGAAATACTTTGTTTTTGCACGCAAATAGCCAACATTTCGAAATTCAACCTTTGGGATTTCCGCGACATTCCATCGGTCGCGATTTTGTTCAGTCCAGCACCCCAGAAGGCGTTCTGCAATATATCCATCTACACGCATTTCCTGGCGTGAATATCCTGTTGTATCCACTCTCTTGTCAAATTCGAACAACAAAGGAAAAAGCCAATTGCAATATTCGTCAAAAGCCGCCTTGCGCATAATGAACATATTGCCAAAATATTGCGTAGTCTGATTTAAATATTTCTGCCAGGCGAACACTGATTCTGGCCGCATCTCACCAAGTATTTGACCTATTAACGCCAGATCCTTGGCATGATGGTACGGAGCACGTTCATAATGCTTTTTGACCGATTGCTTCATGTCCTCTCTTTTGGGGAGGATTATGTCATGTGACTCAATGTATTCAGGAAAATGATCATAACCCAGCTGCAAAAGCAATTCATTAGAAGGCTCTCTGCGAAAAATATAGGGACGGCGCTGTTTCAGACCTGGATATAAATATCGTCTGTAATGAAACAGCCCATAAAAATCCGCTTTGTAGTTTTTCCAAGCCCAATATTGGGCAGTCAATTCACAATACGAACGGTTTCGCTCAGAAATATTATCGCCCGTATCATCATATAGGAAGCCCGAAAAATGTTCTTGCGCCAAAGCTGCACCCACTTGAATCGGAACGAGCAGCGGGTTTTCTGCAATGCTTTTGTTCTCATGGCAGCAAACGAACAGTCGTATGCTTGACATATATGTTTTCCATCCCCTAAGGCGTACATTTCGCCATTACAAAAATTTACAGAAAATCTTATTGATTATATCACATGCCCATTTGTACCTCAAGGCGCGTGTCCGCAAGCTATATTAGCCGCTTGTATTTGCACACCTTGATATCCAATCAGCCTACTTCGCGCAATATTTCAATTATATTTACGTTTTTCCTTGACCGATTTTTGCATTTGTCTGTATACATTTGTTGGCAAACGATCCGCACCTGCACCTTTTCTTGCAAGCTTTTCCTTTTGAATGTAATACTTCGAAAGATTTTGCTGTGCCATTTCTATGTTGTAATGCCTATTTTCCAATTCTTCTGTACGCTGGCTGAACGCCAGAACAGTCCGCGCCCATCTTTCGGGGTCATCAAGAGCGAGCTGTACAGCCTTGCTTGTCAGTAAAATTTCCTCTGTCATCCGGTCAGAGAATACACAGGGCAGCCCATTCGCCTGGGCTTCCAGCGCTACGACGGGAAGGCCCTCGTAAAAGCTGGGCAGGCAGAACACATCCATAGCCGAATAGAGTTTCGACACATCTTGGCGTGCGCCGGTGAAGACAACCTTGTCCTCCAAGCCCTGCTCCCGGACACTTTGACGGATCGTTTCCTGCAACTCACCTTCTCCCACCAGCAGAAGAAACGCGTTCTCCCGCAGGCGCAGGACCTCTTTGAACACTTGCAGCAAAAACGGATGGTTCTTTTGATACATGAACCGCCCCACGTGCCCCACTACAAATGCATTTTGCGGAATATTCAGCTCATTTCGCAAGCGGACTCGTGCATCCTGATCAAATTCATATTTTTTTGTATCAATAGCATTTGGCATCACATGAACCCTGCCCGCATTAAAGTAGCGGTTTCCATACATCCATCGGCCAGCTTTTTCACCACAGGCAAAATAGTCTGTAGCGAACAATTTATTGAATGGCCGCAGAATATATTTCAGCAGGGTCTTTTTTCCTTCTCCCCAATGTGCAGTCGTATGATTATGGCAAATTCGCACTGGCACGCCTGCTCTCCAGGCAGCAAAAAGCGCAAATACTGACATAGTAGACAAATGCGCATGAACAATAGCGTATTTTCTTTTTTTGAATGCATGATACAGCGTCTGGTGATAGGCAAAAGGATGATTGTAAGGCGGAACTAGAAAGACTCCTGCGCCCAAACGCTCTAATTCTTCCCTTTGAGGAAAAGTACTATTAGCCGCAAAGTAAAAATCAAACTGTATTCGGTTGCGATCAATATGACGATAGTAGTTCATTACTACCGCTTCAATTCCTCCGCTGTCCATACGATTCAAGACCTGTGCTATACGCAGCGCTTCTCCCATATCAGATCCCTTTTCTGTCATTTTCTGATCTGTTCGCTGTTTTTCATGCCACCGAATGCCGTCATGAACAATATTCGAATATCAAGCCAGATGCTCCAGTTTTCAATATACCAGATATCATATTCTACCCGTTTTTCGATACTGGTATCTCCACGCAACCCATGCACCTGGGCCCACCCGGTCATTCCTGGACGCACCTGCTGTCGTACCAGATACAAAGGCACTTCCTCTTTGAACTGCCGCACATAAAAGGGAATCTCCGGCCGCGGTCCCACAAGGCTCATATCGCCTTTCAAAACATTGAAAAGCTGGGGCAGTTCATCGATACTATATTTACGGATAAAGCTTCCAAACTTTGTTTTTCGGGGATCCGAATTGGTACTCCAAGCGGAGTTCTCGGTGTCGTTAACACGCATGCTGCGAAATTTGTACATGCGGAATTCCTTTTTGTTTTTGCCGATTCTTCCCTGCTTAAAAATAATCGGACCCGGGCTGGACAGACGGACTCCAATCGCCGCTGCAAGCATTAAAGGGCTTGTAAGTGCGATTAGGACAAGCGCACCAACGAAATCCATCATTCGCTTCACGATCTGCCACAGCATATTGTCCAGCGGGGTGGTGCGGATATTAATGAGCTTTGTACGTCCTACCACATCCACAACCGGATGCGTAGGAATATAATCGTTGTAAAACGGGATGATACAGACTTTGGTTCCCTCTTTATCAGCACAAGCCAGCACCTGTTCCATAAAACAGATCTCGTGCGGTTCCAGCGCCACAATAAGTTCATCTGCGCTGTATCTCTCCAGAATAGCCTCAAGTTCTTCGTATTCGCCCAGCCTGCGGCCCATACCAGGCTTGTCCGTCTTGCTGACGTACCCGTCTACCACGAATCCCAGATAGGGCCGTCTTTTCACATCTTCGATATACTGTTTTGCAAAATGGCCATTTCCAACTACAATGACATGTTTCTGGTTATATCCGAGTTTTCGGAAATAGCGCAAAAGCGCCCGCAGACAAATGCGCTTGACCAAAACCAGCACCGTGGAAAAGACAAAAAAGAGGAAAAGGGCCAAACGCGAGAAATCCACAATTTTGGTAACATACAGAATTCCTGTGATCACGGAAACGCCTACAGCGTTGATCATCACGATAACAGAAAGTTCCCGTATCTGTGACTGAAAGCGATACGATCCATACAGTTTAAACGCATAGAACGCCGCTACTAGCGCCACCGTATACAGTGCGGCCGCTCGCAGAAAATGCGGGGTCCATCCCTGTTCCAGCACCGATCCCCGACCATACATGATTTCAAAGCGGATATACGTAGCCAGCAAATAGGAAGAAAAAATCAGGATCGCATCAAGAATCATGTTGATCGCATTCAACAGACTTTGATTTCTTCGGATCACAGACATGTCCTCCTTTGCGAGTTTATTTAACGCACAAGGTATCTATTAGTGTATCACACCTGACAATGTTCAGCAACGTTTGCCACACTTATCCAGCACACTTCTAACATTTTTTACAGTTTTCTACGCCTACACCGTGACAGAATCGTTTTATATTTTGGCATTGTTTCCTGAAAGGTTTTTAAACTGCAGTTTTGTCAGGAAATATTGATCTAGGATCTCAGAACATCCCGGCAAAAAGATTAGAGAAATTTTTATCCGTCTCTATTTTTCAGCATCTGTAATGGGGTTTGCAAAGTCTGGAGTTCTTTCCTGCGGCAGCAGATACACTACGCAAGGCAGCAACCAAAGGCACACATTGATACAGGGCCAAATAAAATGGCTTTCCATAGTGGCATGTGCCAGCATTACCACAAGGCAGATACTTTCTGCCGCTGCTCCTTTCATCATAAGCCGCCAGAGCAACAAGGTAACTGCACCCCAGAGCAACAGACTGGCTACCGGGCCGCCATATATCCACAGATATACATAGTAGTTGTCCACAATGAAGTTTTTGTCCCACAAGCCCTGCCCAGCAATGGCAATACTGGTTTCTTGCAACGCCTGCTGGCCCAAGAGCAGCCGTCCCGACAGAAGAGTATTTATAGCATAGAGGACTGGATTATCATCCTCGTACAACCAGCTTCCAAGCAAACTGACCCAAAACGCCACTGCCGGTATGGCAGCTACCAAAGAGCGAATCCACACCGGCTGAATTACCTGCGGCCACAACCGCAGAACTACCGCCAGCAAAATCAAAAGTGCTATACAAGTAGTAGCCGCCCGGCTGTCCGGCCCTTGGTTGCAGAAAACCAAAACGCTGCCCAGCAGCACAAAGTCAAACCATTTCAGGTGTTTGACCTGCCGCCAGCAGAGATACATCAGACAAATCGCCAGCAGTACTGCGCCGGTCATATTATACCAGCCATAGCCAAAACTGTCCCGCAAGCGGCTGTTACTTTCAGCCGCTCCCGTATGGAGGGTGGGAATCCATCCGACTATTGAGCCTCCTGCCACGGCGGCAAAGCAGAGTATACTGGCAACCAATCCCGCTTTGACCGTGCGACGCAGATCTGCATCCTTGGCGGCCAGAATACAAAACAGTCCAAGCCCCATCCAGAATGCATGGTTGTTGATAAAAACCCAGCGGAACACAAAGAAGAAGCAGAATCCTACAATCAGCTGTTGGCCTGAGTACCGTGTAAAAAATACTATCTTAAGCAGCAATACCCACAGATACAAAAATTCCGTTGCCTGCAGCAGCAGCGTATACCAAGTGCCGGTATTCTCACGAACAAGGCTGTTCAGGAAAAAGGCCGTAATCTGGGTAGCAACCACACCGGACAGAAACATCCAATCTCCAGCCTGATGCCGGAATTCACCGCCCCAGTTTCCAAAAAGGTATTTCTCTTGCTGCAAAAAGCCAGCCAGCTTTTGCTGAACTCCCCCCTGCAGACGCAGGGCGCATCCGGCCAGCCACAGCAACCCAAGCGCCCAACCCGCCAGAAGAACATCCAGAGCACTGAATATTCCATTGGTAAATGTTAAAAGCATCCCGTTTTTCTCCTTCTTTTTGCAAAATCCCCCTATTGTATAATACTATAGGCGATTTAGGAGCACTTGTCTATAAAACCGGATATTTTATCACAACAAAACGCGTCCCGCCAGACGGCGGGACGCATTCCTACTTTTGGTAAATCTTACTCCTGCTCAAACAGGTCCTTGCCTACGCCGCACAGGGGGCAGACGTAGTCTTCGGGCACGTCGGCCCAGGCAGTGCCGGGGGCCACGCCGTGATCCGGATCGCCCGCCGCTTCTTCATAGATATAACCACAAACGGTGCACACATAACGCATGGTTCATCGCTCCTTTTAACGTTTTATAGAGATAAGTATTGCAGCACCTTGTCCAGCAAAGACTGCAGGCTTATTGTATGCGAAGCGGCGCAAAAAATCCGTTGTTTGGGCAACATTTCTCTGTTTCATTCCCATTTTTTAGCTATATATTTCCTGTGCCGGACTTGCCGCGCAAAATTTTCGGTTTCTTCATGAATTCGCCATATTTTTATTGGATAATAGCGTTGTAAATAAACTGTATCGAAAGGATGGTGACGGCATGCTGCAGCGAATTCAGGTGGAACAGTTGGGGCTGGCCCCCGCGCAGGTACAGCGGTACCGGTCGTTCTGCACCCAGATGAGCCGCACGCTGGTTCGCCGTCACGGTCCGCTGGGGCGGCTGGCCCGCATGCCGGATCTGGCATTTCTGGCCCTGCTGCTGACCAGCCTGCGGGAAGGCGGCGGCAACGGCCCGGCGCCGGGCCCGGACAATCCCTATACCGATTATGTAGCGGACATGGCCGTTGCGCTGCGGTACCAGGATTACATGGACAACTGGCTGGACGACCACAGCTACCGGGATCTGGCGCTGGCCAAACTGCTGGAGCCCGCCCGGCTGAATGTGTTGCAGCGGTATCCCCGGCAATGTGCAGCGGCGCACAGCTGTCTGAGCCGTCTGCACCGGGGTGAACAGCAGAACTGTACCGACATTGAGCAGATGAGCAGCTATTGGGGCCAGGTCATGGCGGAGATCTTTGACTTCTGCCGCGGCTCCCACGGCGAGCAGCTGCGTGCCCTGGGCGACGCCACCGGCAGGCTGTTCTATCTTCTGGACGCCTGGGAGGATCTGCCCCGCGACCAGAGGGCCGGCGTGTACAATCCGTTGGCACACCTGGCTGGTTCCCCCGACTTTGAATCGGACTGCCGCGCACTGCTGGACCGGCAGCGGCAGCTGGCGCTGGATGCTCTGGACAAACTTCCCCTGCGCACCGACTGTGCGCTTGCCGAACGCTTACTGCTGAGTCTGGCCGCCTCCCAGCCGAACCCAGCTGCCCATCGGCGCCCGGTTTCCCGCCGGGCGGTCTGACAGGACTCAATAAGCAAGCTCCTCTTTATTTCTCTTTCCCCCTCGCAACAGCAAATGGGCCCCATGGATCGCTCCTTGGGGCCCATTTGCCGATTTTATTCTTCTTCCTGTGCGTCCAGATAGCCCAGCGGCAACACTTCCACCGCCTCTACCAGGCCATCCCGCATCCACATGGCCGCATCGCAGCGCACGGTATAGCCGCAGCCCGGGTCGGCCATCCAGTCCTCCGGTTTATGCTGGGGCAGCGCTTTCTGGGCCAGCATGCTCATGATCACGCCGCCGTGGGTAACGCAGGCGGCCTCGCTGACGCCGGCCTTGATCAGATACTCAAACAGCCCCATCAGGGTGCGGGCGCAGCGGGCATGGAAATCCGCCGCCGGCTCGGCCCCTTTCGGCGTGAAAGGATGGCTGGGATCCATCCAACGGGCAAAATCCGGTTCGTGCACCAGTTCCCGCACCGGGCGGCCCTCCCAGCAGCCGAAGGCCATCTCCCGCAGATCCGGCACGATCAGCTTTTTTTCTGCCGCGGGAAACAGAATATCCGCCGTCTGTACGGCGCGGGCCAGCGGCGAGCAGAACACCGTATCCGGCGCCGGATAGGTGAACCGGGTACGCAGCTCCTGCAGGGCGCGGCGCCCCTCCTCACACAATTCCGGATCGGTGCCGCTGCCCACATAGATACCGTCCAGATTGGCCTGGGTCAGCCCATGCCGGATCAGGTGCAGACGAAAAGTTTTCATAAACACGTCCTTTCCCGCTTGAAAACAGGCGTTAAATATTACAAAATTATTACATTTTCGTTACGCTTCGGCAAATCGCACCACAATATTTGGGGCAGATGGCCTCTTGATATCATACATATTGTTGCCCCCGCAGGGCAATAGACAGAATTGCCGAAAATAAGAATCAAATCTTGGCGCTTTTTGTATTTACAAAGGGTTTTCTCTGGTTTATAATTTACGATGCGTTATAGCCTCTTGGGGGTAGTACGCCAAAAATTCAGAAGGACAGGTGCCCTTATGAACATGGAATTCAACCGCATTATAACCCTGCTTCGCAAGGAGCGGGGGATTACCCAGAAGCAGGCAGCTCAGGATCTGGGTGTTTCCCAGGCCTTGCTGTCTCATTATGAGAAGGGTATCCGTGAATGCGGTCTGGATTTTGTGGTGCGGGTTGCCGACTATTATAATGTATCCTGCGATTATCTGCTGGGCCGCAGTGCGGAACGCAGCGGGCTGATTCTGTCTGCGGAAGAACTGCCCAGCCCTGAAACCGCCAAGGATAACGTGTACAAGGGCAGTGTGCTGCCCACCATGAACAAAAAGCTGATCTCCAACAGCCTGAACATCCTGTTTGACAAGCTGGCCGCCAGCCACGACAAGGGCCTGGTAACCGAGGTAAGCGCCTATCTGATGATGGCGGTATACAAGATGTTCCGGATGGTGTATGCTTCTGCGCCCCGCAACGCGTCCAGCCTGTTCCGGCTAAGCGCCTCCCGGTGGGAAGGCTACTCCTCCGCCGCCATGACCCGCGCCGAGGCCGATGTAAACGCCATCCTGCACGGCGAAGAGGTGGGCGAGGAGCCCGCGTTCAAGGACCCCAGCTGCTTTGCCATGACCAGTGAGAGCCTGGCCCGGGAATACCCGCTGTATTCCACCAGCCTGCTGCATCTGATCAAGACCAGCGAGACCAACATTGAAAAGCTTGTAAAATAAGCATTTTCCTTATAGAAAGACAAAAAACCAGGCGGATCGCCTGGTTTTTTGTTTGCGCGGAGTGCCCGGCCGTTTATTCCAATCCGGCCAGCGCAGCACGGCAGGCTTTGCAGACGTTGCGTCCCTTGAAGCTGACCACGTCCCGGGCCTCGCCGCAGAAGATGCAGGCGGGCTGGTATTTTTTCAGCACAATGGTGTCACCGTCCACATAGATCTCCAGCGAATCCGCGTCGCCCACGTCCAGGCTCCGGCGCAGCTCGATGGGCAGCACGATACGGCCCAGACTGTCGATCTTTCGTACGATACCGGTGGATTTCATAGCATGGTTCTCCTTTATTCGGCAGGATAACGGAATCTGTGCGCCTTTGCGCCCCCAGCGTTCCGGCTTCGACTTAATTGTACCGTCTTCTGGTGGAACTGTCAACATTTGGTAATTTTATCGCAGGAGAAGTTTTCGACAGAAAACCCCGCCCCACGACCGGTTAGGCCGCGGAAAGCGGGGTTTCGACAAGTTACGACTTGTAACATTTTTGTGAAATTCAACAGCTTGTATTTTCACTGCTGTCGAAATCCGGCTTACAGCTGCAGCAGGCCGATCTTTTTATACACCTTGGCAACCATGCGGTCGGCCAGACGGGCCGCCTGCTCGGCGCCCTGCTTCAGCACACCGTCCACATACTCCTTGTCCTCCAGGATGCGCTTGTACTCGCCCTGGATGGGGGCCAAGCCCTCGATGACGCTCTGGGCCACCGCCTCCTTGAAGGCACCGTAGCCCTGGCCGGCAAACTCCTTCTCGATGGCTTCAAAGTCCTTGCCGGTAAAGACGCTGTAGATGGTCATCAGGTTGGTGACGCCGGGCTTGTCCTCCGAGGCGCGCACCACGCCGTCGCTGTCGGTAACCGCGCGCTTGAACTTGCGCAGGATGGTGTCGGCGTCGTCGGTCATGAGCACAAAGCTGTTGGCGTTGGTGTCCGACTTGCTCATCTTCTTGTCCGGCTCCTGCAGGCTCATGATCTTGGCGCCCGCCTTCAGAATATAGGGTTCCGGCATGGTAAAGGTGGGGCTGTACAGACCGTTGAACCGCTGGGCAATGTTGCGGGCCAGTTCCAGATGCTGTTTCTGGTCGATGCCCACCGGCACCAGGTCGGCGTTATAGATCAGGATGTCCGCCGCCATGAGCACCGGATAGGTGAACAGACCGGCGTTCACGTTGTCGGGGTGTTTGGCACTCTTATCCTTGTACTGGGTCATGCGGCTCAGCTCGCCGAACTGGGTGCAGCAGCTCAGGGCCCAGCTCAGCTGGGTGTGAGCGGGTACATGGCTCTGCACAAACAGCAGGCTGCGGGCCGGGTCGATACCGGCCGCCAGCAGCATGGCCGCCGCCTCGCGGGTGTTGCGGCGCAGCTTGGCCGGCTCCTGCCGCACGGTGAGGGCGTGCAGGTCAGCGATCATATACAGGCACTCGTGCTCCTCCGTCTGCAGGGCGCCCCAGTTGCGCACCGCCCCCACATAGTTGCCCAGTGTAAAGGTGCCGGTGGGCTGGATGCCGGAAAGAATGCGCTTTTTGCGCGGCAGTTGTTCACTCATTGTTGATGCCTCATTTCTTTTAAGGGCGCAGGTGCGTCCGAAGATACTTACTTTGTATTATAGCGGCTCGCCGGGCACTGTCAAGACACCTCCGCCAGCAGCAGCGGATTGGCTCCCGGCTGCAGGGCTGCGTTCAGATATTCGGTGTCGATCAGCCCCGCCAGCGTCTCACTCTGCTGCGCCAGTTCCAGGGTCAGCCGGGCATAGACCCGGTCCCCGCCGTGGTAGCCGTCGACGTATTCGTCGTCGGAGGTTTCGGGCATATAGCTGAAATCATACACCTCATAGCCGTAGGGCTCGCAAAGTTCGTTCAGAATTTTAGGGATCCAGTCAAAATAGCCGTACTTGCCGGTTTCTTCCATCCGTTCCCACACGCTGGGGGCGTAAGGCGGGATGATCAGCACCACCTCGATCTGATGCTCATTGCACCAGGCCAGCAGCTGTTCCACCTTTTCGGTGCTGACAGGGTAGACATACTCGGCAGGCTCGAACCGGTTGATGCCCCGCAGGATCCGGTCATAGGTATCGTGGAAGCCCACGTCGGTGCCTTCCTCCGGGTAATCCATCAGACGGCCGTAATCGTAGCTGCCGTCGGCGTTGTAGCCGCTTCCCCGCCCCACGGCCGCCATGCCGTACACATTGGGATGGGAGGCGAACACATCCCGCAGGGAATATTTGCCCTGGGCCCAGTCCCGCATGGCGCTGAACAATGCCTTGGTGGCGTCAAACTCATAGTGCCCGTAATCGAATGCCTGGGGCATCCCGCCGGTGCCGGTCCAGGCCTGGTTGAACAGGTACTGGTCCATGACCATGATCAGCTTGTCGGGCAGGGATTCTTCCGGCAGGTTTTCCAGAAAGAACTGGAACTCATTGATATAGCCCGCGCCGCCGCCCGCGTTGTAAAAGCTGTCGGTGGTAAAAAACTCGCTGTGGAACTGCATCGACCGGCTGGTGCCCAGCACCAGCAGATCCGCCGCTTTGGCGCCGGCCACCAGATGTTTGTAGTACCGGGTGTTGTCCCGGTAGGCAAGGCCGAAAAAAGCGGGCTCGCCATTCATGACCATTTCGGTGATCTGCTCCTCGGTGTACCATTCGCCGCTGGCATACACCGCCAGCCCGAACACCCCGCACACCGCCAGCACCGGCACGAGAAACAGCGCCACCACTGCCAGAAACCGTTTCATGGCTCACACCTCCTTAAAACGCAAAGTACACATTGGGCAGCGACTGGGCCGCGCCAAAGAACAGGGCAGCAAACACGCACAGATAGCACAGCGCTACCCGCAGCCAGGGCTTCTGCCGGGCCTGCCAGGCGCCGAAACCGTCGTTCCGGGCCAGCCAGTCCACCGCCGCGGCCAGCAGGGTAAACACGCCCAGCTGGATCAGGATGGCCGGGGTATAGCCCAGCTGGGTCAGGCTCTCCTTAAGGAACTGCAGATTGACCGACACCGGCTGCAGGATCGACCCCACCAGCCGGCAGACCTTTTTCAGACTGCCCACGGCGAAAAAGAGCCAGCCCGTATTGACCAGCAGGAAGGTAACGGCACAGCCCACAACACAGCGCAGCGGGCTGTTTTCGCCCTGTTTCAGCCGCGCCCAGGCCTGCTGCCGGGCCGGACGGGTGGCCCGGCCGATCAGCAGCCAGATCCCGTGCAGCGCGCCCCAGACCAGAAAGCCCGCGGCCGCGCCATGCCAGACGCCGGAGGCCAGGAAGGTGGCCATGGTGGCCAGGATCAGCACCTTTGTTCCCCGCCGGCTGCCGCCCAGCGGGATATAGATATAGTCACGCAGGAACGAGGACAGGCTGATGTGCCAGCGCCGCCAGAATTCCCCCACGCTGCGGGAGAAATAGGGGCTGAGGAAGTTCTCCTGCACCCGCAGGCCCAGCAGGTTTGCCACCCCGATGGACAGCTGGGAATAGCTGGCGAAATCAAAATACAGATACAGCCCGTACCCGAACACCGACCACACAATGGCCAGGCCGTAATACTGTTCCGGCTTATAGGCCAGCGCCCCCTGATACAGAGCGAACTGGTCGGCCAGGCAGCGCTTCAGGAACAGGCCCCAGCACAGCCGCACGCAGCCGGTATAGGCCAGCGTCCGGTCGAACCGGGCGGGGGCTTTCAGTTGGGGCAGCAGCTCCTCCGACCGCTGGATCGGTCCGCTGGTCAGCTGGGCAAAGAAGCCCAGCCAGGCAAAGTACAGCAGCAGGCTGCGTTCCGCCGGGCGCTTGCCGCGGTATACGTCCGCCAGACAGGCGATGGTCTTGAAGCCGTAGAAGCTCAGCCCCACCGGGGCGGCCAGTTCCGCAAAAAGGGACGGAACCGCCAGCGGCAGGTATTTACAGGCGGCCAGCGGTACCAGGCAAACCAGAATGCCCGCCCACAGAACAAACCGGGAAGGCCGCTTTTCCAGCAATCGGCCGCACAGGTACCCTGCCAGGCAGAGCAGCAGCAGGCAAACCAGCGTGCGGGAGCCGAACATTCCGGCAAACAGCAGGTTGGCCGCCGCCAGCAGCCAGGGCCGGGCTTTTGCGGGCAGGATCCACCAGCCGGCAAACACCAGCGCCCCGAATCCGGCAAAGGAAAATGACAAAAACTCCATGTATGTACCTCTCTATCCACATCCTGCATTGGCAAAGGACTTCTTTATTATATAGGAAAAGGGCGAATTCTGCAAAGCAAAGAGCCCCGTGCCCGGTTGACAAGCCGCGGCGCGGCCCTTACAATAACAGGAGAAGATCAGGCCGGGCCTTGTTCCGCCCGGGAAACCACATAAAAGGAGAAGGATCATCATGGCATCCAACACCGTCCGCACCCGTTTTGCGCCCAGCCCCACCGGCTATATGCATGTGGGCAACCTGCGCACCGCCCTGTACGCCTATCTGAAGGCCAAGAGCCAGGGCGGCACCTTTATCCTGCGCATCGAAGACACCGACCAGGGCCGCCTTGTGGAAGGCGCCGTGGACGTGATCTACGACACCCTGCGCCAGACCGGCCTGCTGTGGGACGAGGGCCCCGACGTGGGCGGCCCGGTAGGCCCCTATGTGCAGAGCGAGCGGATGGGGATGTTCCGCCAGTATGCCGAGCAGCTGGTGGAGCAGGGCAAGGCCTACTACTGCTTCTGCACCGCCGAGCGTCTGGAGCAGCTGCACGCCGACCAGAAGGCCGCCGGTGAGGCGGTGGGCCATTACGACGGTCACTGCCGCGACCTGCCCGCCGAGGAGGTGCGCCGTCTGCTGGACGCCGGTACCCCCTACGTGATCCGCCAGAAGATGCCCCGGGAGGGCGTGACCGGTTTTGACGATGCGGTGTACGGCCACATCGAGGTGAACAACGCCGAGCTGGAGGATCAGATCCTGATCAAGACCGACGGCATGCCCACCTACAACTTCGCCAACGTGGTGGACGACCATCTGATGGGCATCACCCACGTGATCCGGGGCAGCGAGTACCTGTCCAGCACCCCCAAGTACAACCTGCTGTACGACAGCTTCGGCTGGGAGAAGCCGGTGTATATCCACTGCCCGCCGGTCATGAAGGACGCCCAGAACAAGCTGAGCAAGCGCAATGGCGACGCCAGCTACCAGGATCTGATGGCCAAGGGCTATCTGAGCGCTGCGGTGCTGAACTACATCCTGCTGCTGGGCTGGAGCCCCAAGGGCGAGGAGGAGATCTTCAGCCTGGAGGAAATGGTCAAGATCTTTGACGAGAGCGGCATCAGCAAGAGCCCGGCTATCTTTGACCCGCTCAAGCTGCGGGCGCTGAACGCGGCCTACATCCGCCGGCTGAGCCCGGAGGAGTTCCGCAAGATGGCCGATCCCTGGATCGACCAGGCCGTGCATGTGGAGATCGACCGGGATCTGCTCTGCGCCAACCTGCAGCCCCGCTGCGAGGTGCTGGGCGAGATCCCCGAGCAGCTGGACTTCTTTGACGCGCCGCTGCCCTTCGGCCCCGAGATGTATGCCAACAAGAAGCAGAAAACCACCCCGGACACCGCCCGCCAGGCGCTGAGCGCCCTGCTGCCGGTGCTGGAGAATCTGCCCGACTGGAACAAGGACGCCATCTTTGAGGCCTGCAAAGCCAAGGCCGAGGAGATGGAGGTCAAGAACGGCTGGCTGCTCTACCCGCTGGGCATTGCCCTGTCCGGCAAGCAGCGCACCCCCGGCGGCGGCACCGATCTGGCCGCCATGATGGGCCGGGAGGAAACCCTGACCCGCCTGCGCGCCGCGCTGGCCGCCCTGTAAATTACCGCTTTGTGCCGTCCCCGGCCCTGCACCGGGGGCGGCACTATCTTTTCGGGACAAAAATCCATAAAATGTGCCAATTGTCCTTGTTCTTTGCCTCCCGGTACGCTACAATGGAGAAAAGCGCCCGGTGTGCCGGGCAGGAAAGAGAGGCTGTTTTCATGCGTTTTTTCATTGACACCGCCAATGTAGACGAGATCCGCGCCGCCAACGATATGGGCGTGATCGCGGGCGTGACCACCAACCCCAGCCTGATCGCCAAGGAGGGCCGGGACTACGCCGAGACCCTGAAAGAAATCGCCACCATCGTGGACGGCCCCATCTCCGGCGAGGTAAAGGCCACCACCACCGACGCGGCCGGTATGATCGAGGAAGGCCGCGCCATCTACGCCCTGGACCCGGCCCACATGGTCGTGAAGATCCCCATGACCGTAGAGGGTTTGAAAGCCATCAAGGTGCTGTCCGCTGAGGGCATCCCCACCAACTGCACCCTGATCTTCTCGGCCAACCAGGCGCTGCTGGCGGCCCGGGCGGGTGCCACCTACGTATCTCCGTTCCTGGGCCGACTGGACGACATCAGCCAGCCGGGCATTGACCTGATCGAGAGCATCGCGGCGATCTTCGCCAACTACCCGGACATCGAGACCCAGATCATCGCGGCCAGCGTGCGCAACCCCATCCATGTGACCGACTGCGCCCTGGCCGGCGCGGACATCGCCACCGTGCCCTACAAGGTCATCGAGCAGATGACCAAACACCCCCTGACCGATTCCGGCATTGAGAAGTTCAAGGCCGACTATGTGAAGGTATTCGGGGAATAAACTGCCGCAGAAATACAGAAAAACAGCCGCGAAGCGATGCGCTTCGCGGCTGTTCTGATTTTCCACCTATCCCGCCATGGCCGTCTGCAGCCAAATCAAACCTACCGGTATGGCAGGTGGGTGCCCTGCCCCCGGGTTCATGCTCCCTTCGTCCGCCCGAAGGCGGGAGGTCTGCGATCCGCCGGGGGACCCGTGCTCCCTTTAATTGATTAGTAGGATTTTTCAGACTGCAACAAATCGAACCGGGCAGGATGCCGTTTTGTCTGTGCTCAGGACTGGATATCGAAGAAGTCCTCCAGACGCTTCTCGAACTCCTTGCTTACCTCCAGAAGTTCCTCGTCGTCCTCCACGATGTCCATGAACTCGCCTTCCTCGTCCTCGCCCACCTTCATGATCAGCATCTGCAGATCTTCGTTCAGCGAGGCCTCGTCCGCCACATAGGGCACCAGGGCCATATAGCGGGTTTCCTTGTAGTCCAGCGCGTCGATCACCTCAAAGGTATGCTCTTTGCCGTCCTCATCCTCCAGGGTGATCAGATCAGGCTCGTAATCCTCTTCCTCCGGCTGCAGGGCCGGATTGTTGGTTTCTGCCATTCGTGTTTCCTCCGTTTCGGGGGTTATTGTCTATACATAGTTTACCCTGTTTGCCCGCCGCCGTCAAGCGCCCGGACAGGAACAAAAAAGTTTTGCCTGTTTTTTCTATTTTACAGCCAAGTATGCTATAATAACCGGAGAGTGTCTGTTTCGCGGCGTCCCTGCGGGACAACTGAAAAAGATGGCAAATTATAGCATATCCGCTGACGCGGTATGCTATAATAGCCGCAAAGCGGCTATTATCCCTTATTTTAGATGCCCTTTTTCTCGCCCCTGCAGGGCAACCGAAAAAGATGGCAAATTATAGCATACCTGCTGACGCGGTATGCTATAATAGCACCAAACTCATTTTGCGCGGAGGTATACCATGCACAAATCGATCCTGCGCCTGGCCGGGCTGGCCCTGGCCGCGGGCCTGCTGCTGGCGGGCTGCGGCGGTGGCGGCGTGCTGTCCGGCGGCGTGAACCGTCCCGCCGTGGAAAGCGCTGAACGACAGTTCACCGGCCCGGCCGAGGGCGACACCATTGCCATCTTCAACACCTCCAAAGGGGAGATCCGGGCGGTTCTGTACCCGGACGCGGCCCCCATGGCGGTGGAAAACTTTATCGGCCTTGCCCGGCAGGGCTATTACGACGGCACCGTCTTTCACCGGGTGGTGGAAGGGTTTGCGGTGCAGGGCGGCGACGGTACCGGCACCGGGAGCGGCGGCACCTCCATCTGGAAAGGAAATCCCTACCCGATGGAATGGAGCGACAGCCTGCATCACTACGCGGGCGCCCTGTGCGTTGCGTTCAGCCCGGAGGACGAGACCAGCGGTCTGAGCCAGTTTTATTTTGTCCAGGCTCATCCCGGCCTTACCGAGGAACAGAAAACCCAGCTGGCCGGCGCAGGCTACCGGCAGGAGGTCATTGACGCCTATGCCGCCGCCGGCGGCCTGCCCTATCTGGACTACACCGATACCGTATTCGGCCAGATCTACGAGGGCATGAAGATTGTGGACGAGATCGCGTCGGTGGCGGTGGACGAAAACAGCCGTCCCACCGAGGATGTGGTGCTGAACTCGGTAACCATTGAGACCTATACCGCCGGATAAGCACGGCGGGGAAGCAAAAAAGGAAGGAGCGTTCATGAAACGTTTACTGCGCGGGGCGCTGACCCGTACCTTCTTCGCGGTGGTGCTGGTCCTGATGCAGATCGCTTTGACCATCGGCCTGTTCCTGTGGGTGGGCAGCCTTGCCCCCTATGTCTACCTGGTTCTGATTGTCCTGAGCGTTCTGTTTATCGTGGCCCTGCTGGACCGGGACAACGTAAACCCGGCCTACAAGATCATGTGGATCCTGCTGATCGTATCCCTGCCCCCCACCGGGAGCCTATTCTATCTGTTCTGGGCCAAGCCCCGGCACCGGGGCCGCAAGGCCCTGCGCTACGCCCAGTGCGAAGCCAGGGGCCGTCGTGCCTGCCCGGTGGACGAGGAACCGCTGCACCGTTTGCGGGAGTACTCCCCTGCTATGGGCCGCTGCGCCCGCTATCTGGCCGATTACGCCGGCGCGCCGGTATACGGGGACACCTCCAGCCGCTACTTTGCCTGGGGCGAGGATTTCTTTCCGGTATTTCTGGAACAGCTGCGGAACGCCAAGCGGTTTGTTTTTATGGAGTACTTCATCATCAACCCGGGCTATATGTGGGACACCACCCTGGCGATCCTGAAGGAGAAAGCCGCCCAGGGGCTGGACGTGCGGGTGATGTACGACGCAGTGGGCTGTATGTTCACCCTGCCGGAAGGCTACGACCAGGTGCTGCGCAGCTACGGCATCAAATGCGTGGTATTTTCGCCGCTGGAGGTAAGCCGCCGCATCTCGGACTACCGGATGTTCAACCACCGGGATCACCGCAAGATCGCGGTGATCGACGGCAACGTGGGCTTTACCGGCGGGCTGAACTTTGCGGATGAGTACATCAACCGAAAGAAGCGGTTCGGCGTCTGGAAGGACACCGGCCTGATGCTGCAGGGCAGCGGGGTCTATTCCCTGACCTGTACCTTCCTGAGCAACTGGGACTACTGCACCGGTGCGGCCAGCCACTATGAGGACTACGCCCCCCAGCTGCGCTGCCCGGCGGACGGCTATGTGCAGCCCTATGCGGACAACCCGCTGGATCAGGAAAACATCTCGGAAAACGCCTATTTCAACATTCTGCACCAGAGCCAGCACTACGCCTATATTGTGACCCCCTATCTGGTGATCGACAGCGAGATGATCTCCAGCCTGAAGCTGGCGGCCAAGAGCGGCGTGGACGTGCGGATCATCACCCCCGGCATCCCGGACAAGTGGTATGTCTACTGGGTGACCCAGAGCTTTTACCGCACCCTGCTGGAGGCGGGTGTGCGCATCTATGAATACACCCCGGGCTTTATCCACGCCAAGATGTATGTGTCGGATGACCGGATGGCGGTGGTGGGCAGCGCCAACATGGACTACCGCAGCCTGTATCTGCATTTTGAGAACTGCTGTGCCTTTTACGGCGGCAAGATGGTGCAGGATGTGCGCCGGGATATCGAGCGCTGCATGACCCAGAGCCGGGAAGTGACCATTGAGGACGTGGATCACACCCCCTGGCCCAAGCGATTGTTCCAGTTGTTCCTGCGGCTGTTTGCGCCGCTGCTGTGACCCATTGTATGCGAGAAGGAGACCTATGGAAACCACAAAACCGATTCTGATCATTGACGGACAGGGCGGTGGCATGGGCCGTACTCTGATCACCCAGCTGCGGGCCGCGGGCTGCACCCGGGAGATCCTGGCGGTGGGCGCCAACGCGGCCGCCACCGCAGCCATGCGCAAAGCGGGCGCCAACGCCGGGGCCACCGGCGAAAACGCCGTGCTGGTGAACGCGCCCCGGGCGGCGGTGATTGCCGGCCCCCTGGGCATTGTACTGGCGGACAGCCTGCTGGGCGAATGCACCGCCGCCATGGCAGCGGCGGTGGCCCGCAGCCCGGCCCACAAGGTGCTGGTACCGGTAAGCCGGTGCGGCGTGTCGGTGGCCGGTGTGGAGGAAAAGCCTCTGGCCGACTACATCGCCGACGCGGTGCAGCGCATCCTGGCGCTGGCGTAAATACCAGGAATCAACAAAAACTGCCGTGGGCAATGCCCACGGCAGTTTTTATGTTATTGCAGCGCCGCAGCGACCTGCTCGCCGCAAAGCTTGCCGGAGGTAGCGGCCCAGGACAGCATGCAGGTGGGCATGCTCTCCGTGCCGTGCACACCGCCCACGCACTCGCCCGCCGCATACAGGCCGGCAATGGGCTGATCTTCGCCATTCAGAACCTGGAAGCTCTCGTTGACCTTCACACCGCCCAGTGTGGTGGCAAAGCGCAGCTTCTGTTCAATAATGTAATATGTACCGCCCTCTTCCAAGGGGAACAGCTCCTCGCGGCCAAACTGGGTATCTTCCCCAGCGGCAACCATGGCGTTCCAATTGTCCACGGTAGCTTTCAGCGCTTCGCCGTCGATGCCGGCGGCCTCGCCTACCGCTGCCAGGTCTTCACCGCGGCGGAATACCGGAGTGGTGCCGTCGGGCGCGGTGAACCATTTCTCCTGATCCTCATACGTAAACAGACCGGAGGAACTGTGGGACTCATTTGCCGATTTGGCCCACACATCGTAGGCGTTCTGATCCATGACCAGGTAGATCACGTTGTCAGTCTGGGGAACAGTGGCCTTCTTGATAGAGACGAAATCCAGATTTTCGTCCACCACCCGCTGGCCTTCCTTGTTCACATAGATCGCACCGGTGGTCTGGGTGGTCAGGGCAGAGTGCACCGAGGCCACCTTGCCCAGACCTTCGGATACCTCGATACCCTGGGGGTACATCTTGGCATAATCCATAAAGCAGGTCTGTGCGCCCACAGCCTCGGCCATCTGGATGCCTTCGCCGGTGGAGGAAACCGCGCCGTAGAACAGGGCAATGGACAGAGAGTCGGACAGCATGTCCGGGTTGTTGCCGAAGCCGCCGGTAGCCAGCACCGTGATAGGCGCGCTGACCTTGACGGTGTTTCCATCCGCATCGGTGGCGGACACACCCACCACAGCACCGCTCTCATCGGTAAGCAGTTCGTTGGCCTTGGTCTCCATCAGGATTTCGCCGCCCTGGTTTTCAAAGTTCTCAGCCAGCACATTGATCATGGTCATGCTGCCGCCATCCACCTGGAAGCTGCGCTGCACGGTGTGTTCCGGGAAATTGGAGAACTGCTGGGTGATGGGTACGTTCATATCATCAATCAGCCAGTCCAGGGTGGTTCCCATGTTCTCGGCAAACAGCTTGAGAAGGGTGGGATCATTCTGACCCTCGCCGCCCTTGAGCAGATCGTCGTAGATCAATTCCGGGCTGTCATTGGTGATGCCAAAGGATTTTTGCAGTTCCGAGCAGCCGCCCGCGATACCGCCCGCCACAGCGGAAGCGCCGCCCATGGAGGCCATCTTTTCCAGCAGGATCACGCTGCCTGCGCCCTGCTGCAGCGCGGCATTGGCCGCGCTCAGACCCGCGGCACCGCTGCCGATGACTACCACATCGGCGGTCTTTTCAATGGTCTGGGCCGGGGTTTCATCCGTCTGGGCCGCAGCCTGCTTGAGCGCTTCCACATCGGCGCCCGCCTGCGTCAGGCAATCCTCAGCCGCCGCCAGGATTGCCTTGCTGGTGTTGGTAGCGCCAGCCACCGCATCCACGGCCAGTGTCTGCCCTTCCACAATGGATGCCGGGATACGCTCGATCGCCGGATCGCTGATGCCCGGGGTTTCAGCATGATCGGTGACAGTGACGCTCACAATAGAGGCATCATCCACCACTACCTCCACCGTTACCGGGCCATTGTTGCCGTCCGCCTGGGCGGTATAAGTACCGGCGGTATAGCC
This sequence comes from uncultured Gemmiger sp., assembly GCA_944386225.1. GTDB lineage: Bacteria > Bacillota > Clostridia > Oscillospirales > Ruminococcaceae > Gemmiger_A. Next base: position 37,375 of record CALXAH010000002.1, read on the forward strand.
ACCGTCCGCAGGCACCGAGGAACCGGTGCCGCTTTGGCCGCAGCCGGCCAGCCCGGCCAGCATTACTGCTGCCAGAATCAGGCCCAGCCCACGTTTGTGCCAATTGCTCATCTTTTCTTCTCCATTCTGCTTCAAAGCATGATTTCGCGGTACAAACCGCGTTACATACCGTAGTATAATACCAGAGTATGTAACTGTCAATCGTTTCTTGAACTTTTTTTCACAAAGATTGGCCCATTCTGTGTGGCTTGACATCCGCCTGCCTACCTTTTATTATTAAATTACTTAAACAAAAGGATGTATTGTGCCATGTCTATCCATGCCACCGCCCAGGAAGACCGCTCCCGCGCCACCAAAGAAACCCTGACGCAATCGGCCATGCGGTTGTTTTCGGAATACGGCTGCGACCGGGTGACCATCGACGATATCTGCGCCGACTGCCATCTGACCAAGGGCGCTTTTTACCACAACTTTCCCTCTAAGGATCACATCGTGGTACTGACCTTCAACCTGTTTCTGGATCAATACCTGCAGGAGCGTTTTGTATACGATCCCCGGCGGCCCGTGCCGGAGCAGCTGATCGAGCTGTACATGACCACCCTGGATTTCTGCCGTTCCATCGGCAAAGAACTGACTGCCTGTAACTATGAGGCAGGTATCCGCGCCCGGATTGACGTGCGCATCCAGGGACGCTTTTTTGTGCAGGCACTGGAACAGTTGGTGCGACAGGGTATGGAGGCGGGCAACTTTCCGCCGGAACTGAGTTTTCTGGAAATTTACCAGAGCCTGGTGGCAACTTTTTCCGGCATGGCGGTAAAATGGGCCACCCAGCCGGATGAAATGGACGAACAACTGGACTGGAAAAAGCTGCTGCGTGTACAGCTGTGCTACATGCTGCGGCCTTGATTGCAATGAAAAAAAGCCCCGTGTATTTCCTGCATGCAGGAAATACACGGGGCTTTGCTTAACGCTCAGCATTCTTCATTCTGCCCCTGCCGGGCAACATACTGCAGACGTTTCTGTACGTAGACCTTGCCGGCACAGGCCAGCACGATGCGGCGCACCATGGCGCTGAGCTCGGTGGGCACCGAAGCGGTATCCGGCGGCTGGGTGATGTCGTCGTTCTCCAGCACGGCGCGCAGGGCGTTTTCCAGTTCGGCGCAGAAATAGTCATAGGCCACCTGGGGCGGGTATTCCGCCAGACCGGCCCGCAGGATCGCGTCCACCTCCGGGATGCTGAACACCTGCTTCATGACGCAGAGCACCAGCAGGCTGGCCAGCTGCTGCCGGTCATACTTCTTGTTCTGCGGCCGGGCAATCACCTGCTGCTTGACGTAGTTGTTCACCATCGCCTTGGTCAGGTTGCTCTCCATGCTCACCCCCAGCGGGGCCAGGGCTTCGTTGATATAGCCGGTAAGCTGGTCCATATACAGCTGGATCCCGGGCAGTTCCGCCCAGCGGGGGCAATGAAACTGCAGCAGCTGTTCAGCCAGCGGGCTTTGCCGAAAGGTTTGTTCCATCATCAGCACCTGCTTTCCGGGGCGGTCAGGCCTCGTCCGGGTGGTTTTTGCGCCAGGCCAGGAAGCTGTCCAGAATCACCGCGGCGCTCACCGCGTCCAGCCTCTGCTTGCGCTTTTTGCCAAAAGTACCGGCCTCGGTCAGCTGGGCCGCGGCGGTCACGGTGGTACGGCGCTCGTCCCACAGGCGCACCGGCATCTGGGCACCCAGTTCCACCAGCGCCGCCAGCTTGCGGGCCTTTTCCGCCCGGGCGCCTTCGGTGCCGTCCATGTTCCGGGGCAGGCCGATCACAATCATGCCCACGTCGTATTCCCGGCTGGCATAGATGATCTTTTCCGCCACCTTGGCCATGCTTTTTTCCTCAATCTGCCCCACCGGAGTGGAAAGAAACTCGGTGCGGTCGCAAACGGCCAGCCCGGTGCGGGCGTCGCCGTAATCCACTGCCATGATCTTCATTGTTTTCCGTATCCTCTCTGGGACAAGGCAAAGGCCCGTATCCCCGGCGTTTCGCGCAATTCCGCGTATGGTAGTATTGTACACCATATCACCCGCCTTTTCAAGCGCGGCAGGACGCAACGAGACGGGGATGCCCGAAAAGAGCATCCCCGTCTCGTTTTTGTTTATAAACAGGTCAGTCCGCCCTTACTTGCGGGCCGCGACCCGCAGAGCCGCCGCGGCGATGTCCTTGGCCCGCAGGCCGAACTCATCCACCAGACCCATACCGGTACCGGAATGGCCGTACACATCCTGCACCGCCACCTTTTCCACCGGCACCCGCACGTCGGCATCGGCCAGCGCGGCCAGCACCGCGTCGCCCAGGCCGCCGATGGCACTGTGTTCCTCGGCGGTGACCACCGCGCCGGTCTTGCGGGCCAGCTCGGCCACCAGCTCGGCGTCCAGCGGCTTGATGGTGTGGATGTCGGCCACGGCGGCGCTCACCCCCTGGGCAGCCAGAAGTTCGGCGGCCGCCAGGGCTTCCGGAACCTCCAGGCCGGTGGCCAGCAGGGCCACATCGGTGCCTTCCCGCAGCAGGTTGCCCTTGCCAATGGTGAAGTTTTCCAGCGAATGTGCATGGTAGACGCTGTCCACCGGCAGACGGCCCAGGCGGATATACACCGGGCCCTCATGCTCCAGCATGCCCCGAACCGCCGCCTTGGTCTCATAGTGATCCGCCGGGCAGAGAACGGTCATGCCCGGGATGGTGCGCATCAGGGCCATATCCTCCAGGCACTGGTGGGTGGCGCCGTCCTCGCCCACGCTTACGCCCGCGTGGGTGCCGGCAATCTTCACATTCAGATGAGGATACCCCACCGAATTGCGGATCTGCTCATAGGCGCGCCCGGCGCTGAACATGGCAAAGGTAGCCGCCACCGGGATCTTGCCCGCCGCCGCCAGGCCGGCGGCCACGCCCAGCATATTGCACTCGGCAATGCCGCAGTTGACGAACCGCTCCGGGCAGGCCGCTGCAAAAATATCGGTGCGGGTAGCCTTGGACAGGTCTGCGTCCAGCACCACCAGATCCGGGTATTCTGCCGCCAGTTCGGCCAGCGTTTCACCAAAACTTACGCGGGTTGCTTCTTTGATCGGTTCCATTCACTCCACCTCCCAGCGGGCCAGTTCGGCCTCCAGTTCCTGTTTTGCCTGGGCATACTGCTCGGCGTTCGGGGCCTTGCCGTGCCAGCCGGCCTGATCTTCCATAAAGCTGACCCCCTTGCCCTTGACGGTGGTCGCCAGGATCACGGTGGGGCGGCCCTTTTCGGCGCGGGCGGCGGCAAAGGCGGCCTCCAGCGCGTCAAAGTCGTGGCCGTCCACCTTCAGCACCTGAAAACCGAAGCCCTCGAACTTCTTGTCCAGCGGGCCGGGGCCGGCCACGTCCTCCACCCGGCCGTCGATCTGCAGGCCGTTGGAGTCCACGATCCAGCACATGTTGTCCAGCTTGTTGTGGGCGGCAAACATGGCGGCCTCCCACACCTGGCCCTCTTCCATCTCGCCGTCGCCCAGCAGGGTGTATACCCGCCAGGACGCGCCGTCCAGCTTGGCGGCCAGCGCCATGCCGCAGGCGGTGCTCACACCCTGGCCCAGGCTGCCGCTGGTCATGTCCACGCCGGGGATCTTCTTCATATCGGGATGCCCCTGCAGGATCGAACCGCTCTTGCGGAAGGTGGGCAGCAGCGCCGGGTCAAAGAACCCGCGCCGGGCCAGCGCCGCGTACAGGCCGGGGCTGCTGTGGCCCTTGCTCAATACGAACCGGTCCCGGTCGGGCCAGCGGGGCTGGGCCGGGTCAAGGTTCAGTTCCTTATTATACAGCCAGGTCAGGATATCGGCGCTGCTCAGCGCGCCGCCCGGATGGCCGGACTGCGCCGTGAACACCTGTTCCAGCACGTCCAGCCGCAGCCGGGCGGCGGCCCGGCGCAGGGCGCTGCGTTCGGATTGTTCCATTTTGCAAAACCTCCTTTTACAACGCGTCGATCATGGCGACCCGCGCGGCGTGGATACCGCCCAGATGCTCCGCGTTCATATAGGCGCAAACCATCTCCCAGGCGTGTTCCACACCCACGGTACGGCCGCCAAAAGCAATCACGTTGGCATTGTTGTGTTCTTTGGCCATGCGGGCGCTGTAGCAATCGGCGCACAGGGCGGCCCGGATCCCCTTGATCTTGTTGGCCGCCATCGAGATGCCGATGCCGGTGCCGCAGCACAGAATGCCGAACGACACCTCGCCTTCCAGCACAACACGGCTCAGGGCCACCGCAATGTCGGGATAGTCCACCGGTTCGCCGCCGCAGCCCACATCCAGCACATCGTGCCCCTGTTCGATGAGGCGTTTTTTCAGCTGTTCTTTCAGTTCATAGCCGCCGTGATCGCTGCCTACCACGATCTTCATAATCAGTTCCTCTTTTCTTTCATTTTGCCAGCGCCTGCACGAACCGGCGGCTGGAGGCCTCCACTCCGTCGGGCTGGCCAAAGCATACAAAGGCCCCGCCTACCAGGATATCCGCCCCTGCCCGTGCACAGGCGGGACCGTTTTCGTGATCAATGCCCCCATCCACCATTATCTGGAAAGAAAGCTTCCGCTGGCGGCGCTTTGCATCCAGTTCAGCCAGGCGGGAAAGGGTCTGGGGCAGGAAACTCTGGCCGGAAAAGCCGGGCTCCACCCCCATCAGCAGCACATAGTCCACCTGATCCAGCACCGGATCCAGCAGCTCTGTGGGCTGGCTGGGGTTCAGCACCACACCGGGGTGAATCCCCATAGCCCGCAGCTGGCTGATCAGACGCAGCGCAAAGGGGGTTGCGTCCAGGTGGAAGGATACATGGGTGGGATTCACCGCCCGCAGCTTGTCCAGCCAGGCAAAGGGATCGGTGACCATCAGGTGCAGATCCATCGGAAGGTCAGGCTTTGCCCGGCGGATAGCCATGGCCTGGTCAAAGTTCAGGCACAGGTTGGGCACATAGTGGCCGTCCATTACGTCCACGTGCAGCATCCCCGCGCCGCCCCGTTCCAGAGCATCCAGATCCCGCGCCAGATGCAGCGGATCCGCACAGGCCAGAGTCGGGTTCAGGATCGCCATCTCGCCCGCCTCCTCTCAGTATGTGGCCAGCGTGTCCAGGAAGTAACGCACATAGGCTTCCCGGTCCACCTTTTTCAGGAAGTATACCGTCTTGTCCTCCGCCGGCTTGCGCAGGTTGTCCTCATAATCCACCAGGGTGAAGCCGGTGGTCAGTTCCCCTTTGGTTTCCACATCGGCAAAATACGATTCCCCTTCAAACAGTTCCGGGTGGGTCACGTACATCACGGTGCACAGATCGTGGATGTCGATGCCCTTTTTCTTGCCGTCCACCGTGTTTTCCTTTTTTGTACTGGTAATGTAGAAGCCGGTGACCTGGCGCACCATATCGGCCACCGGGTTCTGGAACTGACGGGTACTTTCCAGCTCTTCAAAGGTCAGGTAGCTGCCCCGGGTGCAGTCCAGGCTGCACATCACAAAAGGCACCTTGGTGGCGATCATGTATTTGGCCGCTTCCGGATCGGCCAGCACGTTGAAGGTTGCTACCGGCGTGGGGTTGCCGGTACGCAGCGAGCCGCCCATAAACACGATACGGCGGATACGGGCCAGCGCATCCGGATGCTTCTGCAGCAGCAGCGCGATGTTGGTAAGCGGCGCCAGAGCCAGGATATCAATAGGCTCGGACTGCTCGCAGAGCTTGGCGTGCAAAAACTCCCAGGCAGGCTGATCCACAGGGGTCTTGCTGGTTTTTTCCGGGAACTCATAGCCGCCCAGACCATTGGAGCCGTGGATATAAGCGGCATCCTGCAGCGGGCGCTCCAGCGGACGATCGGCACCGCGGGCCAGAGGGATATCGTCCCGCCCCATCAGATGCAGGGCGTTCAGCGTATTGTAGGTGGTGATATCGGTGGGCAGATTGCCGCAGACGGTGGTCACACCCAGCACCTCCAGGTCGGGGGTCTTGAGCGCGTAGGAAAGAGCCACAATATCGTCGATACCGGTATCGCAATCAATAAGTACCTTTATGGGATTCATGGTATCCTCCTGTTCTGTTCGTAGAGGCGGGCGGGGCCCAGCACTCCGGCAGCAGGTCGCCCAGCCGCCAGATCCGGATACTGTCCGGCGCAAGCACCGACAGCACCGGCATATCCGGGCTGCAGAACTGCATCAGCACCTGCCGGCAAACACCGCAGGGGGTGCAGAAGGTTTCCGGTTCACCCGGAAGCGGGCCGCCGCACACCGCCAGGGCAGCAAAGCGGTCCGCACCCTCGCTGAGGGCCTTGAACAACGCCACCCGCTCCGCGCAGATGCTGGGCGTCTGGCCATAGCACTCGATGTTTCCGGCGCTGAACAGTCTGCCATCCTCCGTGAGCAGCGCAGCGCCCACCCCATAGCCGGACAAAACCGGCCGGCTGCGGGTACGCCGCGCCTCCAGGCAGGCCACCGCCAGGCGGGTTTGGGAATAGGCGGAAAGTTCAGCGCCCATAGTCGGCCTCCTTTATCGCTGCTGTACGAACTTGGTATAGGGCTTGCCGCCGGCGGCAATACCCGCGTTGCTTTTGCCGGCGCTGAGGGCCAGCACGATGACGGTAGCCACATAGGGAATCATCTGGATAAATTCGGTGGGAACCGGCACCTGGATGCTCTGCAGATAGAGCTGCAGGGCGCTGAAGAAGCCGAAGAACATGGCGGAACCGAACACGCCCCAGGTGTTCCAGCGGCCCATGGTGACCGCGCCGAGCGCCAGGTAACCGCGGCCGGCCACCATGCCCTCCTGGAACATGTTCATGCTGCCGATGGAGAGCATCGCGCCGCCCAGACCGCCCAGAATACCGGAATAGATCACGCCGAAATAGCGCAGCCGGTGCACATTCAGGCCGGCGGTCTCCGCCGCTTTGGGGTTTTCGCCCACGGTGATCAGGCGCAGGCCCAGCCGGGTATGCCGGAACAGGAACCAGGTGATCAGCAGGCAGAGCAGCAGCAGATACACAAAGGGAGACTGCTGGGACAGGAACTCACCAATGACCGGGATGCCTTCCAGCGGGGTGGTGGTCGGCAGGCTGGGCACCTCGGGGCTGTTGCCCTGGCGGCCGAACAGGGCTTTCAGGCCCACGCCGGAGATACCGGTGGACAGCAGCACCAGCGCCATGGAGCTGACCGCCTGGGTACCGCCCCAGGTGATGCAGACCAGAGAGTGCACCGCCGAGATGGCTATGCCGATCAGGATGGCGAACACCACACCCATCCAGGCATTCTGAAACAGGTAGCTGCCCACCGCGGCGCCGAAGGCGGCGGCGGTCATGATACCTTCCAGACCGATGTTGTTGACGCCGCTGCGCTCGCTGGTCATACCGCCCAGCGCGGTATAGGCGATGGGAGTGCCCATGCGGAGCGTAGCCGAAAGCAGATAGCTGATGGCATTAAGCATGTTTCTTCCCTCCGATCCTGTGCTTGATGTAGTAACGGATCACATGCTCCGAGCAGAGGAACACGATAATCAGGCCTTGCAGCACGTCGATCATATTCTGCGAAATACCGGCGCTGGACTGCATCATGGACGAGCCGCTGCGCATCGCGCCGATCAGCAGGGCGGAAAAGATGATCGCAAAGGGGTTGTTGTGGGCCATCAGGGCCACCGGGATACCGTTGAAGCCGTAGTTGGCCGAGAAGTTATTGACGATCTTGTTCAGGCTGCCGGTGACCTCGATGCCGCCGCCCAGACCGGCCAGCGCGCCGCTGATCAGAAGCGCCAGGAACATATTGCGGCCCACATCGATGCCGTTGGTATGCGCGGCGGAGGCATTGAAGCCCACGGCCCGCATTTCATAGCCCATGCTGGTGCGGTTGAGCAGGATGTAGGTGCCCACCACGGCCAGCAGCGCCAGCACAAAGCCCAGATTGAGCACGTAGGGTTTGGGCAGGATATCCGGCAGCTGCGCCGTTTCGGCGATGGTGGCGGTTGCCGGGCTTTCGCCCGGGCCCTTGAAGGGCCCCAGAATCAGGTACTGCACCAGATACTGGGCGATGTAGTTGAACATAATGGTGCTGATGACCACGCTCACATTGCCCCGGAGCTTGAGCACCGCCGGGAAGAACGCCCAGAACATACCGGCGGCCATGCTGGCCAGGATGGTAAGGGGAAGATGCAGCACCATGGGCAGATTTACATACGCGCCTACCAGGGCCGCTGCCATGGCGCCCATGAGCAGCTGGCCCTCGGCGCCGATATTGAACACGCTGCATCGGAAAGCGATCGCCACCGCCAGACCGGTGAGCATGACCGGCACCGCTTTGCCCAGGGTAACGGTAAAGGCAATGCCCGTGCCGAAAGCGCCGCGCCACAAAGCGCCGTACGCTTCAAAGGGATTGCTGCCGAAGGCCCAGATCACGATGGCACCCACGATCAGCGCCGCCACAAGGGAAATCAGGGTGATCAGCAGGCTGAGCCCGGTTTCCTGCAGCTTTTTCCTGTCCGGTTTGAACCGGGGTTTCCCGATAGCCTTAGTTGCCAATCTGCACACCTCCTTGTTCCTCGCGGGCAGCGTTGCTGCCCAGCATCATCAGGCCCAACTGCTGCCGGTTGACGCTGGTGGCGTCCACCACATCCACGATGCGGCCCTTGAAGATAACGGCGATCCGGTCGCTGACCGACAGAATCTCGTCCAGCTCCAGCGAAAGCAGCAGCACGCCCTTGCCTTTATCCCGCTGCTCCAGCAGGGTCTTTTGCACAAACTCCATCGCGCCGATATCCAGACCGCGGGTGGGCTGCACCGCTACGAACACATCCGGGTCCCGGGATGCCTCCCGGGCAATGATGATCTTCTGCTGGTTGCCGCCGGACAAGGTGCCCGCCGCCACATCCACATTGGCGCAGCGGATGTCGAAGTCCTCTTTCATTGTTTCGGCGTTCTCATGGATCTTTTTGAAATCCAGCCAGGCGCCGCCTTTGGCAAATTCCTTATGGTTGTGCATACCCAGCACCAGGTTGTCGGCCACGCTGTATTCCAGCACCAGGCCATCGCGGTGGCGGTCCTCCGGCACCAGGCCCAGGCCGGATTCCTTGCGGGCGCGGATGCCGGTACGGCTTACGTCGTTTCCCTTGAAGATCACCTGGCCCTCATCCGGCCGGATATCCCCATAAATCGCGCGCACCAGTTCTTCCTGACCGTTTCCGTCCACGCCGGCCACGCCCAGCACCTCGCCGGCGCGCAGCTGAAGGTTGATGTGATCCAGCTTGCGCACACCGTTCACGCTGTAGCTTACGTCACGCAGTTCCAGCAGATTGGGCTGGTTTTCAAACTGGCGGCGGTCACGGCGGGCCAGGCTTACGTCACGGCCCACCATCATGCGGGTCAGTTCTTCGGCCGTGGTCTTGTCCTTTTCCACGGTGCCCACCACCTTGCCCAGACGGATCACAGTGATCCGGTCGCTGATCCGCATGACCTCGGCCATCTTGTGGCTGATAAACAGGATGGTCTTGCCGGCTGCCTTGAGCCCCAGCAGGATCTCACAGAACTCATCGATCTCCTGGGGGGTCAGCACAGCGGTGGGTTCGTCAAAGATCAGGATCTCCGCTTCCCGGTAGAGGATCTTCAGGATCTCCACCCGCTGCTGCTCGGTAACCGAAAGATCCGCCACCTTGCGGGCAGGATCGATCTTCAGGCCGTACTTTTCCGACAGGGCCCGGATACGCTCCTCGGCGCCTTTCCGGTCCACCTTCAGGGCGCTGCCCGGCTCCTGGCCTACAACGATGTTTTCGGCCACGGTAAGCTTGGGGATCAGCATGAAGTGCTGGTGCACCATGCCGATACGATGGGCAATGGAATCCTTGGAGCTGCTGAACTGCACCGGTTTTCCCTCGATGCGGATCTCCCCTTCATCCGGCCGGTACAGGCCGTAGATGATGTTCATCAGGGTGGATTTGCCCGCGCCATTTTCGCCGGCCAGCGTATGGATGGTTCCCTTTTCCACCTCAAAGGAGATGTGATCGTTGGCCACAACGCCGGGGAACCGCTTGGTGACATCTTTCAGCTGGATGATCGCGTTCACTCTGTATCACCTTCTCTTTTTTCTGGTAAAAAGCGGGGCCGCAGAGATATCCAGTTGCTCCCTGCGGCCCTTTGCGTTCGGTTTCTATTACTGTACGCTGGCTTTGTAGGTCTCGAACTCTTCCTGCGTACCGGGCACCTGAATGGTACCGTCGATGATCTGCTGCTTCAGCTCCTCGATCTTGTCCATGACCTCATCGGGGATGGAGGCAAGCAGTTCGTCGTTCATGGTCGTGAAGCGCAGGGTCACGCCGTTCTCCGCCAGACCCCAGACGCTGGCGGTGCCGCCCACGAAGGTACCGTCTTTCAGATAAGCGTCCAGCACGTTGAAGATGGCTTCGTCAATGGGCTTGACCACCGAGGCAATGATCTTGTCCGGATTCTGGTCAAACTGGCCGGTGGCGGCGCCCAGGCAGTAGCAGCCGTCGCCCGCCTCGCTGGCAGCATTGAACACACCCAGGTTGCAGGCGCCGGCAAAGCAGCTCACATAGTCGGCACCCTGGCTGTACAGGGCGCTGGCCATCTCTTTGCCCAGGTTGGTATCGCTGTAGCTGTTGGTGAACATGGTGGTTACCTGGCAATCGGGGTCAACGGTGTAGGCACCGGCCGTAAAGCCGTACTGGAAGCGCACCTGCAGAGGCTCCTGAACAGCCAGCACCGCGCCGATCTTGCCGGTCTTGCTCATCATGGCCGCCAGCGCGCCGCCCAGGAACGCGCCCTCGTTCTCCCGGTATTCTACCGACATGATGTTGTCATAGCCCTCTTCGGCAGCAGCCAGGTAGAGGAACTTCACGTCGGTGTATTCCGTGGCGACCTCCACCATGGCGTCCCGGTAGGATGCGCTGGGCACTACCATAAAGGTGCAGCCCTGGGCAATCAGGGTACGCAGGCTGTTGGCCGCGTCGGAAATCTCGCTGACCTCGATGTAGTCCAGCGCGATGCCCAGTTCCTCCTGAGCACGCTGCAGACCGGCCAGCACGTCATCGTTGAAGCTCTGGGTGCCCAGGCTTTCGCAGATCATGCCCACATGCAGGGCGCCGTCGCCCGCCTGCTCGTTGCCGCCGTTTCCGGAACCGCCGCATCCCGCCAGAGAGAGCAGCAGGACTGCCGCCAGCAATACAGTTACCAGCTTTTTCATTGTTATTACCTCCTGAATCGTTGTCCGTGTTCGTTTCCGTATCATAGTACGGGCTGTCGCCCGCTCTACCCCTGTTAAACCGGCATCAGGCGTTCGGGCGATACCGGGTCGCGGCTTTCGGCCATCTTTTGGGCCAGAAGCTGCTGCATCTTCCGGCGCAGCGGCTGCCAGTCCGCCAGCCGGGCCAGATTGCGCATCTCATAGGGATCCTGCTGCAGATCGTACAGCTCATCGGAATCCCCTTCAAAGCATACATACTTATACGGCCCCTGAACCACCATCCGGCCGATCAGGGTCAGCCCGTAGCCATGGCCGTAGGTCTCGCACATCAGGCTGTCCCGCCAGGGGGGAACGTCCTGGTGCTCGCCGGTCAGATCCAGCAGGCTGCGGCCGTCCACCGGGTTGCGGGTAAAGGCCAGCCCCGCCGCATCCAGCATGGTCACCGGCAGATCGCAGGTGAACACCAGATGGTCGTCCCTGCCGCCGGGTGCCACATGACCTTTCCAGTTCAGGGCCAGCGGTACCCGTTCCACCTCCTGGGCCATATGGCTGTCCTTATCAAAATGGCCGCCCTGGCAGGCGATGGCATCGCCGTGGTCGGTGGTCCAGATGATCAGGGTGTTCTCGTCCAGGCCCAGTTCCCGGAGCTTGTCCAGGATCCGTCCCCCCGCCGCGTCCACCATGGTGATGTGCGCGTAGCAGCGGGCCAGCATCTTCTGCCATTCGCTCCAGGGCAGCGGGTTGGGCTGCCGGATGTACTTGCCGTCGCCCAGGGGACGGCTTACCTCCCAGTGCAGGTTATCCGGCTTGTCCGCCAGGTCACTGTCAAAACTGGGGTACGGGGGGATCTCCCCGGGATCGTACAGGTCCGCGTATTCCTTTGTGGGGAAGAACGGCTGGTGCGGGCCCCAGAAATCCACCCGAAGGCTCCAGGGGCCGGCGTCCGGGCCCTGGGCAGCCAGTTCCTCCAGCTTTTCACAGGCCAGATTGGCCAGGAAAAACGCTTCGTGGGTGTCTTTCGGGGTAACGGTCAGCCCGATGGCATGTTCGCCGCACCAATAGTCCTCACACTGGTAGAGTTCGCCCTCCTGCAGCTTGGGGAAAAAGTGGCTGTTTTCGTAAGAGTCCGGCCGCAGCACCCGTTCTACCATATGCTGTGCACGGGGCAGGCCCCGCTTTTTGCAGTACTCGGCGTATTCGGGCGTGTTGTACGGGTTTCCGTATCCGCTTTGGGACAAGCCGGTACAATGGTGATCGTACGCGCAGCCGGGACCGGCATGCCATTTGCCGTAATAATAATTGGTATATCCCGCTTCCGCCAGGGTGTCCAGATAGACCTCGTGCCGGTAGGGCGGATCGTTCTCGTTGTGTACCTGGCCGTGGGTGTGGGGATACAGGCCGGTGAGCATGCTGCGCCGGGCCGGGCCGCACATGGGAGCCACGCAGTAGGCGTTGGTGAACTCCATCCCCTGTGCCGCGAAGGCTTCGAAGCAGGGGCGCATCGGTTTGGGCCCGCCCTGAAGCATGCCGTGGCCGTAATACGCCTGGTGATCGTTAAGGATATACACGATGTTGGGTCTGCGCGCCATAGGACACCTCTCTTTCTTTATCGGTACGCCCGCTGGATGCGCTGCATCTGCTGGGGCGTACAATAGATGTGGCCGGCCCGGTCGGTGGTGCACATGTCCTGTTCCTTGAGCTTGTTCAGCGCCCGGCAGACCGTGCGCACCGTACAGCCCAGTTCGTTGGCAATCAGACTGTGCTTTTCCTTGATACAGAGGGTCTCCTCCCGCGCACCGGCCTCCACCCACTTGCGGTACAGATAGGCGATCAGGTTTTCGGTGGCATCAAAAAAGGAGATCCGTTCAATCTGCCGGTAATTGCGCTCCATGCTGCGGCTCATGCAGTTGACGCAGTGGATGGAAACTTCCGGGCTGCTGCGCATGCACTGATCAAAAAATCCGCAGTCGATATGCAGGGTCAGGCAGTTTTCACTGGCGATGATGTTGGAATAGAAGGTCTTATCCTTTCCCACCAGCTGGGGGATCCCCAGGAATTCCGGGGCCCAGATCCGGGCCACCATACTGCTCATGCCGCTGTCGGAAGAACGGGTAAGATAAAACTCGCCCTGCACCACCAGAATGATGCTTTGCAGGCTCTCAAACATCCGTACAATGTTGTGCCCCTTGCGAACCCGATGGACCGTAACCAGCGGCGAAAGGCGGGACAGATACGGCTGCATCTGCTGAACCGTCATCGTGCCGCCAGGCGTTTGCCCCATGACCAACCGCAGCAGTTCCAGCAGGTCGTCCTGATGTCGATTGTCCATACTTGCTGTCACCTCCTGAATGCAGGGAGCGGCGGATCGTTGTATTTTCGACATACTCATCATAATCTTTCCGCAGCCCCGCGAATATGACATATGTCATACATTTCCCGCATTTATCTGTTTTGCCGTTATTCGAGGAATGTTTTTATGCAAACCTCACATTAAAAGTAACATTTTTTGCCATATTATTCCACAAATCCAGGCCATTATGCCGTTTCAGAACAGCTCGCCGCAGCAAACTTGCTTTATTCGCCCGGCCAAAGGCAGGAAGGATGTCCGCGTTCTTCCCAGTTTTTTGTTGATCCGCAAAAATCAAGTTGGTTATTTTGCAGATATCACACCATAACATTTTGGGCATTCCACCATGACGCATGTCATACGTCTGTTCAGAAAGGCTATGGTATCATGAAAGCAACATCCCCGGCCGCAAGCGGCGGGACAAAAGAACCAATCAAACAAGGAGGAAACTTCATATGAAAAAACTGGGTATACTTCAGTTGGCCGGCGCGATCAACGAAAACGATCCGGCACTGCTGGCCTATTGCCGCGACTATCTGCAGCGGTTGAGCCAGGCTCTGGGTGAAGAACTGACGGTGGTGGATCCCGACACCTTTGCCCGCCAGGGGCTTCCGGTGTTTTTCCTGGCTTCCGGCGGTTCTGCCAGCCTGTTCCGGGATTGCTACCGCTGTGTGGAAGGCCCTTATATTCTGCTGACTACCGCGGGCTGGAACTCGCTGCCCGCCTCGATGGAGATCCTGGGCTTTTTGCAGGAGCAGGGACTGCGGGGCGAGATTCTGCACGGTGAACCGGAAGAGATTGCCGCCCGCCTGCGGGAACTGCTTCAGGTGATCCGGGCGCGGCGGCGTCTGGCCGCCATGCGGCTGGGTGTGATCGGGGAGACGCAGACCCTGGTATCCAGCCGTGCCAACCCCGCCCGTCTGGCGGAAAACTACGGCGCCCAGCTGGTAATGCTGGAGATCGACGAACTTGTGGATGAATATCATAAGGGCGGTTGGCAGGAAAACGAACACACCCGGACGCTGCAGACCCGCGGTTACGACCCCATCGAGATAGAAAAAGCCCTGAACGTTTACGGCGCAGTCCAGCGGCTGATCCGGAAATATGATCTGCAGGCCGTGACCGTACGCTGCTTTGATCTGCTGGGCCGCATCGGCACTACCGGATGCCTGGCGCTGGCCATTCTGAACGCGGAAGGCATCCCCGCCGCCTGCGAAGGCGACACCCGCAGCCTGCTGAGCATGGCGGTGCTGCATCAGCTGACCGGTGAACCGGTATTCATGGCCAATCCCAGCCAGCTGGACCGGCGTCAGGATGAAATGGTATTTGCCCATTGTACCCTTCCCCTGAATATGCCCCGTCAGTACACGCTGACCACCCATTTCGAATCCGGTATCGGGGTGGCGCTGGCAGCCGATCTGGACGAAGGCCCGGTAACTGTTTTCAAGTGTGACGAAAACGGCCGTTTCTATGTCCAGGACGCCTGGCTTCAGGAGAGCATGCACCGTCCGGATCTGTGCCGCACCCAGCTGCGGATCCGCTTGCCGGAAGGCACCGATTACTTCACCAGCCGCCCCATCGCCAACCATCAGATGGTCTGCAAGGGCCACTGGAGCAAACGGATCTGCGAATTTTTCGGCGGATCCCCCGTATGACAAACGCCCCCTGCTGCGGAATTTTTCGCAGCAGGGGGCGTTCTTATAACCAGACAGCGCTGTCCGGGCAGGGTAACATCAATACAGCTTCGCGCCGGCGGGGATGCGATCGTCCAGCATCAGCAGATTCAGGCGTTCCTCGCCCTGTTCGCTGTGCACGGCGCTGATCAGCATGCCGCAGGAGTCAATGCCCATCATCTTGCGGGGCGGCAGGTTGGTAATGGCCACCAGGGTGCGGCCTACCAGCTGCTCCGGCTCGTAATACTCGTGGATGCCGCTCAGGATCACACGGGGGGTGCCGCTGCCGTCGTTCAGCTCAAAGGCCAGCAGCTTTTTGCTCTTGGGCACAGCCCAGCACTTGATGACCTTTACGGTGCGGAAATCCGACCGGCTGAAGGTCTCGAAGTCCACCGTATCCTGGAACAGCGGCTCGATCTCCACCTTGGACAGATCCAGGGTGTTCACGGCCGGGGCCAGAATGGCGGGCACTTCGGGGGCAGCAGCAGGGGCCGGGGCGGCTTCGCCCTCCTTCTTGGGGGCCTCGCCCGTGCCCAGCGGCTTCATGGTGGGGAACAGGATGACTTCCCGGATGGTGCTGGAATTGGAGAGCATCATGACGCAGCGGTCGATGCCCATGCCCATGCCGCCCGTGGGAGGCATGCCGTACTCCAGCGCGGTCAGGAAATCTTCATCCATCATCTCGGTCTCGTCATCGCCGCGCTCACGCTGCTCCACCTGCTTCTGAAAACGCAGGCGCTGGTCGATGGGATCGTTCAGCTCGGAGTAGGCGTTGGCCAGCTCGCTGTGACAGATGAACAGCTCGAAACGCTCGGTCAGGCGCTTGTCCTGCGGGCTGCGCTTGGTGAGCGGAGACACCTCCACCGGGTACATGGTGATGAAGGTGGGCTGCACCAGCTTCTCCTCCACCTTCTGATCGAAGCAGGCGTACAGGGCGTTGCCCCAGGTCTTTTCGGCGGCGTCAGCCAGTTCCACGCCGATGGCCTTGGCGGCGGCCACCGCTTCGGCGTCGTCGGTGATGGCGCCGAAGTCCACGCCCGCGTACTCCTTGACCGCGTCCACCATGGTCAGGCGGCGCCAGCCCGGGGTCAGGTCGATGGTCTCGCCCTGCCACTGCACCTGATAGGTGCCCAGCAGTTCCTTGGCCGCACCGGACAGGATACCCTCGGCAATGTCCATCATGGTGTGGAAGTCGGCGTATGCCTGGTACAGCTCCACGGTGGTGAACTCGGGGTTATGCTTGGGGTCCATGCCCTCGTTGCGGAAGATGCGCCCGATCTCGTACACCCGGTCAATGCCGCCGATGATCAGCCGCTTCAGGGGCAGCTCGGTGGCGATGCGCATGTACATGTCAATGTCCAGGGTATTGTGATGGGTAATAAAGGGCCGGGCCGCCGCACCGCCGGCGATGGTGTTCAGCACGGGGGTTTCCACCTCCATGTAGCCACGCTCGTCCAGGTAGCGGCGCATATAGCGGATAAAGCCGCTGCGGATCTCAAAGGTCTTGCGAACCTCCGGATTCATGATCAGATCCACATAGCGCTGGCGGTAACGGGTCTCCTGATCCTTCAGGCCGTGGAACTTCTCGGGCAGGGGCAGCAGGCTCTTGCTCAGCAGTACGATCTCGGTAACATGGACGCTGATCTCCCCCATCTTGGTACGGAACACAAAGCCCCGGACGCCCACGATGTCGCCGATGTCAAACTTCTTGAAGGCCTGGTACTCGTCAACGCCCACGTCCTCACGGCGCACATACAGCTGGATACGGCCGGTGCAGTCCCGCAGGTCGGCGAAGCTGGCCTTGCCCATGACCCGCTTGCTCATCATGCGGCCCGCCATGCAGACGGCCGGGCCGTGCTCGCCCTCGGCCGGATCCACAAAGGCATCCTTGACCGGCTGGGCATAGTCGCTCTGGGGCCAGCTGGTACGCTCAAAGGGGTCCTGGCCGGCCTGCTGCAGCGCGGCCAGCTTTTCCCGGCGCACCGCTACCAGTTCGCTGTAGGAAGGTTCCGCCGCGCCGTTCTCCGGCTGGCGGGCATTGGTCGTGTTCTCGTTCTGTTCCATCAAGGATTCCTCCCGTTTTCACTTTATGGGATGGGCGGGGCAGAGCGCCCCGTCCCAATGTCATACACGGATAGTATTATAGCATATTTCAGAGGGCTGCGTACAGGGTTTTTCCCGGATTTTCCGCCAAAAAACGAAAAAAGAGAGGCCGAAGCCTCTCTTTTCTGCGTTGGAATTACAGCTGCGCGCGGGAGATCTCCAGGATCTTGTACACGCAGGTCGCGCCGTTGGGCAGCTGGATCTCGGCGGTCTCGCCCACCTTTTTGCCCAGCAGACCCGCGCCCACCGGGCTCTCGTCGCTGATTTTGCCGTTCATCGGGTCGGCTTCGGTGGAGCCCACGATATCGTACTCGTCCACGTCGCCGTCCTCGTCCTCGATCTTCACATGGGAGCCCACCGACACCGCATCCAGATTCAGATCCTCGTTGTCGATCACCCGCACGTGCTTGAGCATTGCCTCCAGCTGGGCGATCCGGCTCTCAATAAAGGCCTGTTCGTTCTTGGCCTCGTCGTACTCGCTGTTCTCGGACAGGTCACCGAAGCCGCGGGCGGTCTTGATCTTCTCCGCCACGTCCTTACGGCGCACCGTCTTGAGTTCTTCCAGTTCCTGCTCCAAAGCGGTCAGACCAGACCGGCTGATCACGATCTCTTTCGCCATAGTATCCATTTCACTCCTTGCTCCGCAGGGTTTGGATGGCTTTCCCTCCGGGCATCCGCCCCGCTAATTTTGATATTATAGCCCACGCACATACTTCTGTCAACCAAAGTGGGTATTTTTGGACAGTTAAACAAAAAACGACTTTCTTTTTTGACAGAGCACGCACCGCCCGCGGCAAATCCGGCGCCGGAACAGCCCAAAATCCGCGAAAGGGGCCCGCTTGCGCGGCAGGGCTGCGGCCGCAGGGCCGCAGGAAAACCCCGGGCAGCGGGCTGCCCGGGGCCTTGCTGTTACTGCATTGTATGAGGGTATGGGAAGGATTATTCGTCGTCGGCGGGGCCGTTGCCCAGCTTCTTGGCTTCCTCGATGACCTTGCCTTCCAGCATGGAGGGCAGCGGCTCATAACGGGTGAACTCCAGGGTGAACCAGCCGCGGCCCTGGGTCAGCTGCCGCATAAAGGTGGTGAAGTCCTGCATTTCGGCCATGGGCACCTCGGCCTCCACCATCTGCAGGCCGTCCTCGTCCGGGTGCATGCCCAGCACGCGGCCGCGGCGCTTGGTCACGTCGCCCATGATGTCGCCGGTGTTGTCGCCGGGCACGTGGGCTTTCAGGGTGCCCATCGGCTCCAGCAGGATGGGGCCCGCCTGGGGCAGAGCCGCCTTGTAAGCCAGCTTGGCCGCCATGATGAAGGCCATTTCGCTGGAGTCTACCGGGTGATAGCTGCCGTCCAGCAGGGTGGCTTTCAGGCCCACCACCGGATAACCGGCCAGCACACCGTGGGCGGACGCCTGGCGCAGGCCCTTTTCCACGGCGGGGAAGTAGTTCTTGGGCACGCTGCCGCCGAACACCTTCTCCTCAAATACCAGTTCTTCGCTGTCGCAGGGCTCGAATTCGATCCACACGTCACCAAACTGGCCGTGGCCGCCGGTCTGCTTCTTGTGGCGGCCCTGGGCCTTGCACTTTTTGCGGATGGATTCACGATAGGCCACGCGGGGCGTTTCCAGGGTGACCTCCACGCCGAATTTGGCTTTCAGCTTGGCCACCACCACGTCCAGGTGCTGCTCGCCCAGGCCGCTCAGCAGCTGCTGACCGGTCTCGCTGTCCACACGGTAGCAGACGGTGGGATCTTCCTCGATCAGGCGGGTGAGCGCCGCGCCGATCTTGCCCTCGTCCCCTTTCTTGGCCACCTTGACCGCCATGGACAGGGTGGGAATCGGGAACGCCGGACGGGGCAGCGCCGCCACGCGGGCGGGGTCGCACAGGGTATCGCCGGTCTGGGCGGCGGGCAGCTTGGTGATCGCGCCCATATCGCCGGCGGGGATCGCGTCTGCGTCGGTCTGCTTTTTGCCGCGCACGGTGAGCAGCTTGCCCAGGCGCTCGGTCTCGCCGGTGCGGGCGTTGACCAGGGTGCTGGAAGAAGTGAGCTTGCCGCTGAGCACACGCACGTAGCTCAGCTTGCCCACAAAGGGATCGGCTACCGTTTTATATACGTATACGGCGGTGGGCTCGGCTTCGTCGCACTTGAACTCCACCTCGGCGCCGTCGGCGTCCACGCCGGTGCGGCCGCCCGCGCGCTCGGCGCTGGGCAGCAGACGTACCATGTTGAGCAGCAGCATATCCAGCGCCTGCAGGTTCACGGGGCTGCCGCAGAACACCGGGGTGATGATGCCGTTCTTAACGCCCAGGCGCATGCCTTCCACGATTTCCTCGGTGGTAAAGGGCTCGCCCTCGAAGAACTTTTCCATCAGCGCGTCGTCGGTTTCGGCCACGGCTTCGCTCATGGCTTCTACCAGACCTTCCAGACGGTGGCCCATATTGGGCAATTCGATCTGGATCTGTTTGCCGCCCTCATACTTGAAGGCTTTCTGGCTGAACAGGTTCACGTAGGCAACCGTGCCGTCGTCCAGACGCACCGGCACCACGCAGGGGCAGATGGAGGGGCCGAAACGGGTTTTCAGATCCTCCAGAATCTTATAGAAATTGGCATTCTCCAGATCCATCTTGGAGATGAAGATCATACGGCTCTTGCCCTGCTTTTCGGCCATCTTGTAGGCCTTTTCCGCGCCTACCGACACGCCGCTGCGGCCGGATACGCAGATCAGCACACTTTCCACCGCGGGCAGCCCTTCGTACATGCCTACCTCAAAGTCAAACAGGCCGGGCACGTCGATCATGTTCAGCTTGATGTCCTCATACTGCACGGGCGCCACCGCGGCCGACAGCGAGGCGTGGCGCTTGGCCTCCTCGGGATCGAAGTCGCAGACGGTGTTGCCGTCCTCCACACGACCCATGCGCTCCAGCGCACCGGTGGTGTAGAGCAGAGATTCCACCAGGGTGGTCTTGCCGCAGCCGGCGTGGCCCGCGACGAGAATGTTGCAGATTTTGTTCGCTTGGTTCATGTCGTTACCTCTCCCCGCTGCCGCCTGAGTTTGCCCCGACCGGAACGCGGCAGCGCTTATGCAATAATTTTACCATAATACTTTTCATATTCAAATACAAAACTGGTAACTATGGACGAAAACCCGCCCAAAATTTCCCGCTACAGTTTGTGTATTGTGCCGAAAGCGGATAAAAAACCGACAAAGTTTTCGTCGATTCAGGATTGTAGACCGCCGCAAAAGGTGATACAATATATAAGAGAAAATGCGCGGCCATGTATGCCGCACCAAAAAGGAGAAAGGCTATGCCAAAAAAAATCGCCGCTGAGCGCAACATGGAATTTTACCGGGCGATCCTGCTGCTGAAAGACGAGGACGAGTGCCGCCGCTTTTTTGACGACATCTGCAGTGCCGCGGAACTGAGCTCCATGGAGCAGCGCTACCAGGTGGCCGCCCTGCTTACCGAGGGCAAGGTGTACACCGACATTCTTGAGCGTACCGGCGCTTCCAGCGCCACCATCAGCCGTGTGAACCGCATGCTGCAGGGGGGCACCGGCGCCGTATCGGAAATTTTAGAGCGCAGCAAAACTTCGACTCGCTAAATGCAGAAAGTATTCTGCAGAAGAAAGCGCGCGCCCCGCACAAGGGGCGCGCGCTTTTGATTTGTTGCTTTTTATCTCACGCCAGACCCATGGCCCAGGCCATGGCCAGCAGTATCACCAGACCCGCCGCATTGACCGCGGCAAACCAGCCCAGGAACCGGCCCATACGGGCATCCGGGCTGCGGGCGTAGAGTTTGAGGGAAATCAGGCTGGCCAGCGAGGCCACCGGGGTGCCCAGACCGCCCAGGTCGGTACCCAGCAGCAGGCCCGCGCCGTCGCTTGTGAAGCCGGACAACAGCACCGCGGCGGGCACATTGCTGATCAGCTGGCTGGCCGCGGCGGCGGTGAACAGGGTACTGCGGGCCAGCATGGCCTCCAGCAGGCCGCGCACCGCCGGGATGGCCCCCAGATTGCCCGAGAACACAAAGAAACAGACAAAGGTGGCCAGCAGGCTGTAGTCCACCGTGCGCAGGGTGCCGCGGGAAAGCAGCAGCAGGGCCGCCAGGGTTACCACGAACACCGCGGGCACCGGCAGGACATGCAGCACCGACAGCAGGCAGAGCACAAACAGCGTGCCGAACAGCACCAGGCTGCGGGCCGCAGGGGCCGGGGCGGGGCTGTCCATCCGCACCTGTACCGACTGGTTGGGCAGCAGCAGGCAGGGCAGCAGAACCCCCACCAGGCTTACCGCTGCAAAGGGGCCCACCAGTGCCAGGAACTCGCCAAAAGAAAACCCGTACCGGCTGTACAGATACAGGTTCTGGGGGTTGCCCATGGGCAGCGCCATGCTGCCCAGGTTGGCCGCCGCCGTCTGCAGCACCACCACCAGCGGGGCCTGTTCGGCCCGGCCGCAGAGCCCCAGCAGCAGCACCGCGAAGGGCACAAAGGTAAGCAGCGCCACGTCGTTGGTGATGAGCATGGAGCTGAAGAAGGGCAGCAGCACCAGCACCCCGCAGAGCAGCCGGAAGCTTTTGCGGCCCGCCAGCAGACGACGGCCCAGCCAGTCGAACAGGCCGCTGGCCTGCAGCCCGGCCACCACCGCCATCAGGCAGAACAGCTGCATGAGCACATTCCAGTCGATATACCCCAGCCAGGCCGCGCTGGGCGGTACCCAGAACGCGCTTACCGCTGCGCACACAAAGGCGATGCAGAGCACCGCCTCCTTTTTCATCCATCCCCACACCTTTGCCGCCATCCGCCGCACACTCCTCTTTTTTCCGCACAAAACCCGCCGGTAGTCCTGCCGGCGGGCATTTTTCCTCTGACCGGTTTTCCGGCGCTTGTTATCATAGCACATTTGTCCGGGAAAAGAAAGGTTTCCTGCGCAAACCAGCGCATTTTCAGAGGATTTTGGCATACCGCAGAAGCAGCCCCGCCACCAGTGCGAGGGCGGATATACCGAGGATCGCCCAGCCAAACAGGCACAGCCACCGCCAGGCAAGGCGCAGCAGTTCCTCGGCCTTTTCGCTTTTCTGCAGCAGGGCGTCCACCTTCTGTATGGTCTGGCTGTCGTTGCGCACCGCCTGCAGATCCACATCCCGCACCAGTTCATCCAGGGAAAGCTGAAAGTAATCCCCCAGCAGCACCAGCTTCTGAAAATCCGGGTAGGACTGGCCTGCCTCCCATTTGGATACCGTCTGCCGGGACACCCCCAGTTCCAGCCCCAGTTCCTCCTGGGACAATCCTTTCTGCTTGCGCAGCCGGACGAGTTTTTCACAAAGCAGCATGGTTCTCTCTCCTTTTCCGCCGCCGCAGCGGCTCTGTCTGGTTCACAGAATACCCCGGCGTCGTTTTTCCGGCAAGCAACAAGGGTTGGCAATCTGTCAACCGGGCTGTGCATCCGCCCCAAAATCCGCTTTGGGCGGCAAACGACCCGCTTCTCCCCTGCCGGAACCGGCGGAAACAAGCGGGTCGTGATTTGTCAGTCGGCCAGGTTCCCCAGCGCGGCGCGCAGGCTGACCAGGTGCTCCGCCGACGCGGCGGGCACATCCGCCAGCGGAAACGGCAGGCCCAGATTCTCGTACTTGTGCAGGCACAATTTATGGAAGGGCAGCAGCTCCACCTTTTGCAGGGTGGGCAGGGTGCGGGCCAGGGCGGCGAAGCGGGCGGCGTGTTCCGGCCCGTCGGTCAGGCCCGGCACCACCACATGCCGCAGCCAGACAGGCACCCCCATCTGCCCGGCCAGAGCCAGCACCTCCATCGTGTGGGACAGGCTGCCGCCGGTATAGCGGCGGTAGTCCTCCTCGGTGGAGAATTTCAGATCCGCCAGCAGCAGGTCGGTGTGTTCCAGCGCCGCCCGGGCGGCAGCCAGGAGGGCGGCGCAGGAGGTATCCAGCGCGGTGTGGAAGCCCTCCGCCTGCAGAGCCGCCAGCAGCGCGGCGGCAAATTCCGGCTGGGCCAGGGGCTCGCCCCCGGTCAGGGTGACCCCGCCGCTTTCCTTTATATAGGGCGCGCAGCGGCGCACCTTCTGCAGCACCTGTTCCACCGTGACCGGCTGCCCGCCGGAAAATGCCCAGGTATCCGGGTTATGGCAGTAGGCACAGCGCAGCGGGCAGCCCTGAAAGAACACCACATACCGCAGGCCGGGGCCGTCCACCGCCCCCATCGACTGGAAAGAGTGGACCCGGCCGGTCATCACCCCGGCGCTCACAGCGCCTCGTGGAAGGTGCGCTGGATGACCTCCCGCTGCTGTTCCCGACTAAGCTTGTGGAAGTCCACCGCGTAGCCGGATACCCGGATGGTCAGGTTGGGGTACTTGTCCGGATCGTTGTAGGCATCCACCAGCTTCTGGCGATCCATCACGTTCACATTCAGATGGTGGGCTCCCTGGGCAAAATAGCCGTTCAGCAGCTGCACCAGGTTGGCGTACCGGTCCGCGTCGGTGCGGCCCAGGGCGGCGGGCAGGATGGAGAAGGTATTGGAGATGCCGTCCTTGCAGTAGTCGTACCGGATCTTGGCCACCGAGTTCAGGCTGGCCAGTGCGCCGCTCTTTTCCCGGCCGTGCATGGGGTTGGCACCGGGGGCAAAGGGTTCGCCCGCCTTGCGGCCGTCCGGGGTGGAGCCGGTCTTTTTGCCGTAGACCACGTTGGAGGTGATGGTGAGCACCGACAGGGTGGGTTCGGCGTTGCGGTAGAGCGGATGCTTTTTCAGTTCCTCAAAGAACAGCCGGGCCTGTTCGACGGCCAGGGAATCCACCCGGTCGTCGTCGTTGCCGTAGGCGGGGTACTCCCCTTCCACCTCGAAATCGGTGATCAGGCCGGTTTCCTCGTCCCGGATGCAGCGCACCTTCGCGTACTTGATCGCCGACAGGGAATCCGCCAGCACGCTCAGCCCCGCGATGCCGAAGGCCATATACCGGTGCACCTCGGTATCGTGCAGGGCCATCTGCAGCTTCTCGTAGGCGTATTTGTCGTGCATGTAGTGGATCACGTTCATGGTGTTGGCATAGACACCGGCCAGCCACTCCCGGTAGAAGTCCAGGCGGCGGCAGACGCCCTCGTAATCCAGATACTCACCCTGCCAGGGGGTGGTGGCGGGGCCCACCTGCTGGTTCTTCTTTTCGTCCTTGCCGCCGTTCAGGGCCATGAGCAGCATCTTGGGCAGGTTGGCCCGGGCACCGAAGAACTGCATATCCTTGCCCAGCCGCATGGCAGACACGCAGCAGGCAATGGCATAATCGTCCCCGTAGATGGGGCGCATCACATCGTCGTTTTCATACTGGATGGCGTCGGTCTGGCAGGATACCCGGGCGCAGAACCGCTTGAAGCCCTCCGGCAGAGCGACGGCCCAGAGCACCGTCAGGTTGGGTTCCGGCGCGCTGCCCAGGTTGTACAGGGTGTTCAGCACCCGGAAGGAGTTGCGGGTGACCAGGGTACGGCCATCCTCCCCCATGCCGCCCACCGCCTCGGTGATCCACATGGGATCGCCGCCGAACAGCTCGTTGTATTCGGGGGTGCGCAGGTGGCGGGCCATCCGCAGCTTGAGCACGAACTGATCCATCAGCTCCTGGGCGCCGGTCTCGTCCAGGATACCGGCCGCCATGTCCCGCTGGAAGTAGATGTCCAGGAAGGTGCTGACCCGGCCCAGGCTCATGGCCGCGCCGTTCTGCTCCTTGATGGCGCCCAGATAGCCGAAGTAGGTCCACTGCACCGCCTGCCGGGCATTTCCGGCGGGGGCGGAGATGTCAAAGCCGTACAGCCCGGCCATCTTTTTCAGCTTGTCCAGAAAGTCGATGTGACGCCAGACCTCCTCCCGCAGGCGGATGGTGTCCTCGTCCATGTCCCGGTGGCCCAGGGCGGCGTAGTCGGCCTTTTTGGCCTCGATCAGCTTATCCACCCCGTACAGGGCTACCCGGCGGTAGTCGCCGATAATGCGGCCCCGGCCGTAGGCGTCGGGCAGGCCGGTGATCAGGCCGCAGTGCCGGGCGGCACGGGCCTCCTCGTTATAGACCCGGAACACCCCGTCGTTGTGGGTGGTACGGTAGCGGAACTCGGTTTCGATCTTGTCGGACAGCTTGTAGCCGTAGGCTTCGCAGGCCTGCCGGGCCATCCGGATACCGCCGAAGGGATTCACGCCCCGGCACAGCGGCGCGCCGGTCTGCAGGCCCACGATCAGTTCATTCTCCTTGTCCAGGTAGCCGGGGCCGTAACTGAGCAGGCTGGACACGTTCTCGGTGTCCACGTCCAGCACGCCGCCCTTGGCCCGCTCCTCCCTGAGCAGAGCGTTGAATTTTTCCATCAGCCCTTTGGTGCGGGCGGTGGGCCCGGCCAGAAAGCTGTCGTCCCCCTCGTAGGGGGTATAGTTGCGCTGGATAAAGTCCCGCACGTTGATCTCGTTCTGCCAGACGCCGGGCACAAAGCCATTCCACTGCTGCATAGTTGCATTCTCCCTTCCCCTGCCTGCGGCAGGCCCTCCCGCACCGCCGTGCCGCCCTGTTTTCCAAACAAAAGGGCAGCACCGCAAACGCGATGCTGCCCAGACGGTCGGCAAACTATGGGACGGCCTGTTCCCCTGTGGTAGTTCCACTGATCCGTCAGTCACAGGCGTCTGCCCCTATATATGGTGGCGGGCGGAACGCCGCGCCGGTGGGGGCACTTCATATAGTACGCCATAGCAGGGGTGCTTGTCAAGCGTCAGACTGCACGAACCGGCCTGCCCACAGCCGGGGAACGACCGGCGGGGTACACAAAAATGAAGTTGCCGCCGAAAACCCGAACGCCCCTGCCGGAGCAGGGGCGTTCGGGTTTCAGATAAGAGAAAAATTGAGAGATAAAGAGGATAACAGAAATCAGCGGCACAGGCTGCTGTGCAGGATGGCCCCCTGATGGGCGCAGTCGATGCGCAGGGTCTCGGCAAAGCTGGCGGCGGCGCGGGCGGTATCGCCCAGGCCGTAGCTGCCCAGACCAATCAGGTAGTGGCAATGGCCCTGGTTGCGGCGGGTCAGATCCTCCTCAAACAGCTGCAGTTCCGGCAGGGACACGGCAAAGTAGTCGATCTTGACGGTATCGAACAGGTGCTTCTCGCCGTAGTCCACCAGCTTGTGGAACCGGGCCAGGGCGGCATCCTCCCGGCCCAGGGCGCGGTGTGCCAGGCCCTGGTACAGGATCATGTCGGCGGGCTGGTCGTTGTAGTACATCATGCCCGCGGGCTCCTCGGTGCCCACGCCGGCGCGCTCGAAGTAGGCCACGGCCTGCTCCTCGTTGCCCAGCATACGCTCGGCACAGCCCAGCGCGTAGTAGATGTCGTTGTCCTTGGCGCCTTCCAGCTTGCCTTCGCCCAGGTTCTCGGGGAATACCAGCGCCTTGAGCAGCAGCTCCCGGGCGCCGGCGGCGTCGCCGGCGTTCAGCTTGGCCAGGCCCATCTGGGTCAGGGCGGTGGCGTACTGCTTGGTCACCTTGCCTTCGCCGCCCTCCCAGGGATGGAAATGACGGTCCATGATGATGGCGTAGGCTTCTTCATAGCGGCCCAGCAGGTTGAGCAGGGTCACATACTCCACGCACAGGTCATCCCGCTTGACCCAGGTATCCGGGTACTTGTCCAGGTTGGCCAGACGCTCGGCGGGGGTCACGCCGGTCTTTTTGTACAGCTGATCCAGCTCCAGCAGGATGCGGGCATCGGTGGTATCCAGGGCAAAGGCCTTTTCCATGCCTTCGCGGGCGCGGGCGGGATCCTTGGAGTTGTTGAACCAGGTCAGGGACAGGTTGCGCCACACGGTGGGGAATTCCGGATCCAGTTCGGCGGATTTCTCCCACAGCTGACGGGAAGCCTCGTACTGCTTCTTGTCGTAGTACAGGCAGCCCAGGTAGTAGGGGGCGCGGGGATCGGCGGGATCGGCCTCGATGGCCTGCTGCAGCACGCACAGATCCTCCAGCTTGTTGGGGAAGCAGTACAGCGGGCTGCGTCCCTTGGCCTCGGCAAAGGCCTTGCGGCTGGCCTCCTCGTCGCCCAGGCGGGCCAGGTAGGCGCCCTCATAATACTTGAGCATGGGGCTGCCGGCGGTGCACAGGCGCAGCATGGCCACCGCGGTATCCCACTGACCGGCCTCGGCCAGGTCGATGGCACACTCGATAAAGCTGCTGGCGCGGTTGCCCATCAGGCGCAGCAGTTCCTCGTGGCCGGCGCCCTCCCACTGGCCCTGCAGATAGCGGGACACATAGCAGAAGGGATCCAGTTCCAGATCGCTGCGCAGCTGATCCAGAGCCTCCACGCGGCGGCCCAGCTTGTCCAGCAGGATGGCGCGCAGGCTGCGGGCTTTCAGGTTGTGGGCGTTGCGCACCAGGCTGCGCTCCACATGGGCCAGGGCCTCCCGCCACTCGCCGCGGCGGGCGCTGATGGCGGCCAGGTAGTAGAAGCTCATCTCCTGCTGGGCGGCGGTCCAGGTAGCCTTGTAGAAGGCGTCGAAGGCCTCGTCGTCACGGCCCTGGTAGAACAGCGCCAGGCCCAGATCGTAGTAGGCTTCGCTGTCGTAGGGGTTGGGGTTCTTCCAGGTCAGGCGGGCGATGGCGGCGCGGAAGTGCTTCTCCGCCTGGGCAAACAGGCCCCGGCGCAGCAGCAGCAGGCCGTAGCCGGTGTTCAGGCGGATGTCGCCCGGATCACGCTTCAGGCCTTCCAGGTAGTAGGGATCGGGATCGTAGGTGGCATGGCGGTACTGTTCCAGATGCTGGGCAGTCAGGTACAGTTCCTCGCAGGTGGCGATCTCCTCCGGCTCCTTGGCGGGCTGGGCGGGATCGGGCACCTTGTCCACATGGGGCGCGGCGGCGGTGTAGTCCAGCAGCAGGCGGCCGTCGGCATCGTAGACCGACAGGGTCAGCTCATGGGCGGCCAGGTCGCCGGTCTCGGCGGTGGTGCAGAGCACCTGGGTGGGCGACAGGTCGTCGGTGCGGTCCAGCCAGGTCTTGCCGCCGCCGGTCAGGACGGTGCGCACCCCGGCGCGGGGGCCGGTGGCGTAGACCACCACATGGGACACCCCGTCCGCAACTTCCAGGTTCAGCACGATCTCGGTGCTGGCGTTCTTGACGCTGCCCGCCTTTTTGTAGGGCATGAAATACTGGGTGAAGGTCTTTTCCTCAAAGGGCTTGAGCCAGGTGAAGTCGGGCTGGTTGTCGGTGAACATACCGGTCATCAGCTCGATGTAGGGGCCGTTTTCGTCGGTCAGGTTGCGGTCCCAGGCCTTGCCGAAGTCGCCGCAGCCCCAGGTCCACTGCTTTTTGCCGGGGGACACATGGTGGTCAGCGATGTGCAGGATACCGGCCTCCACCTGGTAGTCATAGCCGCCCACAAAGTTGTAGTCGGAGTGGTAGGCCATGTAGGAGGTGGGAACCGGAATATTCTTATAACGGCTGATGTCCACGCCTGCGCCGTAGTCGTGCTTGTAGTACACGCCGGTGGCGATGGGGAAACGGGACACGTCCCGCTTGCCGTGGTCCATAACGGCGGTCACGTCGGGCGGGAAGATGGACTGTGTGTAGTCGTTGACCGGCACCGCGGGGTTGGCCCACCACAGGAAGGTCTGGGGGGTGTTGGTGCGGTTGTACAGCTGACCCTTGATCTCGATGTAGGCCTTGTCCGGGTAGAGGGTGAAGCTGGCCATGCCCTTGGTGCCGTACATCTGGTCCACCTCGCTCACCTGCACGGTGGCGCTGCCATCCGGATTGTTCTTCAGCACAAAATCGGTGGGGGCATAGGTGGTGGGCCGGTGATGCTGGGGCCAGTTGAACTCGATGCCGCCGCTGATCCAGGGTCCGGTCAGGCCCACCAGCGCGGGTTTGATGACCTCGTTGTAGTACACAAAGTCGTAGCCGTTGGTCTTGTCATAGGCGCGCTGGATACGGCCGCCCAGCTCCGGCAGGATCATGACCTTCAGATAGTCATTTTCCAGCCAGACCGCCTGATAGGTCTGATCCTGTTTTTCGTCCAGAATCTTATCAATCACAGGATAGGGATATACACGGCCGGAGCTTCCCTGGTAGACCCGCTTTTCCAAAAACATGGGGTTGCGGTCCGGTTTGCCCACGCCATAGGTGGGGATGACCAGAGCTTCCTGCCATACACGAACTTTACCCGTTTGCTGCATAGCGCGCTT
Organism: uncultured Gemmiger sp.; assembly: GCA_944386225.1. Lineage (GTDB taxonomy): Bacteria > Bacillota > Clostridia > Oscillospirales > Ruminococcaceae > Gemmiger_A. The sequence continues at coordinate 66,888 of CALXAH010000002.1, forward strand.
CCTCCTTTGGGCGTTTTTCTTTGCCTTTATCCTACCACAAACAAGAGGGTTTGTGGTTCTCGTTACTTGCTTACTTATTTCAAAAAATTGCGGTGTTGCTTGGGGAAAATTTCATCCCGAATTGACAGGGTTTGCCCGGTAAAATATAATGGCAGTAAAGGGAGGGCGATTTCCATGAAGGTATACAGCAAAGGCGTACTGCCCAGCTCGGATATCTACTTCCACACACCCAGCGAAACAGCGCGTAATCTCTTCTTTTATCCGCTCTGTGTGGGGCATTACTGGTGCAGCGGCGAGTACCGGGTGGACCGCAGCAGCTACAACAGTTATCTGGCCGTTTTCGTGGAGAAGGGAACCGGGTATGTGCAGGTGGACGGCAAGCGCCGGCCCCTTGGTGAAAATTCCGTTTTCTTGCTGGACTGCTACCAGCCTCACGTATACGGTTCCGAGGAGGGCTGGGAGATCTACTGGCTGCATTTTGACGGCGTTCAGGCACAGGCCTATTTCCGGGCGCTGTGCCCTTCCGCCAACTGCCTGGTGATGACGCCGCAGGATCCCCGCAGCGTGCGCCGCAGCCTGGTGCGGATCTACAACCTGTTCCATGACCGGGGCAAGGTGAGCGAGGCTTCGGTGAACAAATACACCGTAAGTTTGCTGACCGATTTCTTTACCGGAAGCCCGGCGGCGGCCGAACGGGGCGAATCCATCTCGGAAGAGCTGCTCAGCTACATTGCGGAAAACCTGGAACAGCCGCTGACCCTGGCCGATCTGGCGCGGCGCGCTTCCCTGAGCCCCTATCATTTCACCCGGCAGTTCAAAAAGGAAACCGGCTACACGCCCCACGAGTACATAATTTTTGCCCGGGTCAACGCCGCCAAGTTTTATCTGAAAACCACCACGCTGCCCTCCAAGGTAATCACCCACAAATGCGGTTTTTCCAGCGAGGCAGCCTTCTGCACCACCTTCAAGCGGATCGTGGGGGTCACGCCGCTGGAATACCGGCGGTCTTCCCTGTAATCCATATATCCCCGGCGGCGGGCAGCCGCCTAAAGCGGGAGCGGACCCGGACAGGTCCGCTCCTTTTTTGATACCGGTAAGGCAGAACGGGCCCGGCTTCCGCCGGGCCCGTTCTGCGCAAGAGATGTGGTTTTATGGGATTGAATGAAAACGATTACTCAGCGTACTCGCCCATTACTTCCACGTAGTTCTCCGGGGTCACAACCACGGCGTCCACAGCGGTCTCCATGGGAGGCTCCTCGCCGTTGATCAGCTGCAGCAGAACTTCGATGGAGCCAGCGCCCACGTCCAGAGAGGAGAAGTAAGCGGAAGCCTTTACGCAGGAGAAGTCCTTCTTGAACTCATCCTTGGCCATGTAGCCGCCCAGGCCTACAACGCAGGCGTTGGCGTCCAGGCCGGCGCTCTCCAGAGCACGGGCCGCGCCGATGCAGCCTTCCTCGTTGGCGCCGGTGACCAGCCAGGTCTTGATTTCGGGATGAGCGGTGATCACGGCAGCAGCCTGGGTATTGCCCTTGTCGGTGGTGCCGTCGTAGTCAGCCTTGAAGATGCGGGCGGTGTCGAAATCGGGGCACAGCTCGGTGAACTTGTCGTACTCGCCCTCAGCACGCGGCACGCAGCTGGACACGGTGTCCATGGTCATGATCAGCAGGCCAACGTCTTCCTTGGTGGCCAGGTCGTTCTCGTTCACGTAGTTGGCCAGCCACTCGCCGTTGGCTTCGCCGATCTTGTAAGCGTTGATGCCAACCCAGGGAACCAGCTTCTCGCCGTCAACTTCCAGGGCGTCATCGGCGGCAACCACGGGGATGCCGGCCTCGTTCATCTTGTCCACAACAGCCTGGGACATGGTCTGGTCAGGTACGCAGGTCACAACGCCGGCAGCCTTGTTGGCGATGGCGTTGTCCAGAGCCTTCAGGTACTCTTCGGGGCTCATCTTGGCATCCACGTAGGTGAACTCGTAGCCAGCGGCCTCGGCAGCAGCCTTGGCAGCCTCGCCCTCATCGATGAACCAGGTCTGGTCGCCGGCCTTGTAGATGCCGTAGATCATACCCTTGCTGCCGCCCTCCGTGGCGGGCTCGCTGGTGCTGTTGCCCGCAGCGGCGCTGCTGCCGCCGGCAGCGGGAGTGCTGCTGGATTCACCAGTGCTGCAGCCGGCCATCAGGCCCAGGCACAGCGTAAGAGCCGTTACCAGTGCAAGTGCTTTTTTCATGTTTGTTTCCTCCAATATGTATTTTTCGCCGGCAAATACCGGCACTCGAACCAGAATAAAGGAAGATCAGGCGTTCTTCTTGCTGGCCTCCAGCAGGCTGCGCTCACGGTTGCGGCGACGGATGAAGTCAGAGGTCAGAGCGAACAGCAGCAGGCCGCCGCGGGCCACGTACTGCCAGAAGGTGGGGATGTTGACCATGGTCAGGCCGGAGTTGAAAGCCTGGATCAGGAACACGCCCAGAACGGTGCCGGTCATGCCGCCCACGCCGCCGCTGAAGGACACGCCGCCCAGGATAACGGCGGTGATGGCGTCAAACTCCAGGTTGACGTTGGCAGCGGGCTGGCCGGAGTTCATACGGGCTGCGAACAGGGTGCCGCCCAGGGCGCAGAAGATGCCCATCACGATGTAGCAGATCAGAACAATGCGCTTGGGGTTCAGACCGGCCAGACGGGCCGCGTCCTTGTTGCCGCCGATGGCGTAGACACCGCGGCCGAACTTGGTCTTGGCCAGGACAAAGCCGAAGGCCACGTAGCACAGGATGGTGATCCAGACGAACAGCGGGATGTCCAGGAAACGGATCTTGCCGATCCACAGGAAGGTGCTGTCGCTGATGGCGATGGGCTTACCGTCGCAGATGATGTAGGCAAAACCGCGGATCACAGACTGGGTAACCAGGGTGGCGATGAAGGCCTCCAGCTTGATGCTGTTGACCATCCAGGAGTTGAACAGGCCCACCACAACACCGGCCAGGATGGTAACGATCAGGGCCAGCCAGAAGTTCAGGCCCCAGCTGACCAGCAGAGCCGCCAGCACGCCGGAGAAGGCCGCCACAGAGCCGGGAGACAGATCGTTCTGGCCGGCGATGATCAGGTATGTATGGCCGATGGCCACCAGGCCCACCAGATGGGAGGCCACCAGGACGTTCACAAAGTTTGTCCAGCTGAAGAAGTTGCGGTTCAGCAGGGTGAATACGATATAAACCACGACGATCGCACCGATCAGGATCAGCTTGTCGCCGCTGATGATGCCGCTCAGCTTTTTCTTTTCGCTCATGCCTTATTCTCCTTTTTCGTTTTTTCCATCATGCCCAGGCTCAGCAGCCGGTCCTCGGTGGCGTCCTCGCGCATCACTTCACCGGTGATCTCGCGCCCGCGCATCACGATGATGCGGTCGCTCAGGCCGATGACCTCCGGCAGTTCGGAGGAGATCAGGATCACGCCCAGGCCCTGCTTGGCAAAGTCGCAGATCATCTGGTAGAACTCCGCCTTGGCACCCACGTCGATGCCCTTGGTGGGCTCGTCCAGGATCAGCACCTTCGGCTCGGTGGCCATCCAGCGGGCCACGATGCATTTCTGCTGGTTGCCGCCGGAGAGCTCCACGATCTTCTTGTCGGCCGAAGGGGTCTTGATGCGGAAATCCCGGATGCCCTTTGCGGCGGTCTCCTGCTCAGCTTTCCGGTTCAGGATGCCCAGCGCGTTGGAGTGTTTGTCCAGCAGGGAGATGTTGATGTTATCGGTGATGTCAAGGTTCGCCAGGATGCCCTGCATCTTACGGTCCTCCGGCACCAGAACGATGCCGTTCTTCATGGCATGATAGGGCGAACGGTTGTGGATGGGCTTGCCCTCCAGCAGCACCTCGCCGCCGGTCATCTTGTCGGCGCCGATGATGGCGCGCATGGTCTCGGTGCGGCCCGCGCCGACCAGACCGGAGAAGCCCAGAACCTCGCCCTTATGTAAGGTAAAGGAGACGTCGTCCACATAATCCGAGGAGATGTGCCGCGCTTCCAGCAGCACCTCGGTTTTGGGGTCAGTATTGCGGTCCAGCTTTTCGTAGATATCGCCCAGGTCGCGGCCCACCATCATGCGGATCATATCCGCTTCGGGGGTGGTGCGGGCGTCTACGGTGTCCACATACCGGCCGTCCTTGAAGATGGCCACCTTATCGGCGATGGTCTTGATCTCGCTCATACGGTGGGACACGTAGATGATGATCTTGCCCTCGCTCTTGAGCTTGGTGATGATCCGGAACAGGCTGTCGATCTCAGCGTCCGACAGGCTGGCCGTGGGCTCGTCAAAGCAGATGACCTTCAGGTTATCGCGGCTGTAGGCCTTCATGATCTCCACCATCTGCTGGTAGGCGATGCTCAGATCCTTGACCTTGTCGGTCGCCCGGATGGGAAGCCCGAAGTCCTCAATAATCCGCTGGGCGCTCTCGTTGGCTTTGTGGGTATCGATCATGATCCCCTTGGTCGGCATCCGGCCCAGGTAGATGTTCTCGGCCACGCTGAGTTCCATCAGGATCTGACGCTCCTGGTAGATTACGCTGATACCGGCTTCGATGGCTTCATGCGGATTGCGAAAATGCGCCGGCTTTCCGTCCACCAGATACTCGCCCTCGTCCGGCTGATAGTCGCCGTTGAGGGTCTTGAGCAGGGTGGACTTGCCCGCCCCGTTCTCGCCCAGGAACGCCAGCACCTCACCGCTGTGCGCCTGGAAGCTGACCCCGTCCAACGCCTTTACGCCGGGAAAGTACTTGGTGATCTTCTTGAATTCAAGCGTATGCTGCACTTTCCAGACCCCTTTCTTTTTGTATCACCGCCGCGCACGGATCTTTTTGCATTTTGCTACAGATTCCCGTCACGGCGTTGACTGTTTTTGTCTCTTTTATTATACCGCTGATTCCCGTCTTGTCTTTCCAAAAACTTGCGCAGTTATTTCAAAAATTTGCTCTTTATTTCAGCGCGCTTGTGAAATACTCTTTTGCGACGTACAATAAAGCCAAAGCTTTTCCCCCTTGGCAAAGGGCGAAAATATTGCACAAAGAAAGCAGGCTTAGCCATGAATTTTTTCACAAACATGCAAGGCTTTTTAGAGGAACTGCCCAACGAAAGCGGCTTTTTTCTGTTGGAAACGGACAAGATTCGTATCAAAACGGTTCCAAATGGGGCTTCTTTGTTTCGTGTTGAAGTGCCCGATAAAAACGGTCTATTTTCAAATATTGCGCTGCCTTTACCCTCTCCGGAGGCCTGTGTGCACAGCGGTACCCACGCAGGGGCCACATTGGGGCCGATTGCGGGCCGTGTGGAGGGCGGCCAGCTGCAGATTCCCGGCAAATCGCTCCAACTTGCCCAAAATGAGGGGCGCAACCACCTGCACGGCGGGCCCGGCGGACTGTCCCGCCAGGTCTGGCAGACGGTATGCGCACAGCCGTATCGGGTAATCTACCGGCTGGATCTGCCGGACGGGCTGGACGGCTACCCGGGCAGCCGCACCTTCCGGGTAGGCTATGCCCTGACCGGGCCCGCCCAGCTGACCATTCACTACCGGGTGGAAACGGATGCGCCGACCCCGGTGAGCCTGTCCAACCATACCTATTGGAATCTGAGCGGGGATTTTGCCCACCCCTGCACCGGCCATCGGCTGCAGATTGCCGCCCGGCAGGCCTGCTGGAACGACCGGGAGCACCTGCCCCGGGGTGTGCTGGACGTTGCCGGCACGCCGCTGGATTTCACCCGTCCGCAGGAGCCTGCGCCCCACGCGGAGCATCCGCAGCTGCGCAACGCGCTGGGCTACAACAACGCCTATCTGCTGGAGGGCTCCCCTGCCGTCCGACTGGAGCACCCTGCCAGCGGCCGGGTACTGACCATGGAAACCGATCTGCCGGCGCTGGTGTTTTACTCCGGCGGGTACCTGGAGGGCGAACCGCTGGAGGGCAGCTGTGCCGCCGAGAGCGCCGCTTTCGCCCTGGAACCCCAGGAACGGCCGGGCCTGCCCGCGCTGGTGCTGCCCGGCCAGCCCTGGGAACGCTGGATCCGCCTGACCTTCTCGGTGGAGTAAGCGCCCGTCAGCGGTTTTTCACCGGGTAGTCCCGGCAGGCCTGCACATAGGCCAGCACGTTCTCCCAGGGTACCTCCGGCTCCAGCATATGGGTGGGGGTGACAAAGAGGCCGCCGTTTTTGGCCACCTCCAGGTTGTGCCAGACTGCCTGGCGCACCTCTTCCGGCGTACCGAAGGGCATGACCGTCTGGGTGCCGATGGTGCCGTGGAAAGACAGCCGGTCGTGGTACTTTTCGTAGATCGCGGCGAAGTCCATGCACTCGCTCTGGATGGGGTTCAGTACATCTACACCCGCGTCGATCAGATCGTCGATAAAGGGTTCGATAAAGCCGCAGGAATGGTAGAACACCAGGATGTCCGGCCGCTCCGCCTTGACGGTCTGAATCAGGCGGGTCAGGCGGGGCTTGATCCAGGTGCGGTACAGTTCCGTGCTCATCATGATGGTATGCTGCATACCGATGTCGTCGCCCAGATACAGGATGTCTACCCCGGCGCGGGCATACAGCAGCGCCCGGGACAGGCTCATTTCGGTGATGCGGTCCAGCAGAACGGTGGCCATGGGATCGTCGCTCATCATGTCCATCATCAGGTTTTCCATGCCCCGGATGTACCAGGACTGCTCCCAGATGGTCATCTGCATATTGCCCACAGCGGCCAGGCCCCGGGCCTGCACCGCCCTGACCTTCTCCGCCAGATCCGGGTTGCCCTTTTCGGTATACACCGGCAGCGGGTAGTTTTCAATTTCCTCCACGTCCTCCGCGCTGTCCAGCGGGTAGAGCATTTTGGTCATGTGCATGGAGCTGGGGGTGGATTCGTGCCCCACACCCCACTCGTCGATGGTTACCCGGTCGTTCATCCGATGGGCGTGATAGGGCAGGAACCGGTCGATGGTGGGATCGTCCGGAACCAGCGGAATATCCCGCCAGGGGAACCCGAAGTATTCCCGGTAGTCGGCATTGGGATCACCGGTTTTCTCCCGCAGAACATCCTGCAGGTGGGGGCAGAATACAAATTCCACCGGCTGGAACTCGTAGGGCTGGCGGCGCAGCAGTGCCAGCAGGTTTTCGCGCTGAGTCATCATAGTCGGTTCATCCTTTCGCTCGGGCAGCGCCCTTTATTGACTTCATTGTAACATCCACCGCCGTTGCTGGCTTGCCGAAAACGGAAAACTCTTATACTTTTTTGCTATTTTAGGAACACAGACGCCTCATATTATGGTATACTATATATAAAAAAGGAGACGAATGTGTTGAAAGATGACGCCACAACGCTGCTGTTTCACAGTTCCGGTCTGGGGCAGGCGGGCAGCGCTTCGGTGAAGGCGCTGCCCGCGGACTACACCTTTGCCCCCCATCTGCACGCCGAGGCGGAGATCAACTGCTGCCTGTCCGGGCAGGCGGTGATCACGCCGGACGGCACACCGATAACGCTGGAGCCCGGGCAGTTTCTGCTGCTGTATCCGGAAGTGCCTCACGGGGCTGCCAGCCAGGAGGGCTGTGTACTGCTGCAGATGCATTTTCAGCCCGGGCGGTTTCAGCTGCCGCTGAGCGACCGGCTGCGGGAACAGCAGCTGTATTTTCCGCTGGACCTGGTGCTGGGACGGCGGCGGTATTTTGTGGGCGAAACCACCCCGCAGCTGCGGGATACGGTGGATTATCTGCAGCAGGAGCTGCACAGCCGGCAGCCCAACTACCAGCAGATGTGCGAGCTGTACCTGCTGCAGCTGGTCATGCTGCTGAGCCGCCAGATCGGCCGGGAGGACGGGCCGGGCGGCACCCTGCGCAACCGGCATCTGGTGGTGGCGGCGGAATACATTGCCGCCCACTATCCGGAAAAGCTCTCGGTGGAGCGGGTGGCCCAGGAATGCGGCATCTCGGCCCGGCAGCTGAGCGGGCTGTTCCGCCGGGAGCTGGGGGTCAGCCCGGGGGCCTACATCACCGGCATCCGAATCAGCCGGGCCATCCAGCGCGGCGGCGCTGAGGGCGGACGGCTGCCCCTGGACCGGCTGGCACTGGAATGCGGTTTCAGCAGCCAGCAGCAGTTCTGCCGGGTTTTCAAGGCCTATGTGGGCATAAGCCCGGGCCGCTATTTCTCCCACCGTCAGGGCAGCGGCGCCCGCTACGATGCCGCGCCTTTTTGATCTGCATACAGAAAAGCCCGCGGGCCGGATGGCCCGCGGACTTTTTATGCTGTGAAAAGATTACTGATTGACCTGAGAAGCGGCCACGGCGCAAGCCACGGTCATGCCGACCATGGGGTTGTTGCCGGCGCCGATCAGACCCATCATCTCCACGTGCGCGGGCACGCTGGAGGAGCCGGCGAACTGGGCGTCGCCGTGCATACGGCCCATGCTGTCGGTCAGGCCGTAGCTGGCAGGGCCGGCGGCCACGTTGTCCGGATGCAGGGTACGGCCGGTACCGCCGCCGGAAGCCACGGAGAAGTACTTCTTGCCGTTCTCGATGGCCCACTTCTTGTAGGTGCCGGCAACCAGATGCTGGAACCGGGTGGGGTTGGTGGAGTTACCGGTGATGGAAACCTCCACGGCCTCCTTCTTCATGATGGCCACGCCTTCCAGCACGTCGTTGGCGCCGTAGCACTTCACGGCGGCGCGCTCGCCGTCGGAGAAGGCCTTCTCACGGACAACCTTCAGCTCGCCGGTCTTGAAGTCGTAGTCGGTCTCCACGTAGGTGAAGCCGTTGATACGGCTGATGATGTAGGCAGCGTCCTTGCCCAGGCCGTTCAGGATGACGCGCAGCGGGGTCTTGCGGGCCTTGTTGGCGGTGCGGGCGATACCAATGGCGCCCTCGGCGGCGGCGAAGGACTCGTGGCCGGCCAGGAAGGCGAAGCACTTGGTGTCGTCGCTCAGCAGCATGGCGCCCAGGTTACCGTGGCCAAGGCCCACCTTGCGCTGCTCGGCCACAGAGCCGGGGATGGTGAAGGCCTCCAGGCCCTCGCCGATGGCAGCGGCGCAGTCGGCGGCGCTGGTCAGGCCGCGCTTCACGGCGATGGCGGTGCCCAGGGTGTAGGCCCACACGGCGTTCTCAAAGCAGATGGGCTGTACGCCCTTGACAATAGCCTCGCAGTCGATGCCCTTCTCGAGGAGCATATCGCGGCAGGCGTCCAGGGATTCCAGGCCGTTGGCCTTCAGGCATGCCTCGATTTTGGGCATGCGGCGATCCATAGATTCAAAAGTAGCCATTGTTGTACTCCTCCTCTCTTATTCTTCGCGCGGGTCGATGTACTTGGCAGCGCCATCGAACCGGCCGTAGGTGCCGATGTTCTTCTCGAACGCGGTCTTGGGATCCTCGCCGTGGCGGATCGCCTCCAGCATCTTGCCCAGACGCACGAACTGATAGCCGATGACCTCGTTGTTCTCGTCCAGAGCGGTCTTGAGGATGTAGCCCTCGGTCAGCTCCAGGTAACGAACGCCCTTGGCCTTGGTGGAGAAGATGGTACCGGTCATGCTGCGCAGACCCTTGCCCAGGTCTTCCAGGCCGGCGCCGATGGGCAGGCCGTCCTCGCTGAAAGCGGTCTGGCTGCGGCCGTAGACGATCTGCAGGAACAGCTCACGCATAGCCACGTTGATGGCGTCGCAGACCAGGTCGGTGTTCAGGGCTTCCAGAATGGTCTTGCCGGGCAGGATCTCGCCGGCCATGGCGGCAGAATGGGTCATGCCGGAGCAGCCGATGGTCTCCACCAGGGCTTCTTCGATAACGCCGTTCTTCACGTTCAGGGTCAGCTTGCAGGTACCCTGCTGGGGGGCGCACCAGCCCACACCGTGGGTCAGACCGGAAATGTCCTTGATCTCATAGGCTTTTACCCAGTTGCCCTCCTCCGGAATGGGGGCGGGACCGTGGTGCGGGCCTTTGGTCAGAGGACACATACGCTCTACTTCATGAGAATAGGTCATAATAGTACTCTCCTTTTCTGCTGAAAAATGATTGGCACTGCTCATATTATTATACGGTGGACAAGCAGTTTTTTCAAGCGTTTGCGCAGACAGGACTGCGGAAATTCTGTCAATTTTTTCTCAAAGATTTGTCACAACCGCCCTTGCCGCCGGTGGGACGCAGCGCCAGCAGGCAGACAAAACCCGCCGCGGCCGCCGCCACCGCCACCCAGTGCCGGGCCAGCTGCCAGCCCAGCGCCCGGGCCGCCAGCGGAAAGGCCAGCCCGCCCGCGCTCATACCCAGGGCCAGAAAGCCGTAGTTGACCCCGGCGTGGGGCATGCCGAACAGGTCGGTGCCCAGCGCGGGCAGCAGCGCCGCCTGGCCGGAGTAACAGAAGGTCAGCGCCGTGTACCCGGCCACAAACCAGCCGCACCGGGCAAAAGCAAAGGCTGCCGACAATCCCGCCAGGGCGGCGAACAGTACCAGATAGGTGCGGCGGCGGCCCAGCCGGTCGCTGAGAAGGGGCATAAGCAGACGGCCGGCGGCGCTGCCCACGCTGCCCACCGCCACCGGCAGCGCCGCCCAGGCATCGGGCAGGCCCCGCTGACGGCCCATTTCCAGCAGGATGGGGCTGAACAGCAGCACGGTGGGCGAAGCCATGGCCACCACCGTGACACAGAGCCAGTACTGCCGGGTGCGCAGCATCCGGGCGGGGGTGTAGTCCGGCCCGTCGGCAGGTGCTGCCGCGGGCTGTTTTTTGGTTTGCGGCGGGTTTTTGAGCAGCGCCGCCCCGCCGCCGCAGACCACCGCCAGCAACCCGGCCAGCACCCACAGGCAGGCCCGGATGCCCCACCGCTCATTCACCAGATTGACCAGCAGGGAGAGCACCGCGCCGCTGGCCCCGGCCGCGCCGCCGATCACGCCGGTGGCCAGGCCCTTTTTATCCGCGTACCATTTCTGGGCACAGCTCATGACCGCCGGGTACAGGAAGGCGCAGCCCAGCCCCACCGGCAGGCTGAACGCCAGCGCGAACACCGCCGCGCTGCCCGCCGGAACCGCCGCCCCGGCGGCAAACCCGCCCGCCAGCAGCGCCGCCCCCGCCAGCCCGGCGGAGCGGGGGCCGAACCGGTCCTGCAGAAAGCCGCCCAGCACACAGCCTACCCCGAACGCCCCCACGATCAGGCTGAACACCCACTCGGCCCCGGCTTCGTTCAGCCGGTATTCGGCGGCCACCGGTTCATGGAACACGCCCCAGGCCGCCGGAATGCCGGTAAGGGCCTGGATCGCCGCCCCGGCCCCCAGAATCAAAACGCCCCGCTTGGATTTTTTTGCCAATGTACTCCCCCGCTTTCTCCCGGAGAGTATACCCCGGCGGGGAAAGTTCCATACAAAAAGCGGGCCGGGACAGCTCCCGGCCCGCCGTAATGGGGTCTGGGGGCCATTGGCCCCCAGATCGGCCTTTTTCTATTATCAGGCCTGGGGCTCTTCCAGGCAGGCGATGCGCAGATCGGTCAGCTGCTTGGCATCCACCACATCGGGGGCGCCGCTCATCAGCTCGCTGGCGTTCTGCACCTTGGGGAAGGCGATCACGTCCCGGATGGAATCCCGGCCCAGCATCAGCATGACCAGACGGTCCAGGCCGTAGGCCATGCCGCCGTGCGGGGGCGCGCCGTAACGGTAGGCGTCCATCAGGAAGCCGAAGCTCTCCCGGGCTTTCTCCTCGGTGAAGCCCAGCGCCTTGAACATGCGGCCCTGCAGCTCCGGATCGTTGATACGGATGGAGCCGCCGCCCAGCTCCACACCGTTCAGCACGATGTCGTAGGCGTTGGCATAGCAGGCCGCCTGGTCGGTTTCCACCTTGTCCAGGCTGTCCTCGGTGGGCATGGTGAAGGGATGGTGCATGGCCATGAAGCGGCCCTCCTCCTCGCTGTACTCGAACAGCGGGAACCGCACCACCCACAGGAACTCGAACTTGCCGGGATCGATCAGGTCGCAGCGGCGGCCCACTTCCAGACGCACCTGGCCCAGAGCGGTGCAGGCGCGGGTGTTGTTGGCATCGCTGACCAGCAGCAGCACGTCGCCGGTTTCGGCGCCGGCAGCGGCGCGCAGGGCGGTTTTCTCCTCCTCGGTGAGGAACTTCTCAAAGCTGGAGGTCTCGCCCTCCTCGGTCAGACGGGTGTAGGCCAGGCCCTTGGCGCCGTAGGTCTTGGCCACCTCGCCCAGCTTGTCGATGGTCTTGCGGGTAAGCTGGCCGGCCAGACCCTTGCAGTTGATCAGCCGCACACTGCCGCCCGCGTCGATGGCGCTGCGGAAGGGCGCAAAGCTGCTGGAGCGCACCGCGTCGGTCACATCCATGAGCTCCAGGCCGAACCGCATATCCGGCTTGTCGGAGCCGAAGCGGGCCATGGCCTCGTCCCAGGGGATGCGGCGGAACGGGGTGGTCAGGTCGATGTTCAGGATCTCTTTCCAGAGCAGCTTGATCAGACCCTCGTTCAGGGTCATCACATCGTCCTCGGTGACAAAGCTCATCTCCAGGTCGATCTGGGTGAATTCCGGCTGGCGGTCGGCGCGCAGATCCTCGTCCCGGAAGCAGCGGGCGATCTGGAAGTAGCGGTCAAAACCGGACAGCATCAGGATCTGCTTGTACAGCTGGGGGGACTGGGGCAGGGCGTAGAAATGGCCCGGCTGCACCCGGCTGGGCACCAGGTAGTCCCGCGCGCCTTCCGGCGTGCTCTTCATCAGCATGGGGGTCTCGATCTCGCAGAAGTGATGGTCGCAGAAATAGTTGCGCACAATCTGGCAGATGCGGCTGCGCAGCACCAGCGGCTCGTGCATGCTGGGACGGCGCAGATCCAGATAGCGATATTTCAGACGCAGTTCGTCCTTGACCTTGATCTCGTCCCGGATCTCAAACGGGGTGGTCTCCGCGGCGCTGAGCACCCGCAGTTCGCTCACATACAGCTCCACTTCGCCGGTGGGAATCTTGTCGGTCTTGGCGTCCCGCTCCCGCAGGGTGCCGCGGGCGATCACCACATACTCGCTTTTGAGGCTCTGGGCCTTGGCAAAGACCTCCCGGTCGGTGCCGTCGTCAAACACCATCTGCAGCACGCCGGTGGTGTCCCGCAGGTCGGAAAAGATGATGCCGCCCTTGTCGCGGCATTTGGCGATGGAGCCGGCCACCGTCATCTCGGTGCCCGCGTCCGCCAGGCGCAGCCCGCCCACATAGTGGGTACGGCGCAGGTTACCCATGGTTTCCATAGTTCGTAAAACCCCTTTATCTCATTGTTCGGGGGCACAGAAGGCCCCGTGTTTCCATACCGCCCCATTATAGCGCGTTTGGGCGGATATTACAAGGTGCGTGCAAAAGGAAAGCCGCCCGGCGTCTGGGGACCGGGCGGCCATAAAGCAATATCAGACCGGGTAGGCGCGGTTCACATCGCTCTGCATGATGCACATGTTCACGATGCCCAGGCCGAAAAAGTGCAGGATGATGTACAGCAGGCTGTTGTCCGAAGAACCGGGGATCACGGCAAAAGCCTTGCCCATCTTGTAGTACCAGTAGTACCAGTAGATGCCGCAGGTGATGATGCCCAGCAGGATGACCATACCGCCGGAGGTATTCCACTCGGCGGGATTGACCAGGCAGGCGGCCTCGTTCAGGGTGTACAGCCAGTAGATGCCGTAGATGCCGCAGGTAATGATGGTCAGAATAACGCAAACCGCAATATTCTTGTTCATGGGTTTCTCCTTATATCTTCTTTTCGTGTGTGGATGGCGCCGCCGCAGGCGGCTCGATCTACAGAGGCAGGTTGCGAACGATGCCCCAGACTACAAGAAAGATGACCAGCCCCGCGCCCGCAATGCGCAAAACCGGTGTATCGGCCCTTCGGCCGGTGAGCCAGAGCCACAAAGCCCGGCCCAGAAACAGCGCCAGAAACGGCGACAGGTAAAACAATCCCGCATTGGCGGCGCGGGCGGCAGCCCAGTCGCCCCGGGAAAGGGCGGTGAGCATACGGGTAATGCCGCAGCCCGGGCACTCCAGCCCGGTGACGGTGTGGATCGGGCAGGGAATGCCCCAGCCGGTGGCCCGTACCCAGATCAGGTAGGCCAGACCCACCGCCAGCCAGATGCCCAGCACCCGCAGACGGTCCCGGCGCAGGTTCACAGGTTCTGGCAGAGGAATTCGCCCAGATCGTCCAGGCTCAGCTCGGTCTCGGCGCCGTCCTCCATCCGCTTGACGCGGGCGCGGCGGGCATTGACCTCGTCATCGCCCAGCACCATGCTGTATACGGCGCCCAGCTTGTTGGCGTACTTCATCTGGGCTTTCAGGCCGCGGCCCACGATGTCGGTTTCCACATACAGGCCCCGACCCCGCAGTTCCGCCGCCAGCCGGATGGCCTCGGTCTTGCCCGCTTCGCCCAGAGGAGCCAGATAGAGCGCGGGCACCGGGTCGCCGCCCAGCTCCACGCCCTCGGCCTCCAGGGCCATGAGCAGCCGCTCGATGCCCATGCCAAAGCCCACCGCGGGGGTAGCGGGGCCGCCGAACTGCTCCATCAATCCATTATACCGGCCGCCGCCGCAGATGGTGCCCTGGGTGCCCACGGCGGTGTGGATGAACTCGAACACGGTGTTGGTGTAGTAGTCCAGGCCGCGCACGATGGTGGGGTTCACCACGTACTCGATGCCCTGGGCGTCCAGCAGCGCCTTGACCTGGTCAAAACGGCTCTGGCAATCCTCGCACAGATAATCCAGCACAACCGGCGCACCGGCAGCCACCTTGCCGCAGCTTTCCACCTTGCAGTCCAGGATACGCATGGGGTTGCGGTCCAGACGCTCCAGGCAGGTTTCGCAGAGTTCGGCCTTGTGGGCACTGAAATACTCCCGCAGGGCTTCGTGGTATCTGGGACGGCAGTGGGGGCAGCCGATGGAGTTGATCTCCAGCCGCACCTGACGCAGCCCCGCGGCGGACAGGATCTGCCGGGCCACCGCGATGACCTCCGCGTCGGCGGCGGGATCGTCGGCGCCGTAGCACTCGATGCCCAGCTGGTGGAACTCCCGCAGGCGGCCTTTCTGAGCCTTTTCGTAGCGGAAGCAGCTTTGCAGGTAATAGGCTTTCAGCGGGGCCGGGCTGGAACCCAGCAGGCCGTTCTCCAGAATGGCGCGGGCCACACCGGCGGTGCCTTCCGGCCGCAGGGTGATGCTGCGGTTGCCTTTGTCCAGGAAGGTGTACATCTCCTTGGACACAATATCGGTGGTGTCGCCCACGCCCCGGGCAAACACCTCGGTGGCCTCAAAGGTGGGCAGACGGATCTCCTTGTAGCCGTACAGGCCCACGGTGCGCCGCATGAGTTTTTCCAGACGCAGCCAGCGGCCGCTCTGGCCGGGCAGTACATCCTGGGTGCCGCGGGGACGGGTATATTTTACAGCCATGAACATGCTCCTTACTCGGAATTTATCGAATTGCTGTCATTATACCGCTTTTTTGTCCGCCTTACAAGGGGGCCGCCGCCGCTTTTCAAAGCGGGGAAAACATGGTAGAATTGTGAAAACTGAACTGTGTGGAGGGCTTTTCCTTGAACAAGATCACCCCCTTTTGCGAGCGGATTTTTTACGCTCTTGCGGCGGTATCCTTTTTCTATCTGACCGCGGTTGCCCTGTACTGGAACCGCACCGATCCGGTGGCCATCACCCTGGCGGCGGTATGCGGGCTGGCGCTGCTGGCCGGGCTGTGGCGGCTGAGCCGCAGCGAGCGTTTTGCCGCTTTTGCGGAAAATGACCGGCAGCGGCGGATCGCTTTCCTGGTGATTTCGGGGCTGTTCCTGGCGCTGTGCCTGGCCAGCGCGCTGATCCAGCTGGAGGATTTTGCCCGCACCGACTGGGATATCTGGGTCATCCACTCGGAGGCGGCCAACATTGCGTCGGCCCCGTTCCCCGAGCGGATGCTGAACGCGGAGTATTTCTACCGGTTTCCCCAGAACGGCGCGATCCTGATGCTGTTTACCGGCTGGTACCGGCTTTGGTACCTGATCGGCGGCGAATCGGTGGACTTCAATCTGGCGGCAGTGGTGCTCTGCGTGTTGTTTTTGTGGGCGGCGCATCTGCTGTTCTATCTGGCGGCCCGGGTGCTGCTGGGCAACCGGCAGGCGCTTCTGTGTGCGGTGGTCTGGGTGCTGGTACTGCCCTTTTACGGCTATGCCGCCACCCCCTATTCCGACTCCATGTCGCTGCCTTTCTGCACCGGGATGCTGCTGTGCCTGGCCAAGCTGCGCCAGACAAAACGCCCGCTCTGGGGTATCGGCGCCGGGGTGCTGGCCGGACTGGCGCTGCGGATGAAGGGCACCTACGCGGTGCTGATCGTGGCGGCACTGATCTGGCTGGCCATGTTGTCTCTGGACGGGATCCGGCGCAAGCTGGCTGCCCTGGCCGCCTTTGTGGTCTGCCTGGGTGCGGTGGCCTGGGCACTGCCGGTATTCTTTGCCGAATCCGGTATCTGGGGCCGCTTCTCCCGGGAATACATCAAGCAGGAATGGCAGGTGCCGGTGACCCACTATTTCATGATGGCCCAGAATCCGGACGGCCCCTGGGTGTACGAGGACAACGAATTCACCTTCAATCTGCAGCAGGGAAAATTCACCTTTGAGGCCCGCACCGCCATCTGCCTGCAGATGTGCTTTGACCGGATCGCCTCCCGCAGCCCGCTGCAAAACCTGCTGTTCACCAACCGCAAGGTGGTGGAAACCTGGAAGGACGGTACCTTCCAGGTGCGGCAGTACGACCGGGACACCTACTACTGGCCCGACACGCCGGTGCGGGAATTTTTCAAGCCGGGCACGGCCCTTTACCAGATTTTCTACTACGCCTCCAATGCGCTGCATTTCGCGTTTCTGATCTGCCTGACCGCAGGCGCGGTGCGGCGGCTGCTGCAGAAAGGCGCGCTGCCGGTGGACGGGATCTTCTTTGCCCACCTGTGCGTGTTCGGCATGTTCCTGCTGGAGCTGGTATGGGAATGGCGTTCCCGTTATCTGTTCGGCTACCTGCCGTTCCTGATCCTGGCGGCGCCCGCCGGGCTGGAGGCCCTGCAGGCCGGGATTGCCCGGCTGCGCCACCGCAACTGAATCGCACCAAAAACGTGCCCCCGGCGGCTGCCGGGGGCACGTTTTTGTTTACAGTACGGTGGTGTGTATCGCCTCCACGATAGTCTGGCGGGCCAGACGCCGCCGGGCTGCCCAGCCCGACAGGCCGCAGACCCCAAAGACCACCGCTGCCGCCAGGGCAAAGCCCCAGACCGGCACGCTGAAAGAGGAATAGAAGTTCAGGTTGATGGCCCGGTGTTCCGCCACCAGCACCGCCAGCCCTACCGGCAGGCCCCAGCACAGGGCCTTGATTCCGTAGAACAGGCTTTCCAGCCGAAGCATCCGGGCAAAGCCGCCGGGGGTGACCCCCACGCTGCGGAGCATGGCGTACTCCCGGGCGCGCAGCTCAAAGCCGGTGGAAACGGTGTTGTGGATGTTGGCGGCGCAGACCAGGCACAGCAGCACCACAAAGCCGCCGCAGAACACCCGAAGCAGGAAAGCAAAACTCTGCATACTGCTCATGTCGCTGCTGCCGGCGCTGCGGTAGGTGTTTTCCTGGCCGTCGCCCTCGCCGACCCATTCCAGCAGGCTCTCCTGCAGTTGCACCGGGTCCTTCGCTTCGGTGTAGAGCACCGTCCAGAAATAGCTTCCGGTACGGCCGGCGGCCGCCTGCCGGGCCAGGAACGCCTCAAACACCGTGCGGCTGGTGACCAGCTGCACCGTGAGCCCGTCCCCGGCCAGGGTTGTATCCCCGCTGTTGGCCGGGGCCTCGGCGGCCAGGGCCGCCACCCGCCAGGTATCGGCAAACCGGTTCTCTCCCTGGTCAAAGGTCTGGGAGAAGCCCTCCTCGATCCGGAGGGCGTTTTTCAGCCGGGCAAAGCTGCCCAGATCGGCCAGGTAGTTGTCGGTGACCAGCACACAGTCCAGCAGATCGGTGCGCAGGGTCACGTCCCGGCCCGCCCAGGCGGCGAAGTCCTCATCCTCCAGCACCAGCAGCGCGGGCTGAACGGTATAGACACCCTCCGCCGCCAGAGGCTCAAGGCCCATCTGCACCCGGTATTCGCTGCGCTCGGTCAGCCAGCGGCGGGCCTCGGCGCTCAGATCCTGCTCGCTTACCTGCCAGGAGCCCATCATGCCCACGTCGATCCCGCCGGTAATCCGGCAGGTTCCGGCGCCGGGCAGCGACTGCATCTCCGCCAGCAGCGGCGTCGGGTCGGCGGCCGGGTCGCTCAGGCCCACCGTGGCGTGGGCCGGCGGGATGTCCCGCCCGTAGCGCATGGCCACCGACTGGTCCACATAGTAGGACAGGCCGCTGGCGGCCAGCAGCATGACCACGCTGAGCGCCAGGGAGAACACGATGGAACGGTACCGGCCCCGGCTGCGCTTGCAGTTTTTCAGCGCCAGGGCACCGGTAAAGCCAAACAGACGCCGGGTGATCCCGCCGGTGCGCAGGCTGCGGGGACGCAGCCGCACCTCCCCCGCGCCGCGGATGGCGTCGATGGGGCTGACCCGGCTGGCCCGGAAGGCCGGCTGCAGGGCGCTGACCAGCAGGGCCAGCGCCGCCAGGGCGGCAGCCCCCAGCAGCGGCAGCGGCCGCACCGAAAGGTAAAGCGGCACGTGGAACCGGAACAGCTCCTGCACCTGGGCGCTGACCAGCGGCAGGGTGATAGCCATGCCCGCGCAGCCCGCCGCCAGACCCAGCGGAATGCCCGCCAGACCCAGCAGCAGCGCCTCGAACAGCACGCTCCGGCGCTTCTGGGCGCGGGTGGCGCCCACGCTGGCCAGCATCCCCAGCATGCGGGTACGCTCGGCCAGGCTGATGGAAAAGGCGTTGCGCGCCAGGGACACCGCCCCGATCAGGATCACCGCCAGCACCACCCCCATCAGGCTGTAAAAGGCGGTGAGCAGCCAGCTGCCCTCCTCATCCACACCGGCGTAGAGCAGCAGCGACCGGTTGGTGGCGCGGCCATAGTATCCGGGATCGTACGCCGGGTCCTGGCTTTGTTGCAGGGCGGTGATGTCGTCCATCACATTCCAAATCTCATGGGAAAGGTTGCGCATGGTGAAATAGACGTTCCAGCGGCTGTCTGCCGGGGCGCTGTCCAGGGTAGTGAAACAGGGCAGCCAGCCGGTGAATCCATTGCTGAAAGCGCCCAGTTCCACCACACCGGTGACGGTAAAGCGGACGCTGCCCACCTCGTCTGTGTGGTCAAAGCCGGTGGGCGAAGGGCTCCACTGGCCGGTTTCCGCCCGGTAAAACGGGGTACCGTCCGGCTCGACGCCCGACACCGACCAGGCCCGCACCAGATCCAGGGTGACCTGGCTGCCCACGGTCCAGCCGGTCAGATGGGCCAGTTCCCTGCTGATGGCCAGCTGGTGGGAGTTTTCGGGCAGAGCGCCCTCCACACACTCCACCCCCAGCAGTTCATACAGCGCCTCGTTGACCCCAAACAGGGACGTCCCGGTGAAGCTGCCGTCCTCCGCCGGGTCCAGACCCCAGTTGGCGGCCAGGGCCACCTGGTTTAGCCGGTCATCCTCCGCCAGGGCCTGGGCCACCGCTTCGCTGGTGTTGCTCACCTGGCCGTGCCAGCTGCCCAGCGTGGCCACCGCCTCGCGGCGCATCAGATCCAGAAACGAATCCGCCCCGGCAAACACCGCCGTGAGCATCGCCACCGACAGGGCCACCCCGATCAGGGTGGTCAGGGTGCGGCGGGGCTTGGCCCGCATCTGGGCCAGGGTAAGGGAATGGATCACATTCATGGCCGCACCGCCTCATCCCGGGTAATGCGCCCGTCCTCAATGGTGAGCAGCCGGTCAGCCTGGCGGGCGATCCGCTCGTCGTGGGTGATGACCAGCAGGGTCTGGCCCTTTTCCTCATGGAAATGGCGCAGCAGGGTCATGATCTCGGCGCTGTTGCGGCTGTCCAGGTTGCCGGTGGGCTCGTCCGCCAGCATCAGGGCCGGATTGGCGATCAGCGCCCGGCCGATGCTCACCCGCTGCTGCTGCCCGCCGGACAGCTGGTCCGGCAGATGGTTCAGCCGGTCGGTCAGGCCCAGCGTTCCGGTCAGCCGTTCCAGATAGTCCTTGTCCACCCGCCGCCCGTCCAGCAGCAGGGGCAGGGTCAGGTTTTCCTGCACGTTCAGCACCGGGATCAGGTTGTAGAATTGATACACCAGGCCGATCTGGCGGCGGCGGAAGATGGCCAGGGCCGTTTCGTCCATGGCGTACAGGTCGGTGCCCTGCACCAGCACCCGGCCCGCGGTGGGCCGGTCCACCCCGCCCAGCAGATGCAGCAGGGTGCTTTTGCCGCTGCCGGAAGGGCCCATGATGGCCACGAACTCCCCTTTTTGCACCGAAAAGGACACGTCGTCCAGCGCTACCACCCGGGCCGCGCCCTCACCGTAGTGCCGGGTCAGGTGTTCCACGCGAAGCAGTTCCATAAAGATGTTTCCTCCTTGTTTTGCGCTGGGGCGGGGCTGTGTTCCCCTGCCCGCATCCTCAGTGTACCGCGCGCGGGTGACCGGGCCGTGACCGGGCGGGTGACAGTTTACTCACAGAGCGCCGGGGCGCATGGGCAGCCGCAGGGTGAAGCAGGCGCCGGGGCCGTCGGCACGGTTGGCCGCTGTGACCTCGCCGCCCTGGGCCCGGGCCAGCTCCCGCGCCAGGGCCAGGCCGATGCCCGCGCTGCCGGGGGCCGCGTTGGAACCCCGGTAGAACCGCTCAAACAGGCGGGGCATATCCGCCGCCGGGATGCCGGGGCCGTTGTCCTCCACCGTGATGCGGGCGGCCAGCGCATCCTGCCGCAGCCGCACCGTCACCCGGCCACCCTCCGGGGCGTGCTCGGAGGCGTTTTTGATCAGGTTGGTCACCGCCTCGGCGGTCCATTTTTCATCCCCCTGCCAGGCCGGGCCCTCGGGGCAGTCCAGTTCCAACGTCTGGCCCCGCAGTTCCAGCGCCACCCGCACCGGGGCGGCGGCCCGGCGCACCAGCGCGGGCAGGCTGACCGGGGCGGACTCCATCACCAGGCAGCCCGCGTCCAGCCGGGAAAGGGTCAGCAGCCGTTCCAGCAGCCACTGCATCCGTTCCAGCTGGGCGGTAAGCTGGCCGGTGAACTCCGCCCGCTTTTCGTCCGGCAGGTCGGGCCGGGCCAGCAGGTCGGCCATGACCAGCATCCCGGTGAGCGGGGTGCGCAGCTGGTGAGAAATGCTGCCCAGAAGCCCCTGCAAAAACTGCTTGTCGTGGGCCAGCTGCTCGCTCTGCTGGCGCAGGGTGACGGTGATCTTGTGCAGGTCGTTTTTCAGCAGGCTCAATTCGCCCTCCCGGTTGTCCCGGATGTCCAGCAGCTCGCCCCCGGCGTAGACGCTGGCCAGATACTCCCCCAGCTGGCGCAGCCGGGCATAACGGCGGGCGGTGACCGCCAGCCACACTATTCCCACAAGAAGGGCAAAAGCCGCCCCGGCCAGCCCGGCGGCCATGCCGCCCAGCGCGCCGCACACAAGGCCCGCGGCAGCGGTGAGGGCCAGGGTTATCACAAAGGGCCCGATCAGTTCTTTATTGCGCAGCATGGGTATCCGCCTCCAGCCGGTAGCCGATGCCCCGCACGGTGACGATCAGCGGCTTGCCCGGGGATTCCAGCTTTTCCCGCAGCCGCTTGATATAAACCGACAGGGTGTTGTCGTTGACAAAGTTGCCCGCCACGTCCCAGATGCCCTCCAGCAGCTGACCCCGGGTGAGGGTCTGGCCGGGATGGGCCAGAAAGGTGAGCAGCAGCCGGTATTCCAGCGCGGTGAGAAGCACCGGCTGGCCCCGGCGGCTTACCTGGGCCCGCTGCATGTCGATGGTCACATCCCCCAGGCGGGCGATGTGTTCCCCGTCCCCGGCGGCGCGGCGCAGCACCGCCCGGATGCGGCTGGCCACCTCCCGCAAGCGGAAGGGCTTGACGATATAGTCATCCGCGCCCATGTCCAGCCCCAGCACCACGCTGCCCTCGTCTCCCCGGGCGGTGGCAAAGATCACCGGGATGCCCCGGCTTTTGGCGGCGGCGCACAGGTCGTAACCGCTGCCGTCCGGCAGGCCCACATCGGCCAGCAGCAGTTCAAAGGAGCCGGTTTCCAGTGCGGCCCGGCCCTCGGCCAGGGTGCCGAAGCAGGTGACCGTCCAGCCCTCCTGTTCCAGGGAATAGGCCAGCCCCCGGGCAATGGTGTCGTCGTCTTCGATCAGCAGGATACGGGTCATACCAGCTTCCTCCGTGCAGACAGGTTATACGGTTTTATTATACGCCATCCGGGCCCGGCGCGCGTGACCGTTTTGTAAGAAAAAGCGCCCCGCCCGGCAGGGGGCGGAGCGTGTTGGTTACAGCGTTTCCAGACAGGCCAGGATGCCGTCGGCCGAGATGTCCGGCGCGGTGGCAAAGGGCGCGGCGGTGTGGCGGGCCAGCTCGGCGGCGGTGACGGGGCCGATGCAGACGCATTTCACCCCGGCCCCGGGCGCGCCGAAGGCCTCCGCGTAGGCACGCACCCCGGTGGCGCTGCCGAACACCAGGGCCTCGCCCGCCTGGGCGGGGCGCAGCGGCTGGTAGACGGTACGGTAGAGGGAGTGCTCCTCCACCGGGTAACCGGCCCCGAGCAGCATTGTATGCAGCAGCGGGGTGCTGTTTTGTGCCCGCAACAGCAGGATGGGCTGCCCGGCGGGCACCGACGCGATGAGCAGGCGGCCCAGTTCCTCGCCGGTGGCGGTGGCGGGGCACAAATCGGGCTGGATGCCCCGCGCTGCCAGGGCGGCGGCGGTGGCGGGGCCGATGGCGGCAAACCGGCAGCCGGCCAGTTTGCGCAGATCCACCCGGTTTTCCCGCAGCAGGCGGAACAGCTGCTCCACCCCGTTCACGCTGGTCAGCACCAGCCAGCGGGGGGTGCCGTCGGCCAGGGATTCCCATTCCAGGGATACCGGCAGCGCCTCGGTGCGGGCGGCCACGCAGAGCCGGGGCTCGGCCCCGGCGGCGGTGAGTTTTTCACCCAGGCGGTCGACAAAAGTGTCGGTGCCTACCAGCCCCACCCGCTGCCCGGCCAGCGGCCCGGCGGGCGGGTCGGCCAGTTCCAGCGCGGCGGTCTGCCCCACCAGGACCACCGCCGGGGCCTGCACCCCGGCAGCCCGGGTGCGGGCGGCGATATCGGCCAGGGTGCCCCGCACGGTGGCGGGATGGGGGGCGTTGCCCCCGCTGACTACTGCCGCCGGGGTATCGGCCGGTTTGCCCGCCGCCATGAGCCGGGCGGCGATGGTTTCCAGCGCGCCCAGCCCCATCAGGAACACCAGGGTGCCGTTCAGCCGGGCCAGGGTGTCCAGATCCTCGGGCAGGCCGTCGGTACCGTCGGCGGTGTGGCCGGTGATCACGTGAAAGCTGCGGGCGGCCCGCCGGTGGGTGACCGGAATCCCCGCCGCGCCGGGCACGGCGATGGAGGAGGAGATACCCGGCACCACCTGGCAGCGGATGCCCGCCTCCCGCAGGGCCAAGAACTCCTCCCCGCCCCGGCCAAAGACAAAGGGGTCACCGCCTTTGAGCCGCACCACCTGTTTGCCGCTGCGGCCCAGACGGACCAGCAGCTCGTTGATTTCGGGCTGGGGCATGGAATGGCGGCCCGCCCGCTTGCCCGCGCAGTACCGCTCGGCGCGCAGGGGAACCTGCGCCAGCAGGGCCGGGTCGATCAGATCGTCGTAGACCACCGCTTCGCAGGTCTGCAAAAGGCGCAGACCCCGCAGGGTGATCAGGTCGGCGGCGCCGCAGCCCGCGCCCACCAGATAGACACAGCCGGTTTCAGCCATGGGTGTTTTCCTCCGTTTTCGCTTGATCCAGCAGGGCGGCGAACTCCTCGTCGGTGAGGGGCCGCCCCTTTTCCATACAGGTATCGAACAGCCGGGCAAACAGCGCCGCGCGGGTGGTTTCACTCGCCAGCGCCGCCTTGACCGGCTGGCGGCAGCCGGCCAGCCAGGTAAGGATGGGGCCGAAGGTTTCCTGCGGCAGAACGGCCTCGATCTGCCGTTTCACCCAGGCCGCCGCCACCGGGCTGGCGCCGCCGGTGCAGACCCCCACCGTAAGCGGGCCCCGCCGGGCCAGCGCCGGAAAGATAAAGCTGCCCGCGTCCGGGTCATCCACCACGTTGACCGGGATATGCCGGGCCCGGCAGGCCGCGGCGATGCGCCGGTTCAGGGCCGCGTCGTCGGTGGCGGCGATGACCAGCGTCTGGCGGCGCAGATCCCCCACGCGCACCCTGCGGCGCACAAACCGCACGCCGGGCACCGCCGCCAGCTGCGGGCATACCGACGGGGCCACCACCGTGATGCGGGGGCCGAAGGGCAGCAGTTTCTGCACCTTGCGCAGCGCCACCTTGCCGCCGCCCGCCACCAGGCAGGGGCGGCCCGCCAGCTCGATAAACAGGGGGAAACATCCCATGTGTATGCCTCCTTACTCGCAGAAATACTGCCAGCTGCCGTCCACTTCCACCCGGCGCACCCGCACGCCGAACGCGCTATCCAGTGCGCCGCTCTCGTACACCCGGTCGGGGGTATCGGTCATGCGCAGGGCCCCGTCGGCCAGCAGGGCCACCGTGTCGGCATTGCGCAGCGCCAGGCACAGGTCGTGGCAGACCAGCGCCACCGCCTTGCCGCCCGCGGCCAGCCGCCGGGCGGTGGCCATGACCTCCAGCTGATGGCGCACGTCCAGCCAGGTGGTGGGCTCGTCCATGAAGATGGTGCCGGTGCGCTGGGCCAGCGCCATGGCCAGATAGACCTTCTGCCGCTGGCCGCCGCTGAGCTCCTGCATCAGGCAGCCGGCCAGATCGGCGGCGCCTGCCTCGTCCATGGCCTGGGCCACCGCCTGTTTATCCTCCGGCCGGTAACGCCGGGGAAAGGACAGATAGGGAAAGCGCCCGTGCAGCACCATCCGCCTTGCCTCGATGTGGGGCACGCTGCGGCTTTGGGCCATGTAGGCCGCCTGCCGGGCCACCTGCACCGGGGCCAGGCTGCCCAGCGGCACCCCGTCGTAGAGCACCTGCCCGCCCAGCGCGGGCAGCAATCCCAGGGCGGTTTTGAGCAGGGTGCTTTTGCCGCAGCCGTTGGGCCCCAGCAGCACCGTTACCTGCCCCGGCCGGAACGCCAGGTTTACCCCCCGCAGCACCGGCTGGCCCCGGTAGCCCACCGAGAGGTCTTGCAGTTCGATCATAGATGCGCCCCCTTTTTCTGAAACAACAGCCACAAAAAAAACGGCCCGCCCGCCAGGGACAGCACAATGCCCACCGGCAGTTCAAAGGGCGCAAAGGCCAGACGGGAAACCAGATCGCAGAAGGTGAGCAGCGCCGCGCCGCACAAGGCGCACCCGGCCACCAGCCGCAGGCTGCCGCCACCCAGTATCCGGCGCACCATATGGGGCACGATCAGCCCCACAAAGCCCAGAAGCCCCGCAAAGCTGACCGCTGCGCCCGCCAGCGCCGCCGACAATGCCAGCAGCGCCACCCGCACCGGCCGCACACGCAGCCCCAGGCTCTGGGCGGTATCGGTGCCCAGGGCCAGCAGGTCCATCTCACTGGCCAGGAACAGGGCAAGCAGGATGCTTACCAGAATCACCGCCCCGGCGGGCAGCAGCTTGCCCATATACAGGTTGGCCATGCCGCCGATACGGAAATCGGAATAGCCGATCAGGGCGTCCGGATAGAGGGTGACCACCGTGTCCACCCCGGCGCTGAACATGCCGGACAGCGCCACGCCCGCCAGCACCAGGGTGATGCGGGAGGCGCCGGCCTTTTCGGCCAGCAGCAGGATGAACAGCACCCCCACAAAGGCCCCGAGGAACGCGGCCAGCGGCACCGCCGCCAGCGCGCCGGGTGCCAACGCGCAGCACAGCGCCACGCCCAGCCCCGCGCCGGAGTTTACGCCGATGGTGCTGGGGGCGGCCAGGGGGTTGGCCAGCACCGTCTGGATAATGCCGCCGCTGACCGCCAGCGCGGCCCCCGCCAGCAGGCAGCCCACCGTGCGGGGCAGCCGCACATAGGCCAGGATGGACGCGCCGTCCCCCTGCCCCCACAGGCCCTGCCACAGCTGCGCCGGGGTCAGGGACACCGGGCCCAGGCACAGGCTCAATACCGCGGCCAGCAGCACGGCCAGCGCCATCAGGCACAGCCGCGCCGCCACCCGGCCGTTTTTCGCGTTATTCGCCATACAGAATCTCCGCCAGCTGCTGGTACGCCTGGCCCCACAGGGCGTTGGGCTTTACGTTATAGAGCCGCTGATCCATGTAGTAAACCCGGCCCTCCTTCACGGCGGTAAGCTGCTGCCAGGCAGGGTTGGACAGCACCGCTTCCTCCAGGCTTTTCTGGGGCTTGGCGGGGTCGGAGCCCTGCAGCACGATGAAGATGCTGTCCGGGTCGGCCTGCAGGATCACCTCCATGGACAGGTTCTCCAGCAGGCTGGTCTCGCTGTCGGCGATGTTGGTGCAGCCCAGGTCGGCCAGCATCTCGCCCAGCACGGTGTTCTCGCTGTTCTTGACCTTGCAGCTGCTGCCGGAGGCCCGCAGATACAGCACCGAGGGGCCTTGCTTGCCCTCGGCCAGGGCGCAGGCATCGGTGATCTGCTGCCCGATCGCGGTGCCGTTTTCCTCGTACAGATCGGCCCGGCCGGTCAGCCGGGTGCAGATCTCCAGCATGGCCAGATAGTCCTCAAAGGTGCTGATATTGAAGTAGGCCACCGGGATGCCCGCCGCTTCAAAGGTGGGCAGCAGATCCACGTCGGCAGCGGTCTTGGTGCTGCCCAGCACCAGATCCGGCTCGGCGGCCAGGATGGTTTCCAGGTTCGGTTCGGTGGTGGAGCCCAGGTTGGCCACGGTATCCGGCAGCCCCAGGTCAAACTGGGTCCAGGTATCGTCCGCGGCCGCCACCAGGGTATCCTTGCCGCCCGCCAGGCACCACACATCGGCAAAGCTGCCGATCAGGGCCACCACCCGCCGGGGCGTACCCTCGATGGTCACGGTGCGGTCCAGCGCGTCGGTAAAGGTGACGGCATCAGAAGCGCCGGTATCGGAGGAGGCGGGCTGCGCCTGGGAAGAAGCCCCCGCGGGCGCGGCGGCGGTGCAGCCGGTAAATGCCAGAGCGGCGCAGGCCAGCGCCAGGATCAGGGCCGGAATACGTGTTTTCATTGGTACGTCCCTCACTTGTTCGGTATCATCCCTGCCAGCCCCGGGCAGCCGGGTCCAGCGCGTTTACGGCGGAATAGAGCAGCGCGTTGCAGATGGCGGCCGCCACCCCGCTGCCTCCTTTGCGGCCCATCGCCACAATGGCGGGCACCCCGGCGGCCCGGCAGGCAGCCAGGATACGCTCCTTGCTTTCCACCACGTTTACAAAGCCCACCGGCACCCCGATCACCAGCGCCGGGCGGGCACCGGCACGGATGTGCTCTTCCAGCTGCAGCAGGGCGGTGGGGGCGTTGCCCACCGCCAGCACCGCGCCGGGGTATCCGGCCACGGCCTTGTCCATGGCGGCGGCGGCCCGGGTGGTTTGATTTTTGGCGGCCGCGGCGGCCACCTCCTCGTCCCCCATGAAGCAGAGCGCCTGCCCGCCCAGTTTTGCCAGGCTGGGCTTGCTTACCCCGGCCTGGGCCATGCGGGTATCGGTAATGATGGAGGCCCCGTTCTGCAGGGCCTCGATGCCCCGGGCAACCGCCCCGGGGGTGAAACGCAGGTTTTCCGCGTAGTCAAAATCCGCGGTGGTATGGATCACCCGCCAGACCACCGGGGCCACATCCTCCGGCACCGGGATGCCCCGCTGGGCCAGTTCGGCCCGGATGATGGACATACTGGTACGCTCGATATCGGCGGGCAGGGTATGCTGCTGCATGGAAACTCCTTCTTTCCTGTGGATTCAGTGTTTGTCCAGAATGCGGTAGACCGCCTCCATGTCCAGCGCGGCGCGCACCGCGTCGGCCAGCAGGTCGTACTGCCGCTGTTTATAGGCGGCGTGGCTTTCGGCCCGGGCGGCCGCGGGCGGCAGACCCCGGCGCTCCAGCAGCCAGGCGGCCAGCTTGTCGGTCAGCTCGCCGGTGTCAAACAGGCCGTGCAGGTAGGTGCCGAACACGCAGCCTGCCGCCGCCCCCTCCGGCGTGCCGTCCGACAGCCGGGCAAAGGGTTCGGCATCGCCGGTATCGGTGCGGCCCATGTGGATCTCGTAGGCGTCCAGACCGGCCCCTTCCAGCGGCCCGGCCAGGGCGCGGCCCTGCACACGGGTACGGGTCTTTTGGCCTGTAAACCGGGTGACGCAGGGCAGCAGGCCCAGGCCCGGCTGGCTGCCCTGCTGCTCCACCCCGTCCGGGTCGTCCAGGCGGCGGCCCAGCATCTGGTACCCGCCGCAGACCCCCAGCACCGGGTGCCCGGCGGCGGCCAGTTTCTGCACCGCCGAGGCAAAGCCGCTCTCCCGCAGCCAGACCAGGTCCCCCATGGTGTTTTTGGTGCCGGGCAGCACGGTCAGATCCGGCTGGCCCAGCTCGCCCGGGCGCTGCACATACCGCACCCCCAGGGCGGGATGGCTTTCCAGCGGGGAAAAATCGGTAAAGTTGGAGATATGGGGCAGCCGGATCACCGCCACATCCAGCGGCCGGTGGGTGCGGGTTTCCTCCAGGCGGGGGGCCAGGCTGTCCTCGTCGTCGATGTCCGCCCGGGTGTAGGGCACAACGCCCAGCACCGGCACGCCGGTAAGCTGCCGCAGCTGTTCCAGGCCCGGGGTCAGCAGATTCACATCCCCCCGGAACTTGTTGATGAGCAGGCCCTTGACCCGGGCCCGGTCCTCCGGCTCCAGCAAAGCCACCGTGCCGTACAGCTGGGCAAATACCCCGCCCCGGTCGATGTCCCCGGCCAGCAGCACCGGCGCGTCCACCAGACGGGCCAGTCCCATGTTCACGATATCCCCTTTCAGGTTGATCTCGGCCGGGCTGCCCGCCCCCTCGATCACCAGGATGTCGTTTTCGGCGGCCAGGGAGTTGTAGGCGGCCAGGATATCCGGCACCAGGCTTTCCCGCATCCGGAAGTACCGGGCCGCGTCGTACTGGCCCCGCACCTCCCCGTTCACGATCAGCTGGCTGCCGGTGTCGCTGGAGGGCTTGAGCAGGATGGGGTTCATCCGCACGTCCGGCTCCTTTCCCGCGGCCTCGGCCTGGGCCACCTGGGCCCGGCCCATCTCCAGGCCGTCCCGGGTGATGTAGCTGTTCAGCGCCATGTTCTGGCTTTTGAACGGAGCCACCCGCCAGCCGTCCTGGCGGAAAATGCGGCACAGGGCGGTGACCAGCAGGCTTTTGCCCGCGCCGGACATGGTGCCCTGCACCATGATGCATCGTGCCATCCTTACAGCGCCTCCTTCATTGCCTGCAAAAAGGCGTTGTTTTCCTGTTCGGTGCGCACCGCCGCCCGGTACCAGCCGGGGCCCAGGCCGGGATAGTTGGCGCAGTCCCGCAGCAGCACCCCTCTGGCCCGCAGCCGGGCGGTCAGGTCCGGTTCCGGGCGGGCGAACAGGATGTAATTGGCTTCACCGGGTATCACCCGGCAGCCCAGCGCCGCCAGCCCCGCCGTCAGGCGCGGCCGCTGCCCGGCCACAAGGGCCCGCAGGCGGGCGCTGTATTCGGTTTCCTGCAAGGCGGCCAGGCCCGCCGCCTGCGCCTCCACCGACACGGCCCAGGGCTGGCCGCAGGCCCGCATCCGTTCCAGCAGTTCCGCGTCGGAACAGAGGGCGTAGCCCAGCCGCACCCCGGCCATGCCGTACCACTTGGTAAAGGCGTTCAGGATCACAAGGCCCGGATGGGCGGCCAGTTCCCCCCGCAGGGTATGGGCCGCCGGGTCGGCGAGAAATTCATTGAAACACTCGTCCACCACCAGCCTGGCCCCCGCCGCTTCGCAGGCGGCCAGGATACGGCCCAGCAGCGGCCGGGGGGTGGTGCGGCCGGTGGGGTTGTTCGGCTCGCACAGAAACACCAGATCCACACCGGGGCGGATGGCGGCGAGGAAATCCTCGGTCAGGAGAAAATCGTTCTCCGGCCGCAGGGTATACCGCTGCACCTGGCAGTCGGTAAGGGCCAGGGCCTGCTCATACTCGGCAAAGGTGGGGGCGGTGACCAGGGCCGTTTTGGGCCGCACCGCCAGCACCAGCCGGAAGATCAGGTCCGCCGCACCGGCCCCGCACAGGATCTGCTCCGCCGGCTGGCCCAGGTGTTCCGCCAGCCCGGCACGCAGCGCCCGGCAGAGCGGGTCCGGGTAGAGATGGGCGTTTTCCAGCGATTGGGCCATGGCCCGGCGCACCCCGCCGGGCAGGCCCAGCGGGCTTACGTTGGCGGAAAAATCCAGCGGCATCCCGCCGTACTGGGCCTTGTACCCGGCCCAGTCGCCCCCATGGATCAGCGGCATTGTCCATCCCCCTTTACAGAATCCACACAATCACAAACCGCACCGCCGCCCCCAGCGCCACGGCCAGAAAACCCGCCGCGTACAGCATCCGCCCGGCGCGGGCGATGTCCGCCGGCCCAATGGGGCGGCTGTCATCCCCGATAGTGGGCTTTTCGTACAGCTTTCCGAAGTAGTAGGCCGGGCCGGCCAGCTGCACCCGCAGCGCCCCGGCCATGGCGGCCTCGGTCTGGGCCGAGTTGGGGCTGGCGTGGCAGCGGCGGTCCCGCCGCCAGATGCGAAAGGCTCCCGCTGCCGACTGCCCGGTCAGAGCCGCCGCCGCCACCAGCAGCAGCGCCGCGCCCCGGGCGGGCAGGTAGTTGGCCACATCGTCCAGCCTGGCGGCTGCCCGGCCGAAGTACAGGTACCGGTCGTTCTTATACCCCACCATGCTGTCCATGGTGTTGATGGATTTATAGCACAGCGCCAGCGGCGCGCCGCCCAGGAACATATACAGCAGCGGGGCGGCCACCCCATCGGCAAAGTTCTCGGCCACCGTTTCCACCGCGGCCTTGGTGACCCCGGCGGCGGTGAGGGCGCCGGTATCCCGCCCCACGATGCGGCCCACCGCTTTGCGGGCGGCGTCCAGCGTGTCGCCGGTGAGGGCCCGCTGCACGTTGCGGCTTTCGTCCCGCAGGCCGCGCATGGCCAGCGCCTGCCAGCACCAGAACGCCTGCACCGCAAAGCCCAGCGCCGGATGCACCCGGCCGCAGAGCCAGACCACCAGGCCGGTAACCGCCAGGGTGCCCAGCGGCAGCACCGCCGCCAGCACACAGCCCGCCGCCAGCTCCCCTTTCGGGGTGGCGGGGAATACCCGGCGCAGAACCTTTTCCAGCCGGGCGATGCACCGGCCCATGAACACCACCGGATGGGGCATCCAGGCCGGGTCGCCCAGCGCCAGATCCAGCACAAAGCCGCAGACAGCGGCCAGCAGCACGGTCATCGGGTTTCCTCCTTTGTGTAGCACACCTCTCCCACAAGGCGCAGGGTGCGGCGGGCGGCCCAGTCGTCCGTATCCAGCACGTACCCTGCCCCGTTGCCGGAGCACCATTCGTAATAATCCCGCCAGGGCTCGGCGTACCGCTCCATCACCGCCATCTGGGTGCCGCCGTGGGCCATGATGACCAGCTCATTTTTCCCGGCAGCCAGGGTCTCTTCCAGCAGCTGCTGGAAGGCGGCGCAGGTGCGGTCGGAGAACTCGTCCCGGCTCTCGCCGCCGGGGCAGCGGCCCCGGCAGTCCTCCCCCACCCAGGCAAGGTAGTCCGGGTCGCGCTCCATCTCGATGTAGTTGCGGCCCTCAAATATTCCGAAGCACATCTCCCGCAGATCGGGCACCGGAACCAGCTGAGAATGGGGGAACAGCACGCGGGCGGTGTCCACGGCCCGGCTCAGGGGGGACACATACACCGTTTCCGGGTCCCACCCGGCACAGCGCAGGGCGGCCCGGCCCTCCGGGCACAGGGGGATGTCCCGGGTGCCCTGGTATTTTTTCACCGCGTTATAGGCGGTAAGCCCGTGGCGAAGCAGATAGACCTTCATTCCGGCAGGCCCCCTTTCAGCGGCAGGGGCAGGCCGCAGAACACCCGCACCACCCGCTCGGCCCGTGCCGCCAGCAGACAGGCCAGACGGCCCGCGGCTTCCCGGGCGGCCCGCTCGGCGGGATCGGCGGGCACCACGCCCGCGCCTACCTCGGTGGCGATGACCACCTCATACCGGGCCAGTTCATCGGCCAGAGCGGCCAGATCGGGGGCGGCGGCGGCCTGTTCCTGCACGTCCCACACGGCGCGGGCAGGCAGCTGCTGTTCGGTGCAGCCCAGAATTTTTTGGGCATAGGCCCGTTTGCCGCTGTACAGCGGCCCTGTAACGAAGATCATACAAGCCTCCCCGCGATCAGCTGCCCGGCGGCCAGCGCCGCCAGCATCCAGAGTTCCGCCCGCTGCACGAACCACCCGGCCAGATCGCCGGACAGCCCGCCAAAGCGGCGGCAGATGTCAAACCGGTATTGGGCAAAGGTGGCCAGCACCGCCAGCACCATGGCCGCGCCGATGATTCCATAAACCGCCGCCATGCCCAGTGCCGTCGCCACGGCCACCACCGCCAGCACCCGGCGGCAGCGGCGCTTGTCCGCGCCGGTGGCAAAGGTGTGGGCCAGGCCGGTGTTCTTGGACAGAGGGAACGCAGCGATGGCCCAGCCGGAGAGCGCCCGCTCCAGCACAAACCCCAGACCCATGGCCAGCACCGCCCGGGGGGTAGGTTCCACCGCGGCGCAGAGGGCCAGATAGGCGGTAAAGTAGACGCACAGCCGGATCACCGCAAAGGCACCGCAGTGGGGGTCGGCCAGGATTTCCCGCTTGCGCGCCGGTTCGGCGCAGCTGGCCAGGGCGTCGCTGGTATCGGCGTAGCCGTCCAGGTGAATGCCGCCGGTAATGAGCACCGGGGCCAGACACAAGCCCCCCGCCCGCAGCAGGGGCGGAAAGGCCAGCGCCCCCGCCAGCCAGGCCCACCCGGCCCAGGCCAGCCCGCACACGACCCCGATCAGCGGGAAGGCGCAGAGGGCGTAGCGCATATTGCGCTCGTTCCAGACCGGCTGCGGCACCGGAATGGCGGAAAACATCGCAAAGGCCACCGCAACCGTGGCAAGCGCCGTCATACAAACACCTCGTTTTCGCTTTTATACCAGACCGGCAGCCCGCAGACCACCTCGCACACCTCGTCCGCCCGGGCGGCCAGCGCCCGGTTGACCCGGGCCAGCAGCCGCAGATAGGTATCGGTATCCCCGGCGTACTGATTGCCGCCGCTGAACACCTCCCCGGTGACGATCACCAGCCGGGCGCAGGTGGACAGAATTTTGTCCACCCCGGCCAGGATGGAGGCTTCGGCCGCTTTGGCGCTGCCCGCGCCGTTGGGGCTGAACAGCTCATTGGCGGTCAGGTTGGTCATGCATTCCAGCAGCACCGCCCCGCCGGGAGGGAGCAGGGCACCGGGCAGGTCAACCGGGCGTTCCACGGTGGAAAAGCCCTTGGTGGCCCGCATGGCCCGGTGCCGGGCCACCCGGGCGCGGCACTCCTCGTCAAAAATCTCCATGGTGGCGATGTAGTGGCGGGGCAGCGGGCCGGATTCCAGGATCAGCCGCTCGGCAAACTCGCTTTTGCCGCTGGCCGCGCCGCCCGCCACCAGGGTGAACCGGCCGCTCATAGGGCTGCATCCTCGCCGCCCAGGGGCAGATAGGTGGGGATGCCGCTTTCGCTGAAGGTATAGCACCCGGCGTAGACCGCCAGCGCCATATCCAGCAGCGGCATGGCCGCCACCGCGCCGGTGCCCTCCCCCAGCCGCATTTCCGCGGTGATGAGAGGTTTCTTATCCAGCGCCGCCAGCAGCAGATGCCCGGCGGGCTCGGCGGAAACATGGCTGGCCAGGATGGCCTTGGCGGCAACCGGGCACAGGCGCACCGCCAGCAGGGCGGCTACCGCGCTGATCACACCGTCCGCCAGCACCGGCACCCCATAGAGCGCCCCGCCCAGGAACGCCCCGCACATACCGGCAATGTCAAAGCCGCCCACCGCCGCCAGAACCCCCAGCGGGTCGGCGGGGTCGGGGGCATTGACCGCCAGGGCTTTGGCGATGGCGGCCTTTTTGCGGCGCAGCCCTTCATCCGAAAGGCCCGCGCCCCGGCCGGTCATGGCCTCCACCGGCTGGCCCAGCAGCACGCAGGCCACTGCGCTGGCGGTGGTGGTGTTGCCGATGCCCATTTCCCCGGTGGCGAACAGCCGCACACCGGCCTCTTTGTGCCGGCGCATCAGCTCGATGCCGGTCAGGATGCCCTGGGCGGCCTGCTCCCGGCTCATGGCCGGGCCCTGGGTCATGTCGGCGGTGCCGTTGGCGATCCGCCGGTCCAGCACGCCGGGGGTGGCGGGGAAATCCTCCACCCCCATGTCCACCGGCACCACGGCGCAGCGGGCCGCGGCGGCCATCTGGCAGACCGACGTGTTATGAACCGCCAGGTTGCGGGTGACGATGCGGGTGACCGAACTGTCGCTCTGGGCCACGCCCTGGGCCACCACCCCGTTATCGGCGCAAAAGACCAGCACCTCCCGGGGTTCCAATGCGATATCCGCGCTGCCGGTGAGGGCGGCGATGTCCTCCAGCGCCGTTTCCAGCAATCCCAGGCTGCCCAAGGGCTTGGCACAGGCGGCCCAGCGGCGGGCCGCTTCGGCGCGGGCCGCTTCGTCTGCGGGGCTGATCCGGGCCAGCAGCGCGGCCAGACGATCCTGTTGTGTTGTTTCCATCCTCATTTCCCTTCGATTCTCACAATATCCCGGCCCACTGCCGGGCGGCGTTTACAAAGCGGACGGCCATGCCGGGCGTGCCCGCCATATACAGATGGCCGAATGCCGCGTACAGCCCGGGGCGGGAAAAGCCGCAGCCCCAGCTTCGGCCACTCACCGGCTTGCGGGCGGTGAAGTCCGCGCCGCAGGCGGTGCTGTCCCAATGATGGAATTCATGGATGGGGGCGGTTTGCCCCGCCTCCAGCAGCAATCCGGAGGTTTCGGCGGTGATGCGGGCGTAGCCGAACCGCACCAGCCGCCCTTTTTTGTAGCCCGCGCCGGGCAACGCCCCGGCCATGGGCCAGTGGCGGCCCTCGGTGTCCTCCAGGCTTTTGCCCAGATAGAGAAAGCCGCCGCACTCGGCCACGGTGGGCATCCCCTGCGCCACCGCCCGGGCCACCGCCCGGCGCATGGCGGTATTCAGGGCCAGCGCCGGCGCGTGGAGTTCCGGATAGCCCCCGGGCAGATAGAGCCCGGCGGCCCCGGCGGGCAGCGCCGTATCCCGCAGCGGGCTGAAAAAGCTGAGTTCCGCGCCCGCATCCCGCAGCGCGTCCAGCGTTTCTTCGTAGCAGAAGCAGAACGCCTCGTCCCGGGCCACCGCCAGCCGCACCGGCGTTCCGGGCCCGGGCGGCTGGTTGGCGGGCGGTATATCCGGCTGCTGGCAAGCGGCCAGGAAAGCGGGCCAGTCCAGCGTTTTGCCCAGCTGGTCGGCCAATGCGTCGATGCGCCCGGTCAGGTCCTGCACCTCGGCGGCGGTGTAAAGGCCCAGATGGCGGCTGGGGAACCGGGCTTCGGGCATGGGCGGCAGCCATCCCAGCACCGGCAGGCCGGTTTCCCGGCGGATGACCGGCGCCAGCGCCGCTGCCATGGAGGGGCTGCACTCGTTGAGCAGCACCCCGGCGATGTGGCTGGGGGTGCGGAAGGAGAGCAGCCCCCGGATCAGCGCCGCCAGCGTCAGGCAGGAGCCGCCGGGCCGCAGCACCAGCAGCACCGGCAGGTTCAGCGTGTTTGCCAAATGCCAGGCCCCGGCCTCGGGGGTGGAGCCGCCCACCCCGTCGTAGAAGCCCATGGCCCCCTCCACCACCGCGGCCCCGTGCCCGGCGGCGTAGCGGGCGTAGAGGGCACGCACGGTGGATTCATCCGACAAAAACAGATCCAGGTTATGGCTGGGAACCCCCAGCACCGACCGGTGGAACATAGGGTCAATGTAATCCGGCCCGCATTTGAAGGCGCAGGGGTCAAGGCCCCGTTTGGCCAGCAGGGCCAGCAGCGCGCAGGTGAGGGTGGTTTTGCCGCTGCCCGAGGCGGGCGCGGCCAGCAGACAGCCGATCATGGGCAGTTTGCCGCAACCAGCGTGATCGGGTTCGCGGCCTCCATGAGATGCAGCCCCGCCACGGCGCGGGAACGGCTGACGGCGATCTGCACCGCCTGCGCCGACAGGCCCCGGGCCGCGAAGGCCGCCAGCGCAGCGGCCAGCGTTTCCGGCGCGATGGCGGACACGCAGATGCGCACGGCGGGGTTCTTTTCCAGCGCGGCGGCCAGGATGGCGTCCATATTGCCTTTGGTGCCGCCCACGAACACCGCGTCCGGGGCGGGCAGGTCGGCCAGGGCGGCGGGGGCCAGCCCTTCCCGCAGATGCAGGTTCCAGGTACCGAACCGCCGCCGGTTCAAACGGATCAGGTCGCAGGCGGCGGCGTTCTGCTCCACCGCCCAGACCGCGCCGCCCTTGGCAGCCAGCGCCAGTTCGATGCTGACACTGCCGGTGCCCGCGCCCACGTCCCAGCAGGTTTCGCCGGGCTGCACGCGCAGACGGCTCATAGCCGCGGCCCGCACCTCCCGCTTGGTCATGGGCACCCTGCCCCGGCAGAACAGCTCATCCGGCACGCCGGGGCCCATCACGCCCGGGCGGGGCGCGGCCTCGGCCAGCAGCACGCTCAGGCCGTCAAAGGACATGGCAACACAGTCGGCGGCGGTGGTATGGGTAATGCGCTCGCCGGGCAGGCCCAGCCGCTCCCCCACCGTGACCGGCAGATCGGGCAGGCCGGCGTCCCGCAGACGGGCCGCCACCCAGGACGGGCCCTGGGTGCCGCCGGTGAGGAAGAACACCGGTTTACCTTCGGCCAGTTCCGCCGCCGGGTCGCACAGCACGCCGTGGGCGGACACCAGCCGCCAGTTCTGCCAAGGGCGGCCCAGACGCGCGGCCAGCAGCTGCACGCTGGACACACCGGGCAGCACCCGGGCAGGGATCTCCGCCGCCTGCAGCAGAGGCAGCAGCCCCGCCGCGCCGGAATAAAACCCGGTGTCCCCGCTGAGCACCACCCCGGCGCGCACGGCGCCCGCCTGCCGGGCGGCCAGCAGCGCGTCCCGCACGGCGGCGGGGCGGGTGGCGGCGGTGCGCCGGGCGGTGCAGCCGGCGGGCAGCGCGGCCAGCAGCCGCTCGGCCCCTACCAGCCAGTCCGCCCCGGCCAGGGACGCGGCGGCTTCGGCGGTGAGGGTTTCGGCACCGCCCGCCCCCATGGCGATCAGATCGACCTGCATTGTATCATCTCCCTGCATTGCTCGCGCACTTCTTCGTAGGTATACTCCGGGCCGTCCTGCGCGGGGCGGCCCAGCACCACCAGACGGGCGCCGGTGGCCCGGGCGGCTTCGGCCTTGTCGGCAAAACCGCCCGCCGCGCCCCCGTCCTTGGTGACCAGCCAGGCGATGCGGTACTCCCGCAGCATGGCTTCGTTAAAGGCCCGGGAAAAGGGGCCCTGCAAGGCCAGGATGTGGCTGTGGGCCAGGCCCGCGGCCTCGCAGGCGGCCAGGCTGGCCGCTATGGGCAGCACCCGGGCCCAGACCCGGCTTGCCAGGTCGCGGTAGCAACCCACCGTGTTGGCCCCGGTGGCCAGCAGGATATTGCCTGCCTGCCCCGCCAGAAAGCGGGCGGCGGCATCGGCATCCGGCAGCAGCACACTGCCCGGGGGCAGGGTGCTTTCCGGCCGGGCCAGCCGCAGCCGCCGTACCCCGGCCTGTTCGCAGGCGGCGCGGATGTTGGCGCTGGCCGCGGCGGCGTAGGGGTGGGTGGCATCCACACAGAGATCCTGCCCGGCCAGGGCCGCGGCCATGGCCGGGATCTCCATACGGCCGGTGAGGACGGTAAGACCGGGGATAGCCGCCAGCTCCTCCGCGCCCAGGGGGGTGGCCACGCTCACCGTGACCGCCGCCCCCATGGCCGCCAGATCCGCCGCCAGCAGCCGCCCCTCGGTGGTGCCGCCAAACAGAAAAATTTTCATTCCTTGGCCTCGTAGCCCCGGGGAGTGACCATTTTATCCCCCAGCTGCCGGGTGGCGGCGTTGCCGATGAACACGGTGGTGAACATATCCACCGATTCCTCCCGCAGCCGGGCCAGGGTCATCACCCGGCTTTCCTGCCCGTCCCGGCCGATGTTGCGCACCCAGCCGCAGACGGTGTCCGGGCTTTTGCCCGCCGCCAGCAGGATGTCGCAGGCGCGGCGCAGATAATCCGCCCGCTTGCGGGAGGAGGGGTTATACAGGCAGACCGCAAAGTCGCCCTGCCCCGCGCAGCGCAGCCGGGTTTCGATGGTGGGCCAGGGGGTGAGCAGGTCGGACAGGCTGATCACGCAGAAATCGTGCATGAGCGGCGCGCCCAGCACCGCCGCGCCGGCGGTGGCGGCGGTCACCCCCGGCACCACCTCCAGCTCCACGCCGGGGAACTCCCCGGCCAATTGGTAAATCGGGCCGGCCATGCCGTAAACGCCTGCGTCCCCGCTGCACACCATCGCCACGGTGCGCCCGGCGGCGGCAATTTCCAGCGCCCGGCGGCACCGCTCGATCTCCCGGGTCATGGGGGTGGTGTACACCTCCTTGTCCGGGTAGAGGGGACGCACCAGATCGATGTACACGGTATACCCGCAGAGCACGTCCGCCTTTTCCATGGCGGCCCGGGCCGCCGCGGTCATTCCTTCCGGGCCGCCGGGGCCCAGGCCTACAATATACAGTTTATTCATCCTGCCACCGCCAATCCGGGGCAAAGGGCGCCAGGGCCAGTGCCATGGTCACGCCGTTGCCCGCCTGTTTTTGAAGATAGAGTTTTCCGCCCGCGGCCAGCACGGCGGCCCGCTCGCAGACGTTGTCCACGCCGGTGACCCGGCGCACAAAATCCGAGGAGGTAAACGCCCCCGGCGCGTTTTGCAGCTGCTGCGCCGAAAACACGGTCAGCGGCCAGCCGTGGGCCCGGCAGAACGCCGCCAGCCCCGGCTCGTTTTGTTTCAGGTCGATGGTCGCCACTTCCCGGATGGCCGCGGCGCACACATCCCCCGCCGCCAGCAGGGCGGCCAGGGCCTGTTCCAGCGATTCCCGGGGCGTGCCCCGGCGGCAGCCTACCCCCAGCACCCCGATGGGAGGAACCAGGCGCAGCGCGCCGGTATCGGCACCGGAAAGGCCCAGCGACACATCCGCGGCGCTTTGCGCACCGGTCAGGGTCACCCCTTCGGGGGGCGTACCGGCAACCGGCCAGCGGCTGGCCACCGTGACCGTTCCCCCGGCCAGCAGTTTGCCGGAAACGGTGCGGATGCGGCCCACGTCCAGCAGGCGCAGACCCTGCACCCGGGCCCACTCGTCCACCGCGAACCGCCCGTTCACATCGGTGGCGGTGGTGATGACCGGGGTGCCGCCGCAGGCGGCGGCGATGCGCCGGGCCAGCCGGTTGGCGCCCCCCAGGTGGCCGCTGGCCAGCGGGATGGCAAACCGCCCCGCTTCGTCCACCGCCACCACCGCCGGGTCGGTGGCTTTGCTTTGCAGGTGGGGCGCGATGGCCCGCACCGCGATGCCCGCCGCCCCCACAAACACCAGCGCGTCGGCGCCGGCAAAGGCGTCGGCGGTCCAGCCCGCCAGGGTGACGGCGCCGCCGCAGCGGGCGGCCTCGCCCCCGAGAAGATCAGCCAATCGCTGTGCCAGCGCCAGCCCCTTATCGGTAAAGGCCAGCAGCCGGACGGTCATTTCGACGCCTCCCGGAATCCGGTGGCAAAGCCCGGATCGTACAGGCAGCTGCGGTCGTATTCCGTACCCAGGAAATCCCCCACCAGCACCAGGGCGGTGTGGGTGATGCCATGGGCTGCGCCGGTTTCGGCCAGGCGGCCCAGCGGACAGCGCAAGACCTTTTCCTCCGGCCAGGTGGCCTTATAGACCAGGGCGGCGGGGGTGGTTTCGGTGTACGCGCCTTTCAGCAGTTCGGCCTGCAGCGCGGGCAGCATCCCCGCCGAGAGGAACACCACCATGGTGGCCCCATGGGCGGCCAGGGCGGCGATGCTTTCCCGCTCGGGCACCGGGGTGCGCCCGGCCATGCGGGTGATGATGACCGACTGGCTGACCCCGGGCAGGGTGTACTCGGCCGAGAGGGCCGCCGCCGCGCCGCAGAAGCTGGACACGCCGGGGGTGTCGTCGTAGGGGATGTGTTCCGCATCCAGCACGTCCATCTGTTCCCGGATGGCCCCGTACAGGCAGGGGTCGCCGGTGTGCAGCCGTACCACGTCCTGCCCTTTGCTTTGCGCGGCGCGGATGACCTCCAGCACCTGTTCCAGGGTCATGTGGGCGCTGTTGTAGACGGCGCACCCCTCCCGGCACAGGCCCAGCAGCGCCGGGTTGACGAGGCTGCCCGCGTAGATGACCACATCGGTTTTGCGCAGCAGTTCCTCACCCCGGCGGGTGATCAGATCCGGCGCGCCGGGGCCCGCCCCCACAAAATGTACCATGGGTCATTCCTCCTCTTTCACAATGATGGTGGCAAAATAGCCCGCGTCCACCGGCGCGGCGTCTTTGGACAGGTCGGGCCGGACCATCTCGTCCGGCAAGCCGCAGTTGCAGACCATGCCGCTGTGCTCCAGCAGGCCGTGGGCGGCCAGGCGCTCCAGCGCGGCGGGCATCTGACGGCCGCTCTTCATCAGCACCTTGGTGCCGGGCAGCGCCAGCGCCTCGTCCAGCGCGTCCAGGTCGCCGCCGGGCAGGATGTGCAGCGGGGTGCGGATGCCGGTCAGGCTGGTGTTCAGCCGGGCGGCCACCGCGCAGAAGCTGGTAACGCCGGGGATCATCCGGGTCTCATAGCCCTGTTCCTGCAAAATCTCGGCCAGATAGAGGGCGGTGGCATAAACCGACACATCCCCCAGGTTCAGCATGGCCACGTCCTGCCCGGCGTCCAGGTACTGGCGCACCTGCGCCGCCGCGGTCTCGTGGGCGGCGTGCTGGGTGGCCTTGTCCCGGGCCATGGTGAAGTGCAGCGGCAGTATGGTCTTGCCGGTCAGGTCCGCCGCCTGTCTGGCGATGGAGAGGGCCAGCATCTCCCCGCTGGAGGTCTGGGGCGCGGCCACCACCGGGCACCGCTCCAGGGTGCGGATGGCTTTCAGGGTGATGAGTTCCGGGTCGCCGGGGCCCACGCCCACGCTGTAGTAGACGCCCTTTGCCGGTTTCATTGCAGTTTCATGTTCCATGCCTGTACGATCTCCTTTGCGCCCGCGGTCATGCCCAGCAGGCCGTATTGATTGGTAAAAAGCGCCGCCCCGATCCGATAGGCGCCACCGGCGCGGCGGGCAAGCCGCTGCTGGATGGCTTCCAGCAGGCTGGCCAGCACCGGGCCGCGCAGACCCGCTTTGTCCAGCACGTCCAGCGCCGCGTCCACGGTGGGGGTTGTCATCAGCGCCCGGCAGGTTTTGGTATCCGCGCCGCAGACGGCGGCGTGGGCGCAGAGCAGTTCGGCCCGGCAGTCGGCGGTGCGGCTGTGGGTGTTCATCACGCTGCCCGCCAGCTTGACCAGCTTGCCCGCATGGCCCACCAGCAGCACCTGGGTAAAGCCCTGCACCGCCGCTTCGTCCAGCGCGTCCCCGATAAAGTTGGAGCAGCAGACCACCGGCACCGGGGCCGGACCCAGAGCCTGCAGAAAGGCTTTCCCGTAATGGCCGGGGGTCAGGATCACCCGGTTTTCTCCCCGGACGGCCGCCTGCCGCAGATCCAGGGCAATGGTATCCAGCAATGCCCGTTCGCTCATGGGTTCCACGATCCCGGTGGTGCCCAGGATCGAGATGCCGCCCACAATGCCCATATGGGGGTTGAAGGTCTTTTGGGCCAGCTGCTCCCCGCCGGGCACGCAGATGGTCACTGCCAGGCCGCCGGTTTCGCCGCAGGCGGCGCGCACCGCCTCCACCTCGGCGGCGATCATCGCCCGGGGCACCCGGTTGATGGCCGCCGCGCCGGGGGGCTGATCCAGCCCGGGCAGGGTCACACGGCCCACGCCG
This sequence comes from uncultured Gemmiger sp., assembly GCA_944386225.1. Taxonomy (GTDB): domain Bacteria; phylum Bacillota; class Clostridia; order Oscillospirales; family Ruminococcaceae; genus Gemmiger_A. The sequence continues at coordinate 108,980 of CALXAH010000002.1, forward strand.
GGGCCGCCGTCAATGGTGATGTCCGCCCCCGCCGCCCGGGATACCCGGGCTTCGATCACCGCGCCATGGGTGGCGTCCGGGTCGTCCCCGCCGTCCTTGATGACGGCGCAGACCGCTTCTTCCCCTTCCATTTCGCACCGGGCGGGGGTCACGGTGACCGGCAAACCCGCGGGGGTGGTCAGGGTCAGGCTGTCCGGCGCGGTGCCGGTCAGCAGCAGCCGGGCCGCCCCCGCCGCCGCCAGCGCCGCGCAGCTGCCGGTGGTATAGCCGCAGCGCAGCAGCTTGTCCCCGCTGCGCACGTAGTGTTCAAAGGCCATCGCGCATCAGCTCCTCCAGCCGGGCGGCGTACAGCGCCCGCACCGCCGCCAGCCGGGCCAGGCCCTGCATATGGCAGTGGGCTTCGATGCCCGCCGCGGCAAGGCGGCTTTTCCAGCTGTCCGGCTCCTCGCCGGCCATATCGTTGAGGGCGTGATCTCCGGCCACCAGCATAAAGGGGGCCAGCTGCACCCGGGTGATTCCGTCGGCCTGCAGCTGGGCCAGCACCTCGTCAAAGCCAGGCCAGCCCTCCACCGTGCCCACATAGACCCGCCCCGCCCCCTGCAGGCGGAACGCCGTCTGCAGCGCCGGGTAGGCCATGTTGGCAAAATGGGCGGTGCCGTGCCCCATGAGCACCAGCGCCCGGCCCTCTTCTATGGGATAGCTTTCGGTCACGCAGGCGGCCAGCGCCCGCAGCGCCGCGTCGTCCGCCATGAGGGGGCGGCCCAGTTTCAGGGTTTCAAACCGGCCGGATACCGCCTGCACCTGTTCCCGGATGGCCTCGTATTCGTAGCCGTACAGCAGGTGGGTGGGCTGCACCAGTACCCGTTCAAAGCCCTCCTCCGCCAGCCGCTCCAGCGCCTCGGGCAGGCTGTCCACCGGCTCGCCCCGGGCGGCCAGGATCCGCCGGATGGTAGGGCTGGTATAGGCCCGGCGGAAGGTATACCCCGGGGCGGCGGCGGCCAGTGCCGCCTCCGCGGCCCCGATCTCCTCCCGGGCGCGGGCCACGCTGCTGCCGAAACTCACGGCGATCAGTGCTTGTTTCATTCTCTGTCTCCTTTTGGCCTTACGGCCTGTTCCAGCTGCTCCACCGTGCGGGGCAGAGGGTTCAGCCCCAGCGCCCGCCCCGCCCGGAACAGCACCGGCTGTTCCAGGCCGCAGGCGGCCAGCAATGCGCGGTCGGCAAATATGGTTTCCGGCGCGCCGTCGGCGGCCAGCTGCCCGCCCCGGAACAGCAGCACACGCCGGGCCCAGCGCCAGGCAAAGTCTACATCGTGGGTGGCCACCACCAGCGCCAGGCCCTGCTCGTGCAGGCGGGCCAGATGCCCCTCCAGCTGCCGGGCGTGGGCCGGGTCCAGGCTGGCGGCGGGCTCGTCCAGCAGCAGAAGCCGGGGTTTCATAGCCAGCACGTCGGCCAGGGTGACCCGCTTCTTCTCCCCGCCGGACAGGTACTGGGGCGCCCGATGCCGGTATTCGGTCAGCTCAAAGGCGGCCAGCGCCTCGTCCACCCGGCGGGCCACCTCATTTTCAGGCAGGCGCAGGTTCATGGGGCCAAAGCTGACCTCCTGTTCCACGGTGCCCGCCAGCAGCTGTACGTCCGGGTCCTGGAACACCAGGCCCACACCCCGGCGCAGGCGGTTCAGATCGGCCGCCCGGCGCACCGGCACACCCTCGAACACCACCTGCCCGGCCCGGGGGCTCAGCACCCCGCCCGCCAGCAGAAAAAAGGTAGATTTGCCCGCGCCGTTCGAGCCCAGCACCGCCACCCGCTCCCCGGCGGCCACCGAAACGGTCAGCCCCCGCAGCGCGTCCCGGCCGAGTTCGTAGGCGTAGGACACATCCTCAAATCGCAACAGTTCCTGCAAAAATGGTTCTCCTCTCTCAGCCGCCCAGGCAAAGTGCCAGCAGCATCACCGCCGCCGGGGCGGCAAACGGGATCAGATGGGCCGCCCGCACCGGCTTTTTGCGGACAAGGAAGCGGATATCCCCTTCCCAGCCGCGGCTTTCCATAGCCTGCTGGCAGACCCGCGCCCGGCCGAAGCTGCGCCCCAGCAGATTGGCATACACAAGGCCGGTGGTGCGCAGGCCGCAGCCCGCGCCCTCATAGCCCAGCCGGCTGGCGGCGGAGACCCGCATCCGGGCGGCGGTGTCCAGCATGACGAAGATATACCGGTAGATCAGCACCGCCAGATCCAGCACCGGCCCGGGTACATGTACCCGGCGCAGCACCTCCAGCACCTCCGGCAGCGGGGTGGACAGGCTCAGCCAGTACAAACAGCCCAGTGCACCCAGCGCCCGGGCCACCACCAGGCGGGCCGTGGCCTGCCCTGCCGCGTCCAGCACCAGCCAGCCGCCCAAAAAAGGCACGCTGGCCAGCCCGCCGGGGGCCGGGGCCCAGTGCCAGAGCAGCGCCGCGGCGCTGAGCAGCAGAAAGGCTGCCGGCAATGCCAGCAGCCCCAGATACCGGCGTACCCCCACGCCCCCGGCCATGCACAGCAGGGCGGTATACACAAACAGCCCCAGCGGCGGCCAGGGGGTGCGGCAACACAGGGTCAGCATCAGCAGCACACAGCAGCCCGTAGTTTTGAGGCCCGCATTCAGCCCTGCCCAGCGGGAGGTGTGGGCCAGCCGGTCGATACAGGCGGCGGCGCCGTGGCTGTGGCCGCCCAGCGCCAGGGCCAGCCCCAGCGCCAGCGACAGGCCCGCCGTCCAGGGCCGGGGCAGGCTGCCCGCCAGCAGGCTGGCGCCCACCAGCGCCGCCAGCGCCCCGGCCAGCAGGCTCATCGGCTCAGGCTTCGGAATCCGGCGCATACTTCTTGCGGGCGGTGTAGTAGCCAAAGCCAAAGGCCAGGATACCTACGCCGATACCGGTCTGCAGACAGAACAGCAGGCTCTCAATTTCACCGGGCAGTTCGCCCCCCAGGGCGGTTTCCAGCGGCGGGGTGAACCAGGGCTCGTATTCCTCGCCCCGGATCTGGTTCACCATCTGGCTGCCCGCGTCGTCGGTGCCGCCAAACTCCGCGCCCCGGGCCACCACAAATGGCAGCACGGTCATGACCACCACGATCGCAAGCAGGATCAGGGCGGTTTTGATGTTCTTAGTCATGGCGCACCTCCTCCAAAAAACCGATCCGGCGCAGCTCCGGGGCCGCGCAGCTTTCCAGGCCCATGATGACCAGCACGGTCAGGATGCCCTCGATGATGGCCAGGGGCAGCTGGGTGGGGGCAAACACACCCAAAAACTGCACTGCGCTGCCCAGCACGCCGCCCTCGGCCGCGGGATAGGCCAGCGCCAGCTGCAGACTGGTGACACAATAGGTAAGCAGGTCGCCCAGCGCGGCGGCCAGGAAGATGGACACTTTACGCCCGGCGCGCAGCCGACGGCAGAGTTTATAGATACCCCAGGCGGCCAGAGGCCCGGCCACCGCCATGCTGAAGGTGTTCGCGCCCAGGGTGGTAAGCCCGCCGTGGGCCAGCAGCAGCGCCTGGAACACCAGCACCACCAGCCCCAGCACGGTGGCGCTGGCAGGCCCGAACAGAATGGCCGCCAGGCCGGTGCCGGTCATATGGCTGCAGCTGCCGAACACCGACGGGATTTTCAGCGACGATACCACAAAGATAAATGCCCCGGCCATGGCCAGCAGCAGCATCTGCTGCTTAGCGGCCTTTTTCAGCCGGATCACGCCCGCCGCCAGAAACGGCAGGCAGACAGCCCCCCACGCGATGCAGAATACCGGGGGCAGATAGCCTTCCATGATGTGCATGGCGTGGGCATACTGCGGTACAATCAGCACACCCGCCGCCGCCAGGGAAAGCGCCATAAATCGTTTTTCCTGTCTTGTCATACTGGTCCTCCTATGGATCCGTTCCGTGTGTTTTGCGCCAAAAAGGAAAGGCCCTTTCCATACAAATGGAAAAGGCCCGGCAAACAAAGCGTCCTTGAAACGGCGCACCCTGGTTTTTGCGCGGCATACGTTTTGTCCGTCCGCCCCGCGCCCCCTGCCCTTCCGGCAGTATACGTTGCAGGGCAGGTCTTCCGGCTGCGGCCTGTCAGCCCCGGCTTCGCCTTCCCGTGTGTACCCACAGTGACGGCCGCCTTACCTCTATTAAGATAAGGCGGCACAAGCCGGAACCAGGCCGTTACGGCGGCGGTCCCGCACAGGTTTTGCACCTGTTTCCCTATTCTCCCGGCCGCCTTACGGCGGCAGGCACCCTGCAATCTTTGTTTCCTACACAGTAGCACGATGCGGGGCGTTCCGTCAAGGGCCTGTGCCTATCCGGACAAAAAACCACCGGAATGTTCCGATTTCCACAAAAATGTTCCCCGGCGCCGCCCCGGCTCCGGTACAAACGCCGCACAAAAGGGGTTGACAAGCGCCGCTTTATCGGGTAAAATCAGTGCATTGAACAATTATCCTTTCAAATGCGTGGACGGAGATAAAGCAGGATCGGCCCGATCTGCAGAGAGCTGCCGGCAGGTGCAAGGCAGCGGCGGGTTTTCTGTGTACTGGCTCCCGAGCAGCATGGCTGAACCCCTGTTACGGGCAGTAGGCTGTGCCGGAACCCCACCGTTACAGGGGGAGTGGTTCGCCGTTTGTGGCCGACCATGCCGAGCGGCCCCTTTGCAGGGGCAATGAGAGTGGTACCGCGGGCGCCTTTGTAGAATTTACAGGCTCTCGTCTCTCGAAGAACCGGGCGTTCTTCGGGAGACGGGGGCTTTTTTCGTACCCGGCTTCCGGCACGCCGCACACCGCACAGAAAAAGGAGAGAATGCACCATGATGGACGTAACGAAGTATCACATTGGCTACTACAACCCGCCCAAGACCGAGTACCGCTGGGTACACAAGGATCACATTGAACAGGCCCCGGCCTGGTGCAGCGTGGATCTGCGGGACGGTAACCAGAGCCTGATCGTGCCCATGAGCCTGGAAGAAAAGCTGGAGTTCTTCAACCTGCTGGTGAAGATCGGGTTCAAGGAGATCGAGGTGGGCTTCCCCGCCGCCAGCGAAACCGAGTTTGAGTTTCTGCGTGCGCTGATCGAGCGGGACATGATCCCGGAGGATGTGACCGTTCAGGTGCTGACCCAGTGCCGTGACCACATCATCCGCAAGACCTTTGAGGCGGTGAAGGGCGCGCCCAGCGCGGTGATTCATTTCTACAACTCCACCAGCGTGGCCCAGCGGGAACAGGTATTCAAAAAGAGCAAGGAAGAGGTCAAGAAGATCGCCACCGACGGCGCAAAGCTGGTCAAGCAGCTGGCCGGGGAGTACGAGGGCAACTTCCGCTTTGAATACAGCCCCGAAAGCTTTACCGGCACCGAGCCGGAGTACGCGCTGGAAGTGTGCAACGCGGTGCTGGACATCATGCAGCCCACCCCCGACAAGCCCATGATCATCAATCTGCCGGTTACCGTGGCCATGAGCATGAGCCACATCTACGCCAACCAGATCGAGTACATGCGCGACAACCTGAAATACCGGGACAGCGTAGTGCTGAGCCTGCACCCCCACAACGACCGGGGCTGCGCGGTGGCCGACACCGAGCTGGCGCTGCTGGCCGGGGCCGACCGGGTGGAGGGCACCCTGTTCGGCAACGGGGAACGCACCGGCAACGTGGACATCATCACCCTGGCCATGAACCTGTACAGCCACGGCGTTGACCCGAAGCTGGACTTCTCCGACATGCCCGCCATCGTGGAACTGTACGAGCGGGTGACCCGGATGCACGTCTACGAGCGCACCCCCTACGCCGGCGCGCTGGTGTTCGCGGCCTTCAGCGGCAGCCATCAGGACGCCATCGCCAAGGGCATGGCCTGGCGGGCGGAGCACAACCTGCACGAGTGGACGGTGCCCTACATCCCGGTGGATCCCACCGACATCGGCCGCACCTACGACGCGGACGTTATCCGGATCAACAGCCAGAGCGGCAAGGGCGGCATCGGCTATCTGCTGGAGCATCGCTACGGCTACAATCTGCCCCCGAAGATGCGGGAGCATTTCGGCTACACCGTCAAGAGCATCTCGGATCACGCCCACAAGGAGCTTACCGCCCCGGAGGTGTTCCAGGTATTCCAGAACAGCTACCTGAACAAGACCAGCCCGCTGAATGTGGCCGAGGCCCACTACATCCAGAAAAACGGCATCTACGCGGTGGTCACCCTGGAGATCGGCGGCGAGCACCGGGAGTACAGCGCCAGCGGCAACGGCCGTCTGGACGCGGTGAGCAACGCCATCAAGGCGGGCACCGGGATGAACTTCTCCATTGAGGCCTACACCGAGCACAGCCTGACCACCGGTTCCACCAGCCAGGCGGCCACCTACGTGGGGCTGAAATGGGACGACGGCACCGTGACCTGGGGCGCGGGCACCGACAACGACATCATCGTGGCCAGCGTGAAGGCCCTGGTAAGCGCCATCAACAACAAGTAAACACGCAGCGGCCGCGGGCCGTTTTGCGGAGAGGAGAGTATACAAATGGGCATGACCATGACGCAGAAGATCCTTGCCGCCCACGCGGGGCTGGACGAGGTCAAAGCCGGCCAGCTGATCAACGCCCGGCTGGATCAGGTTCTGGGCAACGACATCACCACCCCGGTGGCCATCAACGAGTTTGAAAAGGCGGGGTTCACCGGCGTGTTTGACCGCAGCCGCATCAACATCGTGCTGGATCACTTTGTCCCCAACAAGGATATCAAGAGCGCCCAGCAGTCCAAGCAGTGCCGGGAGTTTGCCTCGAAGTACGACATCATCAACTTCTTTGACGTGGGCAAGATGGGCATTGAGCACGCGCTGCTGCCGGAACAGGGTATCGTGACCGCCGGCGACTGCATCATCGGCGCGGACAGCCACACCTGCACCTACGGGGCGGTGGGCGCATTTTCCACCGGCGTGGGCAGCACCGACATGGCCGCGGGCATGGCTACCGGCATGGCCTGGTTCAAGGTGCCCGCCGCCATCCGGTTCAACCTGACCGGCAAGCTGGGCCCCCGGGTCAGCGGCAAGGACGTGATCCTGCACATCATCGGCATGATCGGGGTGGACGGCGCGCTGTACAAGAGCATGGAGTTCACCGGCCCCGGCGTGGCCACCCTGTCCATGGACGACCGGCTGTGCATCTGCAACATGGCCATCGAGGCGGGCGCCAAGAACGGCATCTTCCCGGTGGACGAGGTGACCCTACGCTACCTGACCGGCCGCAGCCGCCGGGAGTGGACGGTCTACGAGGCCGACCCGGACGCGGAGTACGAGCAGACCTTTGAGATCGACCTGGCCGCCATCGAGCCCACCGTGTCCTGGCCGCACCTGCCGGAGAACACCCACACCGCCAAGGAGAGCGAGGCCATCGCCATCGACCAGGTGGTGATCGGCAGCTGCACCAACGGCCGACTGGAGGACATGCAGGCCGCCTACGAGATCCTGAAGGGCAAGACCATTGCCCCGGGCGTGCGGGGCATCATCATCCCCGGCACTATGCAGGTGTACAAGACCTGCCTTCAGAACGGCTGGCTGGAAGCCTTTATCGACGCGGGCTGCATCGTGTCCACCCCCACCTGCGGGCCCTGCCTGGGCGGGTACATGGGTATCCTGGCGGAGGGCGAGCGCTGCATCTCCACCACCAACCGGAACTTTGTGGGCCGCATGGGCCACGTAAAGAGCGAGGTCTATCTGGCCAGCCCGGCCACCGCCGCCGCCAGCGCGCTGACCGGCCACATCACCGATCCCAGGGAGGTAGAGTAAATGAACGCACAGGGCACCGTTTTCAAATATCCCGATAACGTGGATACCGACGTAATTATCCCCGCCCGGTATCTGAACAGCCAGGACGCGGCCGAACTGGCCCGCCACTGCATGGAGGACATTGACCCGGATTTCGTGAACAAGGTCAAGCCCGGGGACATCATGGTGGGCGGCTGGAACTTCGGCTGCGGCTCCAGCCGGGAGCACGCGCCCCTGGTAATCAAGACCAGCGGCACCGCCTGCGTGATTGCCAAGAGCTTTGCCCGCATCTTCTACCGCAACGCCATCAACATCGGCCTGCCCATTCTGGAATGCGAGGCCGCGGCCGACGGCATTGAGGCGGGCGACGAGGTGGCGGTGGATTTTGACACCGGCGTGATCACCAACCTGAGTAAGGGCGAGACCTACCAGGCCCAGCCCTTCCCCCCGTTTATCCAGGATATCATCCGGGCGGGCGGACTGATGAACAGCATCCGGCAGAAAGGCGGTAACAAAGCATGAACAAGACCATTGCGGTGATCCGGGGCGACGGCATCGGCCCCGAGATCGTGAACGAAGCCATCAAGGTACTGGACGCGGTGGCCGCCAAGCACGGCCATACCTTCACCTACGACGATGTGGATATGGGCGGCGTGGCCATCGACAAGTGGGGCGATCCCCTGCCCCAGGCCATGCTGGACAAGTGCCTGGCCGCCGACAGCGTGCTGCTGGGCGCGGTGGGCGGCCCCAAGTGGGAAGGCCTGCCCGGACCCCAGCGGCCGGAAAAAGGCCTGCTGCGCCTGCGGGCGGGCATGGGGCTGTACTCCAACCTGCGCCCGGCCAAACTCTGGCCCCAGCTGGCCGACGCCAGCCCGCTGAAGCCCTCCATCGTGGAAAAGGGCATTGATTTCATGGTAGTGCGGGAACTGATCAGCGGCATCTATTTTGGCGAGCACAAAACGGTGGAGCAGAACGGCGAACAGGTGGCCACCGACGTGATGCTCTACGCGGAGCATGAGATCGAGCGGATCGGGCGCATCGCCTTTGAGACCGCCCGCAAGCGCCGCCATAAGGTGACCTGCGTGGACAAGGCCAACGTGCTGGATACCAGCCGCCTGTGGCGGGCGGTGATGCACCGGCTGCAGCCGGAGTATCCGGATGTGGAATACACCGAGATGTTCGTGGACAACGCCGCCATGCAGGTGGTGAAGGATCCCAGCCAGTTCGACGTGATCGTGACCGGCAACATGTTCGGCGATATCCTGTCCGACGAGGCCAGCATGATCACCGGCAGCATCGGCATGATCCCCTCCTCCAGCCTGGGGGACGGCACCCGGGGCATGTACGAGCCGATCCACGGTTCCGCCCCCGATATTGCCGGCCAGGACAAGGCCAACCCCATCGGCACCATCCTGTCCGCCGCCATGATGCTGCGGTACAGCTTTGACATGGCCGCCGAGGCGGACGAGATCGAGGCGGCGGTGAACAAGGCCCTGGACGACGGGCTGCTCACCGCCGACATGATGGCGGAAGGCTGCACCCTGGTGGGCTGTGCCGCCATGGGCGACGCGGTCACCGCCCGGCTGTAATCTGTTTGTTTTCTGTTTTCTGCGCGGCAGACCCTTGCGGTCTGCCGCGTCTTTGTTATTTTATCTACAAAGCGCACAAAAACGCTTGTGCAAAAGCACGTTTTTGCGTACATCTTTGTAATTTGTGGGAAAGCTCTTTCCGGACAGGGACAATTCCGGTATAACAGGAATGTATCCGTTTATTATTTCGCTGTGCAGCAGGCTTGGGTCGGGCCCCGGCGTTTTTTCTTGTTCAGATGATGAGGTTCCCGCTTTATGAACAAATCTTCCTACCCGCTGGAGATGCAGGCGGAGATCAACGGGATCGTAACCCGCTGGCAGGTACTGCATCAACGGCTGATCTGGACCCTGGTGGGCATTGCGTCGGTCGTAGAGCTTCTCTATCTGGTGGCGCTCAACCACATCGACGGTTTTCTTAAAATCGGGCTGGGGCTGTATATTCTCAAATATGTCGCGGCCCCCATCCTGATGAACCTGGCGCTGGCCCTGGCCAGCAGCTGGGTGAGCCGGTGCGGCCGTTTTTCGGTCAAGGTGCGCTGCTACGCCACCACCCTGGCCATGACGGCGGTGTGCCTGGTGCTGTACACCATTCACAGCCTGTTCCCTGTGCTGCGGATCCTGTTTGTTCTGTCGATCCTGCTCACCGCCACCTACGGGGATATGACCCTGACCACCGTGGCCGCCCTGTCCAACGCCGCAGCGCTCCTGCTGGGGGATCTGGTGTTTTACTGGGATGCCGGCCGCCAGCCTATTGCCAGCGATCCGGTGGCCCTGCTGGAGTTCTTCCTGGCGCTGGTACTGCTGGCGGGCACCTATCTGAGCTGCCGGGCCATCATCTATTATGAGCGCGAAAAAAGCCAGGCCGCCGCCCGCCAGCAGATGGAGCAGCGCCGTCTGCGCCAGGAGCTGAGCCGGGATTCTCTCACCGGGCTGGGCAACCGCAAGGCTCTGCGGGAGGCGCTGGATCAAATGGTGGAGGATGCCCGTCCGCGGGTGTTTGCCATGATCGACCTGGATCACTTCAAGCAACTCAACGATACCTACGGCCACCTGGAAGGCGACCGGTGCCTGCACGTATTTTCCCAGCTTGTGGAGGAGGTATGCGCCGGTTCTCAGGCGTTCCGGTACGGCGGTGACGAGTTCTGCATCCTCTTTGATCTGGACGACCCGCAGCAGGCCGCCGTGCTCTGCCGGGAGCTGGACAAGCAGCTGGAACTGCGTCAGGATCTGGCCACCCGGGTGCGGTGCAGCTTCGGGCTGGCCCGGTACGAACCGGGCATGACCGCCCACGAACTGCTGCAGCGGGCAGACGAGGCCCTCTACCGATGCAAGAACCTGCCGGAACCCCTGTGCATCTATTCCTGATCCGACAACAATCCCCCGCGGGAAACACCTGTTTCCCGCGGGGGATTGTTCCGTTATACCGGCACCGCCGCCAGCACCTGGCCGATGGGGGCCGCTATCACCAGATCGGCCCGGGTGTCCTGGGGGGTGGGGGTCTTGTTGATCACCACCATCCGGCCCCGGTACCGTTCTACCAGCCCCGCCGCCGGATACACCGCCAGCGAGGTGCCGCCCACGATCAGCAGATCGGCCCCGGCGATATCCGCCATCGCCCCGGCCAGCACCCGCTGATCCAGCGCCTCTTCATACAGCACCACATCCGGCCGGATCATGCCGCCGCAGCCGCACCGGGGCACCCCTTCGCTTTCCAGAATCGCCTGCAGCGGATACGCCTTGCCGCAGCGCACACAATGGTTGCGGTGCACGCTGCCGTGCAGTTCCCACACCCGGCGGCTGCCCGCCGCCTGGTGCAGCCCGTCAATGTTCTGGGTAACCACGCTGGTGAGTTTTCCCTCCGCTTCCCACCGGGCCAGCGCCAGATGGGCCGGGTTGGGCTTTGCGTCCGGGGCCAGCATCCGCTGCCGGTAAAACCGGTAAAATTCTTCCGGCATCCGGGTCAGAAAGGTATGGCTCACGATCTGTTCCGGCGGCCAGGGCCACTCCTGCGCGTACAGCCCGTCCTGGCTGCGGAAGTCCGGGATGCCGCTCTCGGTGGAAACCCCCGCTCCGCCGAAAAACACCGCCGACCGGCTGGCTTTAAGCCACTCGCCCAGCTGCTGTACCGCCTGCATATCCATCATGGATGCACCGCCTCCTTTTTCTCCAGTATACCACGCTGCCCGCAGCGGGGAAAGAGCCGTCTTGCGCCGGGATACGCGGAATGCTACAATGAGAAAAACGCACGGAGGAATCCCCTATGATGGATACCAAGGAAGCCCTGCAGCGGATGGCCGAGGGGCGGCTGTACCTGTCGATGGACGAGGGCATTCTGGCGGTGCAGCTGGACTGCCTGGAAAAGCTCTACGACTTCAACGCCACCCGCCCCCATGATCTGGAAAAACGGCGGCGGATGCTGGCCGGGATGCTGGCCGAGATTGGCGAGAACTGCTACGTGGAACCCCCGCTGCACGCCAACTGGGGCGGGGCGCACGTGCATTTCGGCAGCAACGTATACGCCAACTTCGGCCTGACCCTGGTGGACGACGGCCACATTTACGTGGGCGACAACGTAAAATTCGGCCCCCATGTGACCATCGCCACGGCGGGCCATCCCATTGACCCGGAACTGCGCCCCACCGGTCTGCAGTACAACGCGGATGTGCACATCGGTTCCGGCGTATGGATCGGGGCCGGGGCGGTGATCCTGCCCGGGGTGACCATCGGCGACAACACGGTGGTGGGCGCGGGCAGCGTGGTCACCAAGGATCTGCCCGCCAATGTGGTGGCGGTGGGTAACCCTTGCCGGGTGATGCGGCCCATCGGCCCTAAGGACAAGGAAACCTATTTTCGCGGCCGTCCCATCGACGTAACGCTGGAGGATCTGAAATAAAAACGCGCGCTTTGGGGAGCCGGAACTCCCCCGCAAAGCGCGCGTATTTTTTCAGGGCCCGGTCACCGCAGCATGGCGCTGCGGTTCACCACACCGGCGCTGTACAGAAACAGCACGTCCTGATCGGTAAAGGTCACGTATTGGGGCAGCAGGCTGCTGGCCAGGTACCGGATATCCACCAGGGTAATGGTGCGGTACTGCTCCAGCAGCAGCGGCGCCAGCGCGCTGGCAAAGCTGTCCCGGAAGATAACCAACTCCCGGTCGGTTGCAGCCTCCGGGCTGGTAATCGTGATCAGCGGGCTGGCCCCATGCAGGAACAGGTCATAGGGAACCTCGGTTTCCAGCGCGCTCTCGGTATACACGGCGGTATCGTCCGGATTCTGGATATCTTCCGCCCGGGCCGCGTCGGTGGCGGCACTGGTAAGCCAGCTCACCGTTTCGGAAGGCGTATCCGCCGGAATGCGGTTTCGATAAGCCCCCACAAATCCGGTGGCGGTGTGGATGGCAAAGCTGTCCAGCCGCACCGAAAATCCCATCGCCTGGCCCAGCGCATCCAGCACCCCCTGCAGGGATTCCTGCCGCCAGTGGCCGTCGGTCTTGTAGTAGTCCTCCCGGGTCAGGGTGCCGGTCAGATCGATCTGCTGCCAGCCTTCCAGCCCCTGTGCCGCCGTTTCAAACAGCAGCGGATAGTCGGTGTCGGTCCAGCCTTCATCCCGCAGATAATAGCCCTTGTCCGGCACGATGGCCCAGAACACCCGGTTCTGATCGGTCAGGTACTGCTCCCGCAGGCTCTGCAGCTTGGCGGCAAAGTTCTCGGCCGAGCGCACATCCGTCTCGCCCAGATCCTCCGCCCACCAGCCGTCCACCTGATACATGCCGTCGGCATTGGGGGTACGGGTCAGCTGCTGCCACAGTGCCATGGCCGGACGCCACAGCACCACCCCCGCCACAACAACGCAGGCCGCCGTCAGGGCGGCGGCCCGCAGAAGTTTCTTGTTCATTACGCCTGGGCCAGCGCCTCGAAGCTGGCGGTCAGGGCGTCGGCGGTAGCCTGGTCGGCCATCACCATAAAGACCACGTCGCCGATCACGGCGGTGTTCACAGCCTCAGCCTGCACGCAGATCCACTTGGCGGGGTTCACGTTCTCCTTCACACTGTCGGCCAGAGCCTGGGCGCCCTCGGCGTCGTTGGCGCGCAGAACCACCAGGGAGTAGGCAATGCTGCCCACCATGGACTCGGACACAGCGCCCTCTTTATACTCGGTGCGCTCCACGCCGGTCATATAGACGGAGTTGTCCTCGGTCAGCTCGCTGGTGGTGAGCATCATGGGGTACTGCAGGTCTTCCGGCGCGCCGGCGTAGACCTTGTCCACGATCTCGCTGGGGGTACCCTCCAGGGTCACGGCGGGGGCGGCGCTGCTGCTGCCGCCGTTGTTGGAAGCGCCGCAGCCCACCAGGGCCAGCAGCACCAGAATCAGAGCCATCAGAACCGAAATCTTTTTCATTGTGTTTTCTCCTTTAATGTTTCTTTCCAAAGCCGCGCGGCAAGCCGCCTTACCGGTAGGGTTCCCGGTCAGGGCGCGGTCCATACGCCGCGCTTTGCGGTTTCACGGTCTATACGCGCAGCCGGGACGGATTATTGCGCCTTTTGAAAAAATTTTCCCCGCGGGCAAAAAAACATCCCGGAAACCAGGTTTCCGGGATGTTTTTGGTGGGCGGTAAGGAACTCGAATCCCTACAAAATCGCTATATATAGCCATTTCCCGACAATACTGTGCTTTTACTGTGCCTTTTGCTGTCAAAAATCGGTATCATTCAGGGCTTGCGCCGCCTCCGCCAGCTTCTTCTCCCGGAGCTCTGCATACACGTCCATGGTGGTGCTTATCTGGGCGTGGCCCAGCAGGCCCTGGGCGGTCTTTTCCGGTATGCCCGCCTCAAACAGCAGGGTGGCGTATGCGTGGCGGAGCTGGTGGGGTGTCACATCCAGCCCCGCGCGCCGGCATCGCTCCAGCAGACAGTAATACGCTTTCTTGCTCATAGGCTGCTCACCGCCAAATACAAAGGCGCTGGCGGGCCCTCTGTGGGGCTCCAGAATCGTTTGCAGCCGCTTCAGATATATCACGCTGCGCTGCCCCGCCTCGCTCTTTGGCTCCTTCAATTCGCCCTGGTTACGGCCTGCAAAATAGAGAGAGCGGCGCACCCGGATGGTCTCCCCCACCGGGTCCACATCCTCCCAGCGCAGCGCCAGAGCTTCCCCCAGCCGCAGGCCGGAGTACATGAGGAAATTGAGGAACAGCCCATCCGGGGTGCCCGCCATCGCCTTGATCTGCTCGATCTGGGCCGTGGCGGGCATTTTGCGTTTAGCCTGTGGCAGCTTGTCTGGCAGCTTCACCAGGGCGGCGGCATTCTGCATCACGTTGTACTGCTCACAGGCAAAAGCGCAGATTTCCCGCAGCACAACAAAGTGCTGGTTGACAGTTCGCCGGGCATAGCCCCGGTGTGCCAGGTATTCCAGATATGCCTTGACCGCCACCGGTGTGATCTCCTTCACCGGCTCCGGTCCGAAGCGATCCACGGCCCGCCGCATGGCCAGCTTGTAGTTCGGGGCGGTGTTTGGTGAGAGGCGCGGCTCCTTGTCCTCCCACCATGCAGCGGCCACCGCCTCGAAGGTGGGACCGGTTTCCTCCTTCTCCTGGTATGCGGCGATCTTCCGTAGCACTTCCCGGGTACTCCTTGCCCGAAACGCTACCCGTTTGCCGTTGATGGTAATTTTCTTTTCATAGAGGCCATCAGGCCGCCGGTACATCTTTTCAGCCATGCTGACCCATCCTTTCCTGTCTGCGTATCCCTATGGCGTTCCTTAATCCTCCTGCATAAATACGTAAAATACGTAATTTGCAGGTTGACAAATACGTATAATACGTATATAATATAAAAGAAGGGAGGGACCGGGAGGATGCCAATGACACCCAAAGATATGGTACGGCTACTGGAGCAAAACGGATTTGCATACATCAGCTCCAACGGTTCACACCGAAAGTACAGAAACCCGGCCACAGGGAAAACGGTGATTGTTCCGTTCCACGCCAAAGACTTGAAACCGGGCACCGAAAAGAACATTCTGAAACAGGCGGGGCTGAAAGAGTAGGCCCCGCCCTGAAAGGGGGAAATCCAATGCGTAAAATTTTCTATCCCGTCGTATTCCATCCGGAGGAAGTCGGCTATACGGTTTCTGTTCCTGATCTGGACGGGTGCTTCACCCAGGGCGACACCATGAACGAGGCCGTAGCCATGGCCCAAGACGCTATCGGCTTGATGCTGGAGGATTGCGCCGACTATCCCCAGCCGAGCAACCCGGCGAACATCGAAACTGCACCCGGCGACTTCGTGGTAATGGTTCAATTTGACGAGGAATCTTACAAGAAGCAGTTCAAGCCGGTAAAAAAGACCCTGTCAATTCCCAGCTGGTTGAACGAGGCAGCCGAAGCGGCACACATCAACTTTTCCAGCGTGCTGCAAGAGGCTCTTAAACAACGACTGTATAACGCCGACTAACCATTCACAAGGCGCTCTCCGCGAGGAGGGCGCTTTTCTTTTTTATCGCGCACGAACACCCCCTCTGGCCGTGACAGGGTCTTTCCGTGTTTCTCGTGCACGCTCCAAAGCTGGCGACATCTCAAACTTACAGCGCGTCCATCAGCTCCGTGAGCCACCGGGGGCGGCGGCTGCCGATGGGCAGGATCTCCCCGTTGCGGTACTCCGCCACCAGCTCGAAGCCGTTGTCGTTGTCAAAGAAGCGGGCTTCATCACAGTAAGGCAGCACCTTTGCAACGTCTGCAAAACGGTGGGCAAAACGGCTTTCCACGTCCCGCCGGGGAATATCATGGCCGCCTTTGCGAACGCGGTTTTGGATGCGCTGCAGGCTCTCCTGTACGGTGTCCAGGCCGATGTAGTACAAGCGGATGTAATACCCCTGTTCTCGCGCCCGGCGGGCCAGCTTGCGGGTGTAGCCGCCGGAGAGGGTCGTTTCCTGGGTGAAGCTGACCCCATCGGCCAGGGCGTGTTCCAGGCGCTCTACCGCCAGCTTGCCGCCCTCGTATTCATCCCCGCCCAGTTCAGCGGTGATCTTGTCCGGGTCCACAATAATGCCCAGGTCAGTGCGTTCGGCCTTGAGGGAGCCGGTGAGACTGGACTTCCCGCAGCCGTTCACGCCGCCGATTATGGTGAAGATTTTCATAGCGTTTTCCTTTCCTGCCTCCGGCAGCCGCCGGGGGCTTTTCTTTGTGCCTATTTAGTTCGATGCTGCGGCGGGTTGCTTTCCCTGGTTTCGCACCTGCTGTCTGCTCTCGGCTGGCGGTGGCTCGATTTGCAAGCATAGCGCGTGGATATCTGCGCAGGAAAAGACGTGCCGCCGGTTACAATACGTTTCGTATACTTGCGTTATACAATTCGTTATTTCATATATACGGAACTTATCCAACGGTTTGACAGGCTCCAGACAGTTGCCGAACAGTTCGGCAACTACCTCGCCGGAGATCCAGCCGCGCGAAAGGGTGTGAGCCCGGCTCACTAACTCCGCAACCGTTGCGGAGTTAAAACTATTGCCGTTCCCCTGCCGTGAGCTGAACTCATACCAGGACAGGCAGGGGTCCAAGAGCTGGACATCCTCCCCAATCGGACGCCGGCAGCTAATCGCACCGTGCGACAAGCTGCACAGGATCCAACGGGTCGGCAAATTATCGACCCCTTTTCTGCCCGTCGCAATTTGCGACGTCCTAAAGGGGGTTCCGTTACGTTACTCCCCTTTCCTGGGGTGGGGTTCCGCTTCGTTACCCCATCATGCGTTCAAGGGGGTCGCTCTAAGCTACCCCCTTTGCCCCGGGATGGGGTCGCCTTAAGCTACCCCACCAGTGCGACAAATTGTCGCACCGGTGCCGTTTTCGCAATTTGCGATAACGGTGCAGTGGCCGATTCGCTGGCAGGTAGCCCGAAATCCGGACGGGCTCGGAACCTTAAAAAACCTAAATCAACAGTTGTCCCAACTTGGGACAACTCCCGCGCACCCTCTGCGGCCCCTGGCCGGCCCTGTGGCGGGTTTTACTCTTCGGGGGTGGGCGTTGTATTTATGGGGGCACAATCCCCTTTTTTAAGCTTCTTTTCCATCCGAACGCACAAATACTCCGTATACTCAAGAGATTCGTGCAGCATTGCAACCATTTCCTGCTCCGGGATTCGATGCATCCATGTTTTATCTTTTCTATAGAACGTGTAGCTGTCGTTGCCTTCTGCATCTTTTTCGATATCAATATCATAGCCTACTGCCTGAATGGATGTTATAAACGCATTCCATCGTTCTGCCCCAGATTGCAGTCTTGCCGTTAAAGCGTTGAGGGATTGTTGATCTTCGGGAAAGTTTAAGATTTCAAACATTTCATCAATGCCTATCAAGAGCTCCATTACTGAAACATTCAGCGCCTTGGCTATCCGACTGATAGTTTCGCTGTCCACCCCATCGCTGTCGCGCTTAATAATTGAATATAGAGTACTGTACGGTACATTGGCCATGATAGAAAGCCTGCGGATACTCAATCCTTTCATATTGCACAATTCTTGGATTCGTTTTCCTATCCCCATATTCTCACCTCTTGGCTATAACATACCACGATTTTAACGCAATTGCAAATATTATAGTTGACATTATCGCAATTGCGATATATAATCACCAGTGTTGACGCAATTGCGATAATCCGAGTGGAGGTGAGAAAATGCGTATAGATCGCGAAAAGTTCGCTGTACTCCTTATTCGTAAGAGCATGACAGCAAAGCAGGTAGCCGCTGTAGCAGGTATTTCCAATACGTCTATCTACAACGTAAAGAAGGGAATGCAGTGCAGTGACCAAATGGGCAGCAAGATCGCCCGCGCCCTGGGCGTGGATGTGTCCGAGATCATGGAGGAGGTGAAGCAGGCGTGAAAGAGCTGGATATTTTTGTATTTAAGCAGCAAGCCGTAGTTGACAGCCGAGATGTTGCCGAAGCCGTGAACCGTCAACATGCACACCTGTTGCGAAGTATTCAAACCATGATTGGGCATAACTAAAGAGCAGACCAAGGCAAGGTTGGAACAGTATGCCGGGCTTCGCCTCGAATTGCAGAACCGACTGCAGCAGCTGGCAAGGCTCCAGCAGGCTGACCGTGACAGGCCGCTGCTGACGGGCAGCCGTGCCGAGGAATACGCCCGGCGGATCGCCGGCACGGTGCAACGCAACCGCCGCCAGCTGGCGGAGATTGAGGCCGCCGTGGCCACGCTACAGGATCCCCTTGAACGGGAAGTACTGCGGCTGCGGTATCTGGAACCATCCAGAGACCCGCAGACGGGCCGGAAAAGCGCAAGGCACACGACTTGGAATGAAATCTCACGCACAATGTATGGCAGCAGCGACAAGGGCACGTGTAGGGCAACGATTCGCATACACGATAGAGCGTTGCAGCACCTCACCGCCATCTGGCAGAAATCCGAACAATAAAAAGCCGCCCTCCCGGACGGCCATCACCAAGACCAGTATAGCAGAAACGGGAGGGCGGTGCAATGAAAGATATTCAATCCCCGGCGGAGGGCCTTTGCAGTCAAATGCAATCCGGCTCTGCGCCCATCGACCAGCGGCAGGAACTGAACAACGTGCTGGCACAGCTGGCCCGGCAGGGCAACAACGCAGCGCTGGCGCAGCTGTGGGAGATCAACCGCCCGGTGCTCCGTACAATGTTCTGGCGGTGGTACGACCGCAACCGAAGCATAGCGGACGCCGCCGGGCTTACCCTGGAAGACTTCGAGCAGGAAGGATTCTTTGCTGTGAAGCGGGCAGCCGAGTACCACAACCCGGAGAAAGGCGCTTTTCTGACATCGTTGCACTATTTTGTGCTACACCAGATCCGGGCGGCCACCATCGGCGCGCATGGGCGGTATACGACCACAGAGGACGGGAAAACGGTTAGGGTACCGGCGGACCCTCTGTACCGTGCGTCAAGCCTGGATGAGCAGCTGCCCGGCGAAGACGATGACCGCAGTCTTGGGGACGTTGTGCCGGACCCAGCAGCGGCCCAAGCATTTGAGAGCGTCGAACGTGATATTTACACCGAGCAGTTGAGGGCCGCTCTTGACAAGGCATTGGCCATGCTGCCGGAGCAGCAGCGGGAAGTGATACGCGGGCGATTTTTTGATAAGCTGACCCTGAAACAGGCTGGGGAATGCGTAGGCGTCAGCGGATCACGCGCCGCTCAGATTGAGTACTACGGGCTGCGGGCCATGCGCCGGAATACAGCGCTGCGCCGGTTCTACGGTGAAAATCTTCTTTCCAGGGCCTACCGTGGTACCGGCTTTGGGGCTTGGGCACACGGTGGCAGCGTAGAAGAACGCCTTGTGGAGAAACAGGAGGAACGGGAGCGCCGGGAGGCGGCATACAGCACAAAGCACCTGGCCGAGCTGCTGGATCTGGACGTTGCGGAGATGTGTGACTTTTTCGATGATGTGCAGCAATAACCGCCGGATTAATCGCAACCACGAAACAGGGGGCTCACGGCCCCTTGGGATATATTTTACTTATGGAGGATTGAGCCATGAACAAAACCGTATTAGAAGAAGTCAAAGATAAGATCAAGACCATTGAAAGCAAGCGCATTTCTGATATGCTGGAAGTGCAGGAAGCTATTGCAAAGGCCCGGGCAGATGAAGCGGAGGCACGCAAGGCTTTGTCCAGTGCCGCCGGTGTGATGGATTCCACAGCCTACGAGGAAGCCACCGACCGCGAATTCAAAGCACACATGCTTGTGAAGATGTTCGAGGAAAAAGCCCGCCAGATGCAGGGGCAGGAGGATATCAGCGAAGAGGAAAGCGACAAAATTATTGACAGCTTGCTCGCTTATTCCAAGCAACTGGATGCGGACTTTACCGAAGCGATCAGAGAAAAGGCCGAAGAACTGAAAAAAATGCAAGAAAATTACATTGCAGAAGCGAAGGACGTGGAACGCACGATTAACTACTGGTGCGACCATATCCACGCCAATTACAATACCCGCGGGCGCACAACCTACTACCATGACGGAAAGCCCACTCACAGAAGCCCGGAACCGGTTCCAGTCATTATTCGGCGCGGCCCGTGGGCTGGATGCGGCGCAAGCAACGCTCTTCAAGATTTTCTGTCGCGTCTTGAGGGCAAAGGATTATTGTTTGATGCACTGAGCGGCGCGGGCCGGTACTGATGACTGTAAACAAAGTCATGAACAGCACAGGATCGTGTAAGCAGCTCGCAAGCGTCAGAAAGACATATGCACACATTCAATGAGCACAGTGTTCAACCGGGTGGGGGGGTACCCCCACCCGGGCCTCGGCGACCCCGCGCCGTCCAGCGCCGATTTACACACAAGGAAATTTTCAAGGGGGGAGGCAATCTTGTGCTCTCTGTTCGCTCTCTGTTCGATGTGTGCCCGCCAGCGGCGCAACAAAAAAAATAGAGGCCCGTACCCCCACCACATAGCGGAGGCCGCGCCCCTATCGCGCCGTTGCCCCTCCACCAGAAAGGGCGGAGGAACGGCTCTATAGAGACTTTACCGCCCCCACCAGAACGGGCGGAGGGGAGCCTCTATTGACATTTATACCATGGCTTCGGAGAATGTGTCAATGCGGCTCTGTTTCGATGCCCGTGCGTGGTCACGAGCAGTGTGCAATCTGCTGTGTAGTTTTTGTATCGCCAAAGGCTCTTTGGGCTGCCCACGGCTACCTGCGAGAAGTAATGAAAAGCCCCGGAATCAAGCCATTTTTGGCTAAATACCGGGGTTTTTGTTTTGGTGGGCGGTAAGGAACTCGAATCCCTGACCCCCTGCACGTCAAGCAGGTGCTCTACCAGCTGAGCTAACCGCCCATGTGAATCAGCCTGTTTATTATAGCTGACTCTGGCGAAAAATGCAAGAGGTTTTTGAAAAAATTTTTATTTTTATTTTTCTCACCGTGCCGCAGGCGGCCCCGGCGCACTTGTAACCGGGAAAGCAGGGCGTTATAATAGGGTATAAAAATGCAGCCGGACGGATAAAGCCGGGCCGGTACAGGGAGGGACTTTGGGATGGAACATCCGATCTTTGGTTTTATTGGATGCGGCAATATGGGCGGCGCGCTGGCCCGGGCGGCCTGCGCCGGGCCGGCGGGCCCCGGGCAGGTGCTGCTGGCCGATCACAGCAAAGCCCAGGCGCTGGCCCAGGAGCTGGGCTGCACCGCCTGCACCAACGAAGAAGCGGCAGAGCACAGCGATTTTCTGTTTCTGGGGGTCAAGCCCCAGATGATGCGGGACATGCTGGCACAGCTGCAGCCGGTGCTGGCCCGGCGGGCCGGGCGGCTGGTGCTGGTGAGCATGGCCGCCGGGCTGACCATCGCCACCATCCGGGAGATGGCGGGCGGCGCCTATCCGGTGATCCGGATCATGCCCAATACCCCGGTACAGGTGGGCGAGGGCATGGTGCAGTACACCGCGCAGGATGTATCCGACGCGCAGCTGCGGGACTTTTTGCAGGCGATGGAAAAGGCGGGCCGATTTGACCCGCTGGCGGAGCATCTGATCGACGCGGGCAGCGCGGTAAGCGGCTGCGGCCCGGCCTATGTGTGCCTGTTTGCCGAGGCGCTGGCGGATGGCGGCGTGGCCTGCGGGCTGCCCCGTGACAAGGCGCTGGAATACGCGGCCCAGACCCTGGCGGGCACCGCCCGGCTGATTCTGGAAAGCGGCAAACATCCCGGCCAGCTCAAAGATGCGGTGTGCAGCCCCGGCGGCAGCACCATCCAAGGCGTGCGGGAACTGGAAGCGGGCGGGCTGCGCAGCACCGTACTGGAAGCGGTACTGGCGGCCTTTGAGAAAAACCGGGAGCTGGGCAAGCAGTAAGGAGTATCGACCATGCGCATCGTAGTAAAAGTAGGCACCTCCACCCTGGCCCACGCCACCGGCCAGCTGAACATCCGGCACGTGCAGACGCTGGTGCGGGTATTGAGTGATCTGAAAAACGCCGGGCACCAGCTGATCCTGGTGTCCAGCGGCGCTATCGGCATGGGGGTGGGCAAACTGCTGCTGCCCGGCCGGCCCTCCGATATGGCCACCAAGCAGGCGGCCGCCGCGGTGGGCCAGTGCGAGCTGATGTATACTTATGACAAGCTGTTCGGGGAGTACAACCATACTGTGGCCCAGCTGCTGGTGACCGGCGAGGATATCCAGGACGAAAAGCGGCACAGGAATTTTGAAACCACCCTGAACCGTCTGCTGGAGCTGGGCGCGCTGCCCATCATCAACGAGAACGACACCGTAGCCACCCAGGAGATTGAAATCGGCGACAACGACACCCTGGGCGCGGTGGTGGCGGTGAGCGTGGGGGCGGATCTGCTGGTGCTGCTTACCGACATCAACGGCCTGTACACCGCCGATCCCCACACCCATCCGGACGCGGAGCTGATCCCCCGGGTGGAGGTGCTGACCCCGGAGATCCTGGCGCTGGCCGGCGGTGCGGGCACCACACTGGGCACCGGCGGCATGGCCACCAAGCTGCGGGCCGCCCAGCTGGCGGGCGACGCGGGGGTGGAAATGGTAATTGCCAACGGGGCCAACCCGGAGGTTTTATACGACATTGTGGACGGCAAGCCGGTGGGAACCCGGTTTACCGCCCGGAAGGAGGGCTGACCCATGACCACACAGGAGATCCTGCAGGCGGCCAAAGCGGCCAAAGGGGCCTTTGCCGCCGCCGATACCGAAACCCGCAACCGGGCGCTGGAGGCGATGGCCGGCGCCCTGCTGGCTGACCGGGAGGCCATTCTGGCGGCCAACGCGCTGGACCTGGAAGCCGCGCAGGGTTCCATCAGCACGGTGATGCAGGACCGGCTGCGGCTGACCGACGCCCGGCTGGAGGAGATGGCCGCCGGGGTACGGGAGGTGGCGGCTCTGCCCGACCCGGTGGGTCAGGTACTGGCCCGGGTGGAACGGCCCAACGGGCTGGTGATTGAAAAGACCGCCGTGCCCATGGGGGTGGTGGCGATCATCTACGAAAGCCGCCCCAACGTGACCAGCGACGCCGCCGCCCTGGCGGTGAAGAGCGGCAACGCCTGCGTACTGCGGGTGGGCAAAGAAGCCTGGCGCAGCGCCGACGCCATCACCCGGGCGATGCGGCGGGGGCTGGCGGAAGCCGGCCTGCCGGAGGACGGGGTGGCCCTGGTGCAGGACACCACCCGCGCCAGCAGCCGGGAACTGATGGAAGCGGTGGGCCTGGTGGATCTGCTGATTCCCCGGGGCGGGGCCGGGCTGATCAAAGCCTGTGTGGAGCAGGCCAAGGTGCCCTGCATCCAGACCGGCACCGGCATCTGCCATGTGTATGTGGACAAGGCCGCCGACCTGGACATGGCCCTGGATATTCTGGAAAACGCCAAGACCAGCCGCCCCAGCGTATGCAACGCGGCGGAGGTCTGCCTGGTGGACAAGGCGATTGCCCCGGCATTTCTGCCCCGGATGAAACAGCGCCTGGTGGATGACCGGGCGGCGGCGGGCCTGCCGCCGGTGGAGCTGCGGCTGGACGAAGCGGCCGCGGCGGTCATTCCGGGTATTCCCGCCGGGCCGGATGACTTCGACACCGAGTTCCTGGACTATATTCTGGCGGTGCGGGTTGTGGACGGCGTACAGCAGGCGGTGGCGCACATTGCCTGCCATTCCACCGGCCACAGCGAAGCTATCGTGACCGGCGACGAGGCGGCGGCCCGTGCCTTTGTGACCGGGGTGGACAGCGCCGCGGTGTATGTGAACGCCTCTACCCGTTTCACCGACGGCGGTGTATTCGGGCTGGGGTGCGAAATGGGTATCTCCACCCAGAAGCTGCACGCCCGGGGTCCCATGGGGCTGGCGGAACTGTGCAGCTACAAATACGTGATTCACGGCAGCGGCCAGGTACGGTAAGTACCCGGAATGCCGTACAAAGGTAGGAACCGGCGGGTTCCTGCCTTTGCTTTTTGTACCTGTTCTCGTTCTGTTCACAAAACGTTTATTCCTTCTTGACATGGGGCGTGTATAGTAACAGACAAGGCCCTCCGAATACAGCTGTGCCCCGCGCGGTATACTGATGCTGTACACGCAGGCCCATACCCGAAAAGAAGGATTTATGTTATGGAACTGTACCATGCTTTTGTCCGCACCATGGATCCCGCCCTGCCGGTGTGCAGCGGGGTTCTGGTAGAGGACGGCCATATTCTGCGCACCGGCGACTTCGCCGTGCTGCGTGCCCTCTACCCCGACGCCCGGGTGGAAGGCTGGGACGGCGCGGCCCTTCTGCCCGGCTTTATCGACGGGCACTCCCACCTGAGCGCGGTGGCCTGGGACCGGCTGCTCTGGGATGCGCGCCCCTCCCCGGAAGGGGTCTGCGACAGCCTGGAAGCCCTGCGGGAAAGCGGGCTGGAATACCTGCGCAGCCATACCCTGCCCCATGATACCTGGATGCTGGGCTTTGGCTGCGACGACACCCGGCTGGGCCGTCTGCCCACCCGGGAGGATCTGGACGAGATCAGCTGCCAGATCCCCGTTCTTCTGACGTCCGCCGACAGCCGGTGGAGCGCAGCCAACAGCGAAGCCCTGCGGCTGCTGGGCTACGACCGGCCGGAGGAAGGCCCCTGTCCCCTGCCCGCCGCCATGCTTACCGACCCGGCGGTTTCCGCCCGTATCAAGGGGCCCGGGCGGGCCCAGCTGCTGCTGGCGGTGACGGACGCTGCCCGGCTGTACGCCTCCTTTGGGGTGACCACCATGCAGGACGCCCGCTCCACCGCGGCAGAACTGTCCCTGCTCACCGAAGCCGGGCATCAGGGGCTGATCGGCGGCGAGGTAGCCTGTTATCTGGACGAGAAAACCGCCCCGGCCCATCTTCCCTGTCAGCCCCCTGCCGAAAATCCCTACCATGACCGGTGCCGGATGGCCGGGATCAAACTTACGCTGGACGGGGCGGTGCACAAAAAGACCGCCTGGCTCAGCCATCCCTACCAGGCCCCGCCTGCGGGCCGGGGGCCGGAATACCGGGGCGACCCGCTGTGGGAGGACGCACAGGTCACCGAACTGCTGACCCATTGCATCCGCTGCCACTGGCAGCCGGTGATCCACGCCGACGGGGATGCGGCCATCGGCCAGCTGCTGCGCTGCTGGCAGGCCGCCCGGATCGAGACCGAAAGCCGGGAAGATCTGCGGCCTGTAGCCATACACGCCCAGACCGTGCGCCGGGATCAGCTGGAGCAGATGGCGGAACTGGGCATACTGGCCAGCTTTTCCCACGACCCGGTATACTACTGGGGCGACTACCATGTACACTCGGTGCTGGGGGCACAGCGGGCCGCCAGCCTGAGCCCGCTGGCCTGGGCGCTGGAAGCGGGGGTAGGCTTTACTCTGCACCAGAACGCCCCCGCCGCACCGCCGCACACCCTGTTTTCGGTTCAGAATGCCGCTGTGCGCCGTACCCGCAGCGGCCGTCCGCTGGGGCCGGAACAGGCAGTGCCGGTGCAGGCCGCGCTGGAGGCCGTGACCATCCAGGCGGCCCGGCAGCTGTTTGAAGAAGGGCAAAAGGGCAGCATCACCCCCGGCAAGCTGGCGGACTTCACCCTGCTGGAAGCCGACCCGTTGGCGGTGTCCCCCGACCGGATCGCCGATATCCGGGTGCTGGCCACCGTCAAGGCCGGGCGGTTCATCTACCGGGCCTGAACGACAGAAAAAATCCCCTCCGGAGAAATCCGGAGGGGATTTTTGTAGAAATCAAATATTTTTATACCAGCAGTATTACTTCTTTTCCTCTTCCTGGGCAGCAGGGGCGGGGCCGGGCCTGCCGGGACCCGGGAACAGGGTGCGGTAGTCGATGCCGCGGCTGCGCAGCCGGGCGTGGATGTTGGCCCGCAGCAGGCTGTAGCACACCGAGGCCAGCGGGATCATCACCAGCATACCGGCGATGCCCATCAGGCTGCCGCCCACCGTGACCGCCGCCAGCACCCAGATGGAGGGCAGGCCCACGCTGCTGCCCACCACGCGGGGGTAGATCAGGTTGCCCTCGACCTGCTGCAGGCATAGGAACAGCACCACAAACCAGAGCGCCTGGATGGGATCATCCACCAGGATCAGGAACGCACCCACGCCGCAGCCGATAAAAGCACCGAAGATGGGGATCAGGGCGGTAAAGGCAATCAGTACGCTGATCAGCAGCACATAGGGCATGCGGCACAGGGTCATGGCCACGGCGAACAGCGATCCCAGGATCACCGCCTCGGTGCACTGGCCGGAGATGAACTTGGAGAAGGTGCGATGGGTCAGGCCGGCCACGTCCACCACCCGGTCGGCCCGGGGGCGGGGCACAAAGGCGTACAGCAGCATCCGGGCCTGGGTGCCCAGCCGCTCTTTCTGGGCCAGGATGTACACCGCAAAGCAGAAGCTGACAAAGAAATCGAACACGCCGCTCATCACGCCGCTGGCCGCGTTGATGGTGCCGCCCAGGATGGCCACACCGCCGGTGGTCAGCCATTCGGTGGCTTTCTTCACCGCGTCCTGCCAGTTGATGGCGGTCATGTCCCCCACCGTATCGTTCAGCGCGGCGGCCAGATCCGGGTAGGTATCCATCAGGTCGGAGACCCACTGCTGCACCGAAGCCCAGAACAAGGGCAGCTGGTTGCCGATCTGGGTTACGGTGGTGCCCAGCTGCGGGATCACCAGCCCCAGCACCAGCGCCACCACGGCCACCACCGCCACCAGCACCAGCAGCATGGCCAGTGCTCGGCGGCGGCCGGGCTTCATTTTGGCGGGCAGCAGTTTTTCAAAGACCCGCATGGGCACGTTGAGGATAAAGGCGATGGCGCCGCCGATCAGAAACGGACGCAGCAGCCCGGTGATCCAGTTGACCAGATCCATCAGGGCATCGTGGTTCTGCAGCGCCCAGTACAGCAGGATACACCCCGCCGCCAGCAGCGCAATGGTGCGCACCGTGCGTTTATTCAGTTCCATTGGACAGTCCTCCCGGCCGGCAGGCCCGGCCGCGTTTGAAAGTGTAACGGTATATGCTATTCAGTATACCAGATTCCCGGCAAAACGGAATGGTTTTTTGCGCATTTTCTTCAGCCCAGCGCCTCCAGCGCGTCGTTGAGCAGCTGGCGGGCCTCCTCAATGCGGGCGTTGGCCTCCGCCAGCCGGGCCTGGCACTCCGAACAGTCGGTGCCGG
Source organism: uncultured Gemmiger sp. (assembly GCA_944386225.1). Taxonomy (GTDB): domain Bacteria; phylum Bacillota; class Clostridia; order Oscillospirales; family Ruminococcaceae; genus Gemmiger_A. The sequence goes on from CALXAH010000002.1 coordinate 136,454, forward strand.
AATCGTCGGCGATCAGGCGGCAGCGATCCTCCAGCAGGGCGGTCCACCAGACCGCGCCCCCCAGCCGGAAGGTCACCCAGACAAAGCCGCCGAACTCCTCCTCGCTCAGGGCTACCGCCGGATAGGTGCCCAGCGGCAGATAGCCCACCACGTCGTTCACGTCCGGCGAGTTGAAGTATTCGCACCGTTCGCTGAATACCTCCAGCAGCTGGTTCTCCAGCGGCATCATCACCGGGCCGGAGGACGCCGGGAATCCGTTGAAGCCGCCCTCCTTGATAAAGGGCAGGAAATCCACATAGCTGCGGTTCATATCCACGTTGCCCTGGATGCCGCTGACCTGCCCGCTGCTGGAATACTGCCACATGGCATAACTGCCCTGGTAGCCCACATAGCCCCGGTAATCGGCAATCCAGAGCGGGTAGTCCTTCAGCGCCTCGGTATCAATGTAGTTGGTGGCAAAAAAGGTATAGGTATAATATCCCGCGTACCAGCCTTTCTGATACAGAATGTCCATGGCAAACCGGGTCAGATCGGTAACCTGTTTGCGGGTGAGAGAGGCAAAGCTGGAATCCTCCATGTCCACAAACACCGGATATTCCAGCTGATAGCCCTCCAGCGCGGGCAGGAACGTATCCAGCTCCCGGATCACCGCTTCTTCCGTTTTGGCGTAGGTGTAGTAATAGGCCCCCACCTTGAGCCCGGCGGCCTTGGCGCCCTCCACGTTCCGCTTGAAGTACGGGTCCACATAGACGTCGCTGCCGTCGGTGGAACCCACCCGCACAATGGCAAACTGCTGCCCCGACGCGGCTACCCGGGTCCAGTCGATCACGCCCTGATAGCGGGACACGTCGATGCCGTTTTCAAAGATCGCTGCCATATCCACTCCCCCTTTTTGCCCATTGTATGCGGGCAGGAGGCGGGAGAGTGACCGGCCGGGGCAAAAAAGCCTCTCAGATTACCAGGCCGCCGTTGACCCCCAGCACCTGGCCGGTGATGAAATCCGACTCCGGCCCGGCCAGGAACACCAGCGTCCGGGCCACCTCCTCCGGCGTGCCCAGGCGGCCCACCGGGGTTTCCTCGGCCAGGGCGGCCTTATCCTCGGCGGAGAAGCCCGCCATCATATCGGTCTCCACCACGCCGGGGGCCACGCAGTTGACGGTGATGCCGCTGGGGCCTACCTCCTTGGCCAGCGCCCGGCCTAGCCCGATCAGGCCGGCCTTGGCGGCGGAATAGGCCGCCTCGCAGCTGGCCCCCACCTGACCCCACATGCTGCTCACCAGCAGGATGCGGCCCCATTTGCGGCGGATCATGGCGGGCAGCGCCGCCCGGCAGCAGTAAAACGCGCCGGACAGATCCACGTCCAGCACCCGCCGCCAGTCCTTGTCGGTCATATCGGTGAGCAGACCCTGCCAGGCCACCCCCGCGTTGCAGACCAGAATATCCGGCGCGCCCAGTGCCTGTTCCACCGCCGCGAACAGCCCACGCACCGAATCCGGGTCGGACACGTCCGCCGCAAAGCCCCGCACGCCGGGCAGTTCGGCTTCCAGCGCGGCGGCAGCCTGCGCGCTCTTTTCATAGCAAAAAGCCACCCGGCAGTCCCGGGCATAAAAGGCCCGCACGGCGGCGGCCCCGATGCCCCGGCTTCCGCCGGTGACCAGTACCACAGGTACAGCGGGAATGCTCATGTTTTTTCCTCCTTGTTCTGCCGGCGCTGCATTTTGCGCAGCTGCCAGGCGGTGGGAATGCCCAGGGCCTTCTGTTTGGCCCGGCGGGCCCGCAGAGCGGCGAAAAATTCCGCCAGCAGGGCGGAAGCTTCCTCTTCCAGCAGACCCCGTTCCACCCGGGGATGGTGGTTGAAGGGCAGCGCGGCCATATCCACCACTGAGCCGCAGCAGCCTGCCTTGGTATCCGCCGCGCCGAAAACCACCCGGGGAATCCGGCTGTTGATGATGGCCCCCATACACATAGGGCAGGGCTCCAGCGTAACGAACAGCTCGCACTCCCACAGCCGCCAGCCGCCCAGCGCCCGGCAGGCCGCGTCGATGGCCAGCAGTTCCGCGTGATGGGTGGCGTTCTTTTCGGTCTCCCGGGTGTTGTGGGCGGCGGCCACTACCTCTCCGTGCCGTGCCACCACCGCCCCCACCGGCACCTCGCCCAGGGCGGCGGCGGCCCGGGCCTCGTCCAGGGCCAGGCGCATCAGTTCTGTATCGGTCATGGTTGCGGCTCCTTTTTTTACAAAATTCCGGCACACCGGGCGCTGAACACGGCCCCCAGCGCCAGCATGGCGGCCAGCCAGGCCGGATTGGCAAACAGGCTGCGCAGCCTGACGCCGCTTCTGGGCGGCAGCCGGTGGCGGCGGAACGCCGCGCACAGGGCCAGCAGCCCCCACACCGGCAATGCGGCGGCCACCGCCAGCTGGATTGTACCCGCCAGCCCGGACGGGCCGTACTGCAGCAGCCAGGCGGCCACAAAGGCCAGCAGGTTATTGCCCAGATGGGCCAGTATCGCGGGGGCCAGGCTGCCGGTGGCCTCCACTGCCAGGCCCATGGCCAGGCCGGTAAGCAGCGCCACCAGGCCCTGGCCGGGGCGGCTGTGCAGCAGCGCAAAGGGCACCGCCGCCGCCAGGGCGGCGGTCAGCCCGCCCCGGGGGCGCAGCATCCCCTGCAGCACCCCGCGGAAGAACAGCTCCTCCCCCACGGCGGGCACCAGGCAGATCTGGAGAAAAGCCAGCAGCAGCGCCGGGCCGCCCCGGGGCAGTTCCAGCATGACCCCCGCCCCCAGGCCCAGCCCATTGGCCAGCAGGTTGGCCGCCATGGCGGCCCCCAGCGCGATGGGCGCCCAGAGAGCCAGAGCGCCGGGCGCGGGGCGCACCAGCCCCAGCCGGGCACGGCCCGGGCGCAGCAGCCCGATAAGCAGGGCGGCAGGGACTGCCAGGCTGCCCGCCGACACCGCCAGCTGCACCGCCAGACCGGCTGCCTGGCTCATGCCGGCGGGATTATGCAGGGTGGCCCCGGGAACAGCCGCCCGCAGTGCCAGCGCCGCAAGCAGCTGCAGCATCCAGCTGACCGCCAGATAGCCCGCCGCCCCCAGGCCAATCAGCCCGGCCCGGCGGGCGGTACGGCCCCGTTCGGATATTTCCACGGCTGCCGCCCCCTTTCCTTGTGTTTTGATCCGGATTCATTGTACCGGAAAACCCGCCGGCGTGCAAGCGGGGCCAAAAAGGCATAAAAAAACAGGCAGCCCCCTTTGGGCCGCCTGCCGTCGCAAAAATCTGCCCCCGTTCAATGCTGGGGGTTCACGATGGAACGCCACTCCAGATCGCCCCGCTCCAGGCCGTGGATCAGCACCTCGGCGGTGGCAATGTTGGTGGCAATGGGAATATTGTGTACGTCGCACAGACGCAGCAGGTTCATCTCGTTGGGTTCATGGGGCTTGGCACTGATCGGATCCCGGAAGAACAGCAACATATCGATCTCGTTGCAGGCGATCCGGGCCGCGATCTGCTGGTCGCCGCCATGGGCGCCGGACAGGAAACGCTGTATAGACAGGCCGGTGGCCTCCGCCACCATCTTGCCGGTGGTGCCGGTGGCCAGCAGGGTATGGTGGCTGAGCACACGGCAGTACGCGATGCAGAACTGAACCATCAGTTCTTTTTTGGAGTCATGGGCAATGAGTGCAATGTTCATGAGCACTCCTCTCCTTTCTCTTATTTGTCCGGCGGGAAATTGAAACGCGCAGGGCGGAATTCGTATAAAAGGTCAGCGCAGCGCCAGCGGGGGCATCCCGCCCAGCAGGCGGGCGGCGATGTTGTCCACCGCCTGGAAAGCGGTGCTGCCGGGGGCCAGCGCCTGGCCGGAAACGGCGGCGCGGGCGATCAGCGGAGAATCCGGCACCGCACCGATCAGCTGCACGCAGACGGTGTCGATGCATTCGTCCAGATCCCGCACGCCGGTATTGGCAAATCCGGAAGGCGGAACCCGGTTGACGATCAGGCGGGGATTGGGGCCGTTTTTCTGCAGGATGGCGTCCGCTACAATGCGGCCGTCCCGCAGGGCCACCGGGTCGGGGGTAAGTACCAGCAGCGCCAGATTGGCCAGAGGCACCGCGGCGGTAAAGGGTGCACCCATCCCGGCGGCGGTATCCAGCAGGATAAAGTCAAAGCCGGCACGCATGGCCTGAACCAGGCGGCTCAGCGCCTTGGCCGGTACCTGCCCGCCCTCATAGGGGGCACTGATTACCGACAGGCCCGGATAGAGGGGGCTTTCCACCACGGCCTTGTCGCCGGGGCAGCGCCCGCAGAGCACATCCTCGATGTCGTAGACGGTTTTTCCGTACACGCCGGCGATGATGTCCACGCTGCGCAGGCCGGAGTCCAGCTCCACAAGCAGCACCCGCTGCCCGGCAGCGGCCAGGCGGCCGCCCACCAGCACCGAAAGGGTGCTCTTGCCGGTGCCGCCCTTGCCGGACGCCACCATAATGACCTTTGCGCTCAAACCACCGGCTCCTTTTCAGGTGCGGGGCACAGCGCGCGGCGGCTATGCCGTACCCGGGCCCAAAACGCACAAAATAGCCGAAGCAGCAGCCTCATAAGCCCGCTGCTCCAACTTATATCTATAGTAGCATAAAAGAAAGGTCTTGACAAGAAAATTTTGTGTGCATTGCATACCTGTTTTTTTTGCGTCCTTCTGAATCGCCCCCGATGGCGCAACGACGGGCAATTCTGCAAAAAAAGAGTACAGGTGCACCAAAATGCACCTGTGCTTTTGTTGCAGATTGGCTACGAAAGCAGTTCGCCTTCCGGATCGGGTTCAAAACTGCTGGTGCGGTCAAAGTAGTAGGCATTGAGCACATCCACCATCAGCTGCGCCGCATTGGAACCGCTGCCGCCGTATTCCAGTACGATGGCCACCGCGATTTCCGGGTCTTCGGCCGGGCAGAAGCCCACCATCACGCCGTTGCAGTAGTAGTAGCGGGTGCCGTTCACCACCTTGTAGACCTCGCTGCGCTGCGGGCTGCCGGTCTTGGCGGCGATGGTCAGGGGGTAATTGCGCAGGGTGCTGTTGCCCTGGGCCATGAGCACCATGCCCTCCTTGACCGCCTCAAAGGCGCCCACGTCGTCCTCGATCTGGTCTTCCACCACAGGCTCCACCGTTTCGATCAGCTCGCCGGTATTGGTATCCATCAAGCCGCTGACTAGGTGGGTTTTGTAGCGGGTACCGCCGTTGGCAATGGTGGCGGCATAGGTGGCCAGCTGCACCGGGGTAAAGGCGTTGTTGCCCTGCCCGATGGCGGACTGTACATCCAGGCCCACGGTGTAGTTTTCGTCCTCGGTGCTGGTCAGATGGCCCAGCGATTCGCCCACCTCCACGCCGGTGGCCACACCCAGGCCCAGGCGGTTGGCCATATCGGCACAGGCGGCCAGCCCGGCCCGGCGGCCCACATCGTAGAAGTACACGTTGCAGCTGTGCTGCAGGGCGATGTACAGATCCACCTTGTTGCCGGGATGGTAGTGCTGACAGCGGGGGGTATAGCTGGGGGCGTAGTAGGTAGAGGTACCGTTGCACTCAATGAGGTCGGGGGGGGGTATGGTACCTTGCAGCAGGCCGGTAAGCGCCACCGAGGGTTTATAGGCCGAGCCGGGGGCATACTGCCCGGTAAAGGCCCGGTTGATCAGCGGCAGCGCCGGATCGTTGGCGTAATCACTATAGTTGCTGCGGTACAGGTTCAGGTCATAACTGGGATAGTTGCTCACCGCCAGCAGGCCGCCGGTATCCACGTCGATGACCACCACCGCCCCGGCGTTGCATTCCTTGCCGGCGTTTTCCGCCTTGGTCTGCTGCAGGGTCAGGATGTTGCGTTCCAGCGCCTCATCCACCCGTTTCTGGAACTCCCGGTTGATGGTGAGCATCACGGTCTTGCCGGGGGTGGGGGTCACGCCGGTGCGGATCTCCTGGATCTCCCCGTCCCCCACCACGATTTCGGTGGTGCCGTCGGTGCCGCGCAGTTCATCCTCGTAGACCTTTTCCAGGCCGGACTGGCCGATCAGGTCGTTCATGTTGTAGCCGGCGTCCCGCAGAGGATAGCTTATGTTGCCGTCCTCGTCCTCCACCCGCCACTGTTCGGCGGTGATCGAGCCCACGCTGCCCAGGATGTGGGGCAGGATGGTGCCGTCCGGGTAGCTGCGGCGGCTGGTCTCGATGACCTGCACGCCGGGCAGGTTCATGCTGCGTTCCTTCACGGTGGCCATGGTGGCCGAACCGATGTCGGTGGCAAAAACAAAATTGTTGCGCACGCTGAATTCTTCCAGCGTCATCTGGTAACGCACCCCGGCAATCCGCCGCTGCCACAGGGGGTCGTACTTCTCCAGCCCGTATTTTTCCACCAGCACGGCCATCACCTGATCGGCGGTGCCGTACTGCTGTTTGCCCAGGCTGTCTTTTAAGGCGGCCAGGCGGGCCTCCTGGCTTTCGTTGCCGGGCTCATTGGTAAATTCGTAGTGGCCGTTCCCGTCCGGCTCGCTGATAAGCATGGTGTCGTTCCACTCTTCGCCGGAGGCTTCCAGAATCTCAATCAGTTCCCGGATGATCTCGTTCAGATCGGTATCCCCCATCATAAGCTGGTTCAGCTCGATCTGGTACACCGTTTCGTTGGTGGCCAGGCTGCGGCCGTAGCAGTCCACAATTTCGCCCCGGGCCGCCGTAGCGGAAAAGGAATAGGTACTGGTGCTTTCCGCCTGGGAAAGATATTTGTCGCCATCGATCAGCTGCCACTGAACCAGCCGCAGCAGAAACGCGCAGAGCACCGCGCACAAAAAGCCGATCAGGATATAGATCCGGTTGCGGACCTGCTTGTCGTTCAAGGGAATCACCGCCTTTCACAAAGCGCGCCGCGGTTTATTCGGTGCGGGCAAACCGCTCAAAGACCCGCCGTACCGCCAAAAAGGAAAGCGGCGCGGCCGCGCTGGTAAAGATCACAATGGGCAGGATCACGGTGCCGTAATACCAGGCCGACCGGGAATAGCCCCGCATCAGATAGTTGAACAGAAAATCCACCCCGGTAACCAGCGCCACCGCCGCGGCACACAGCAGGATGAAGTTCATGTGGTTGACCCGCAAAAACAGCTGAACCAGCACCGAGGTCATGAAACAGACCACCAGCAGCTGGATAGCCAGCAGCCCCGCCACCCGGCCGGCGGTCAGATCCCACAAAAGGCCGCCCACCGCGCCGAACAGCGCGCCCCGGAACTCACCCTCGTAGATGGACACCGCCATACACAAAGGCAGGATAAAGAGCGGCCGGGCACCGGCGATGGTGAGGAATCCCGGCAGGGTCTGCATCACCGCGGCCAGCAGCAGCAGCAGGCTGTAACAGGACCATTTGCCAACCAGCAGCATATGTTTTTTTCGCCGTGTTTCCATGGTTACTCCTTACAGACGGAACGGGACGGTCACGCGGTCTCGTCGGTGATCACGAATACATGGGTCAGGCTCAGGATATCCGCACCGGGCTGCACCACCGCGATGGTGGACTGGCCGCTGACCTCGGGCACCAGCTGATCCACCGTACCCACCAGGATATCGGCGGGTATCTCGCCGCCCAGGCCGGTGGTGATGACCTCATCCCCCACGCTGGCCAGGGTGTCCCGGGTCAGGTTGTTCAGGGTGCACTGGCCCTGGGCCACATAGTCCGCACTGCCGGACAGGATGCCGTTGTCCCGGGTGCGGCTGATAATGGCCGCCGCATTGAAACTGGGGCTCAGGATGGTAATGACCTTGGCGCTGGTCAGGTTGGCCTCGGTCACGCGGCCCACCAGGTAGCCCTTGTCGCTGACCACCACATCCCCTTTTTCCACCCCGTCGGTGGTACCCTGGTCGATGGTAAAGCTGCCGAACTGATCCAGCGCGTCCCGGCCGATCACAAAGGCGGAGGCATAGGTGTACTCCGGATGTTCCTGCTGGATCTGATACAGGTCCCGGAAGGCCTGGTTCTCGGCCTGGAGTTTTTCATAGTCCACCAGCTGACGGCGCAGCTCGGCGTTTTCTTCCTCCAGGGCCTCGTTTTCGGCCACAATGCTGTCGATGCTGGTGTATTTTTCCCACAGGTCGGCCAGGCCGCCGCTGCCCAGGGCGGCGATCTTCTGAAACGGGGTCAGGATCGCGCCCAGCAGCTCCTGCGGGGCGGCGGTAAGCCGGTTGTTGGCGCCGGCCCAGGCCATGATGCCCGCCAGCACCACCAGCACGCAGAGCAGGATCTTGAATTTTACGGTGGAAAAGAAATCCTTCATCAGGCCACCTCACGGTTGGTTCGATAGGCAAACAAGACGCGGGCCGCCGCGGGGATGCCCCGCGGCCGCCCGCGCCGAACACCGGTGCTTCCGGTTTGTTTACAGGTGAGAGGAATTGTCGTCCAGCACATCCTGCAGGATGTCGATGTGATCCAGCACGGCGCCGGTGCCGGCGGCCACGCAGTCCAGCGGGCTTTCGGCCACATGCACGTCGATGCCGGTCTCGGACTGCACCAGCTGGTCAATGCCGCGCAGCAGCGCGCCGCCGCCGGTCAGCATGATGCCGTGGTCGATGATATCGGCGCTCAGTTCGGGCGGGGTGCGCTCCAGGGTCTCCTTGACCGCTTCCACGACCCGGGCCAGGCTTTCGGACAGGGCCTCGCGCACCTCTTCGGAATGGATGGTGATGTTCTTGGGCAGGCCGTCCACCAGGTTGCGGCCCTTGATCTCCATTTCCATCTCGGCGTCCAGCGGATAGGCGCTGCCGATCTCGATCTTGACCTGTTCGGCGGTGCGCTCGCCCACCAGCAGATTGTATTTGCGCTTGATGTACGCGATGATGGCCTGGTCGAACTCGTCGCCGCCCACACGCACGCTGCGGGCCGCCACAATGCCGCCCAGACTGATCACGGCCACCTCGCTGGTGCCGCCGCCGATGTCCACCACCATGCTGCCGGAAGGCTCGCTGATGGGCAGGCCGGCGCCGATAGCCGCGGCCATGGGCTCCTCAATCAGGTTGACCTGCTTGGCGCCCGCGTTGAAGGCGGCGTCCTTTACGGCGCGGCGCTCCACCTCGGTAACGCCGGAGGGGATGCAGATGACCACGCGGGGCCGCACAAACAGGCTGTTGCCGCAGACCTTTTTGATGAACTGGCCCAGCATGTTGGCGGTGATCTCAAAGTCGGCGATAACGCCGTCCTTCAGAGGACGCACGGCCACGATGTTGCCGGGGGTACGGCCGATCACGGCCTTGGCCTCATGGCCTACGCTGCGCACGTCGTTGGTTTTGGTATCCACCGCCACAACGCTGGGCTCCCGCATAACGATGCCCTTGCCTTTCAGATAGACCAGGGTGTTGGCGGTGCCCAGGTCAATCCCGATATCCCTGCTGAAAAATGCCATACTCTCTTACTCCTTTATCTTCCCTGCTGTGCCGGTTTGCTGCAGTATATGCAAGTACGCAGAATTTTACGTTCCTATTATAACCGCAAGTTTCCGGTTTCTCAACGGCGGCGGAAGGTTTTTTGCATTTTATTCACTTTTTCGCCCTGTCGGCACGCCCAATTCGTCCAATTTGCGGGCCAGGCGGGACACGGGCAGCCCCATCACATTGTAGTAGCAGCCCTCGATCTCCTCGCAGAACAGCGCCGCGGCCCCCTGGATGCCGTAGCCGCCGGCCTTGTCGTAGGGCTCGTCGGTGGCGATATAGGCTTCGATCTGGGCCTCGGTCAGGGGGAAGAACCGCACCCGGGTGGTGGCGGTAAAGGTATGGGAGGAGCCGTTTGCCCACACGCAGACACCGGTGTGGACGTAGTGGTCGGCCCCGGCCAGGGCGGTGAGCATGGCGCGGGCGTCCTCCTTGCTGTGGGGCTTGCCGAACACCTTGCCCTTGTACTCCACCACCGTGTCACAGCCGATCACCACCTCGCCGGGGAAGCGCCCGGCCACGGCCATGCACTTGCCGAAGGCCAGGTTCTCGGCGGTCTGTTTGGGGGTGGGCGCGGTGAGCACGCTCTCGTCAAAATCGCTGACCTCCACCCGGAAGTCCGGGGTGATCATGGACAGAAGCTCCCGGCGGCGGGGGCTGCCGGATGCGAGGATCATAGACATAAACGAAACACTCCTTGGGTTTATTTCAGCTGCGGGGCGCATTTTCAGCGCAGGCCGCTGCGGTTGTACAGAAAAATCGCCGCGCCGATGGTGAAAATCTGGGCCACGCTGATGCCCATATAAAAATCCAGCGACAGGCGGATCACGCTCAGATCCATGGCGGGGGTCAGCCGGATACCCTGGGAATAGGCCAGCCAGCTAAGCCCCCGCACACCGGCGCACAGCTGGGCGATCATAGCGCCCAGGATGATGCCGGACAGTATGTAAAAGCAAAGAAGCAGCGTCTTTTTCATGATTCCTTCTCCTCACAGGTTGTTACAGGCGGCCGGTGGAGCCGAAGCCCCCTTCGCCGCGGCCGGTCGCCTCCAGGGTTTCAGCGGGCACAAAGGCCGCCTGCGCCACCGGTACGATCATGATCTGGGCCACCCGCTCGCCGGGCTGGAGGGTATAGGCCTCCTCCCCCAGGTTGACCAGGCCCACCCCGATCTCGCCCCGGTAGTCGGAGTCAATGACCCCCACCCCGTTGGACAGGGTGATTCCCTTGCGGATGCCCAGCCCGCTGCGGGCGAACACCAGGGCCACCCATTCCGGACCGGGCAGTTCGATGGCCAGGCCGGTGGGCACAAAAGCCCGGCCGCCGGGCTGCAGGGTCAGGGGCTCGTCCAGCACGGCGCACAGGTCGGCGGCCGCCGCGCCGGGGGTGGCGTAGCGGGGCTCCCGGGCCCCGGGACGGGTCAGGCGGTATCGGATCTGCATGGATGTCCTCCTTGGTATCAGTTGGTGCCCTTGTAGTACAGGCCCCGGGTGAACTCCCCGTCAAAGGGGGCCCCGGCAGCCAGCAGCTCCAGCACGCGGGCGGCACGGGGCGCGTCCTCCAGGGTGAACCAGGCCAGCGCCGTGTTCACCGGCATCTCGCCCAGCCGCTCGCCCATGTACAAAGGCACGGGATTGTAAACGGTACGCACGCCCCGCAGCCCGCCGCTGCACCGCACCGGGAACCTGCGTCCCTTGCGGTCGGTGAGCTCGCCCTGGCCGCTGCAGCCCGCGCAGTTGTGTAGATTGTGCAGCGGGCAGGCCCGGGTGAGCATCAGCGGCATATGCCCATAGGCAAAGGCCATGGTGGGCACGCCCGGCTCGATGGCCGCCATCTGGGGCAGGGTCAGTTCCGGCAGCAGGGTCATGCCGGACAGCCCCAGCCGCGCATACTCCGCCGCGGCCAGGGGGTTGGTGATGTTCAGGCCGAAGCCGCCGTACAGCGTCCAGCCTTTGGCCAGCCGCAGCTGGGCAATGTTCTGCAGCAGCGCCCCGGCAAAGCCCGCCTCCTTCCAGCGGGCCAGCAGGCGGGCGGTCTGCTCTTCCCCGTCGCCGAACATGGCCCGTGGCAGTTCCAGAATCACGGCGGAACGCTTGTCCGGCGGCACCTGCTCGGCCTGGGCGATGGGCAGGATCACCCGGGCACAGCGGGCCCAGGCAGCCGGGGGTATCTGCTCCGCCCGCTCAAAGCGGGCCCATAGCGCCTGCCGGGGCGGGATCGGATGCTTCTGCGGCGCGGGCAGCACCGGCGCGGCGCAGGGCCAGGGCCGGGGGGCTTCCCGCTGGGCCAGCAGCTGCTCCAGCACGGCGCGGCGCAGCTCGTTCCACTCGCCGGCGGGCAGGTAGCCGGGGGCGTCGCTGCCCTCGGCCAGGGCCAGGCCGCGCACAAAGAACGGGGTGCCGCCGGTGCGGGACAGGGCTTTTTCAATACCGGGCATCGGGTCTTTCTGGGCGGGTTCCGGCGCGCCGGGGCGGGATACCCGGACGGTATGGCCGTCGTCATCCCGGGCGGTGAGGGTCACCCCATCCGCCCCGCAGGCCAGCACCAGGTCCACCGGAACCCGGGGCATCTCCCGCCGGAACAGCTCCCGCAGCGCGGGCAGAGCGGCTTTGGTGGCGGCGGAGTCCTCCGCGGTGCGCACACCGAACATACGGCCGTCGATGCGGCCGGTCAGGTAGCCGTCGGTAAAGCCGGAGCGGGAAAACGCCGCTTCCAGCCGGGCTTTGTCGTACGCTTCGCCCGCCAGCGCCCGGCGGCAGGCGTCCACTGCGGCGGCCACATACTCGGGGGTGCGCAGCCGGCCCTCGATCTTGGCGCTGCCCACCCCGGCGGCCTGCAGCCGCGGCAAAGCGTCCAGTGCGCTCATATCCTTCAGGGACAGGTGGGCCGCGCCGGAACCGTCGGCGGCAAAGGGCAGGCGGCAGGGCCCGGCGCAGCTGCCCCGGTTGCCGCTGCGGCCGCCCAGGAAGGCGCTCAGATAGCACTGGCCGGACACCGACATGCACAGCGCCCCGTGTACAAACACCTCGGTGGGGATGGGGCTGGCGGCGGTGATGGCTTCAATCTCGGAAAGGCTCAGTTCCCGGGCCAGGATGGCGCAGGAAAAGCCCATATCCGCCAGCTGCTTTGCCCCCTCCAGGGTATGCACCGACATCTGGGTGGAGCCCCGCAGCGCCAGGCCGGGGGCCATTTGCCGGATCAGGGCGGCCACCGCCAGATCCTGCACAATGACCCCGTCCGCCCCGGCGGCGGCTATATCCGCCACCGCCCGGGCAACTTCGGGCAGTTCGGCGGCGTAGACGGTGGTGTTCAACGTGACCCACACCCGCACGCCCCGCCCATGGCAGAACGAAACCGCCCGGGCCAGGGCCTCGGGCGTGAAATTTCCCGCCGAGCGGCGGGCATTGAAGGCGGTAAGCCCCAGATACACAGCATCCGCGCCGCTGAAAACGGCGGCGCGGAGCATCTCCTCATTGCCGGCGGGGGCCAGGATCTCCAGAGGGGCCATCAGCTCTTCTGCTCCTTGAGATACTGCAGTTCACGGCGCAGGCGCTCCACCTCGCGGCGGGCTTCCTCGGCGCTGAGCTTGGCCTTGGCGGCGTCCTCCAGGTATTCCTTGATCTGCCCGCGCATGTTGTCCGCCCCGCTGGTGGCCTTGTTCAGCCGGTCCAGGTAATCCATGGCGGCCAGCACCGCGGCGCTGGTCACGCTGGCGGTGGGGCATTCGGTCAGCACGTTGCTCATGTCCTCATCCAGCTGCTTGGCCAGCTCCAGCACATACTGCTCGCTGTCTTCGGTGCCCAGAATATATTGCGAACCGCACACGGTAATGCGTACTTTGCTTACAGACATAGTCGGTTACTCCCTTTTCTGCTTTGTTTTCATTATATTATAGTATAAACCGCCTGCATAAAAAAGCCCAATTTTCGTTTTTTGGCAGATTTGCCTGCCAAAACCGCGGTGCAAAGCCGTTAAATCGCATTTTTTCCTTGAAACAGGCAGCTAAAGCGGGTATAATTATCGTGTTGTGTGTGCAGCAAAAAACGCGGCGGCCGGCCTTGAGGGAATCGGCCCTGTATGTTTGGAGGAAGTATTGGATGATCCACTATACCAAGCGTGAATTTGACCGTCTGCTGAAAGACAAGCTGACCAGCGAGTACGGCGTTACCCTGGATGTAGCGTCCAACCAGCAGGTTTACCGCTGCCTGGCCCTGATCAGCCGTCAGCTGATGAGCGATCAGCACAAGAAATACCAGAGCAAGGTGTTCGGCACCGGCTCCAAGCAGGTGTACTACCTGTGCATGGAGTTCCTGATGGGCCGCAGCCTCAAGACCAGCCTGTTCAACCTGGGGCTGAATGAGGTGGCCGAGGCCGTTCTGGCCGACGCCGACATCAAGCTGGAAAACATCTATGAAGAAGAGCCCGATGCCGGCCTGGGCAACGGCGGCCTGGGCCGTCTGGCCGCCTGCTATCTGGACGGCATGGCCACCACCGGCGTGCCCGGCACCGGCTACTCCATCCTGTATGAGTACGGCATCTTCAAGCAGAAGATCGTGGACGGCTGGCAGCAGGAGCGTGCCGACAACTGGCTGCCCGGCGGCCAGGTATGGCTGCGCAGCCATCCGGATCAGGCCATCGAGATCAAGTTTGACGGCCATATCCAGGAGACCTGGGACAACGGGTTCCATCATGTGACCCATCGGGACTACAACAGCGTGCTGGCGGTGCCCAGCGACATGTACGTGCAGGGCTACAACAGCACCGGCGTGAGCAAGCTGCGTCTGTGGCAGGCCAAGGCCCCGGATTTTGATATGAACAGCTTCAACGCGGGCGAGTACGGCAGCGCCATCACCAAAAACGCCTCCGCCGAGCTGATCAGCAAGATCCTGTACCCCAACGACAACCATCTGGAGGGCAAGATCCTGCGGCTGCGCCAGCAGTATTTCCTGTCCGCCGCCTCCATCGGCGACATCATCCAGAACCACCTGAGCCAGTACAGCACCCTGAACAACCTGCCGGACAAGGCGGCCATTCAGCTGAACGACACCCATCCCACCCTGGCTATCCCCGAGCTGATGCGCATCCTGCTGGATGAGTGCGGCTACGACTGGGAGGCTGCCTTTGATATCTGCCAGCGCACCTTCGCCTACACCAACCACACCGTCATGAGCGAGGCGCTGGAGAAGTGGAGCATCGACATCTTCAAGATGACCCTGCCCCGCATCTACACCATCGTGCAGGAGATGGACCGCCGCTGCCGCGCCGCGCTGGAGCAGGCGTTCCCCGGCGACCAGGGCAAGATCGACTACATGGCCATCCTGGGCGACGGCCAGGTGCGCATGGCCAACATCTGCTGCTACACCTGCCACTCCATCAACGGCGTGAGCAAGCTGCACAGCGAGATCATCAAGAAGAGCGTATTCCACGACTATTACCTGTATAAGCCGAACGCCTTCAAGAACGTGACCAACGGCATCGCCTACCGGCGCTGGCTGCTGGCCTCCAACCCCCGGCTGACCGAGCTGCTCTGCGAGACCATCGGCGAAGGCTTCAAGACCGACGCTTCCCAGCTGGCCAAGCTGGCCCGCTTTGCGGACGACAAGAAGGTGCTGGCGGCCCTGGACAAGGTCAAGGCCGACAACAAGGCCGGTTTTGCCGCCTATCTGGAAAAGACCACCGGCCAGGTGATCGATCCGTCCAGCATCTTCGACTGCCAGGTCAAGCGGATGCACGAGTACAAGCGCCAGCACCTGAACGCGCTGAACATCGCCGCCCAGTACCTGTACCTGAAGAACAACCCCAATGCCGACTTTGCCCCCAAGACCTACATCTTCGGCGCCAAGGCGGCCCCCGGCTACTACATGGCCAAGCAGATGATCCGCCTGATCTGCAAGCTGGGCAAGCTGATCGACGAGGATCCCGCTGTGCGTGAAAAGCTGCGGGTGGTGTACCTGGAGGACTACTGCGTGAGCCTGTCCGAGCGGCTGATGCCCGCCAGCGAGGTGAGCGAGCAGATCAGCCTGGCCGGCACCGAGGCCTCCGGCACCGGCAACATGAAGTTCATGCTGAACGGCGCGATCACCCTGGGCACCCTGGACGGCGCCAACGTGGAGATCGCCCAGGCCGCCGGCATGGAGAACGAGATCATCTTCGGCATGCTGACCGAGGAAGTGGAGCATCTGAAACAGATGGGCTACCATCCCAGCATGTTCATCCGCAACGACGACGAAGCCATGCAGGTGCTGAACTTCCTGGAGAAGGGCTTCGGCGGCGACGACTTCCACGAGATCGTCAACAACCTGCGCACCGCTGACCCCTACATGGTCATGGCCGACTTCAAGGCCTACCGGCAGGCCCAGCAGAAGGTGCAGCAGCTCTACGCCGACCGTACCCTGTGGAACAAGATGAGCCTGGCCAACATCGCGGGCAGCGGCATCTTCAGTGCCGACCGCAGCGTGATGGACTACGCCAATGACATCTGGCACATCAAGCCGGTGCGCTGAGTTCCCGATTCCCCTGGCATTCCGCCACGCCCTGCGTGCCCACCGGCCGCGGCGGCGTGGCGTTGCCGTTTTTACGGCGCATATTCTTGACACAATGGGGTGTTTTTGACTATGGACCGTCTGTTCAACAGTTTTCTTGACGCATACAAATCGCCCTTCGGCGCGGTGCCGGCGGGCACACCGGTGCGCCTTTGCCTGACCATCCCGGAGAGCTACGGCTTTGTGGAGCCCCGGGTGGTGGTGACCCGGGACCGGGGCGAAACCGCCGAGTACCGGATGGAGTACCGGGGTGTGGAAAACGGCATCCACAAGTTTTCCTATACCCTGACGTTGCCGCGGGTAGGGCTGTACTTCTACCATTTTGATCTGTACAGTGATTTCCGCAAGCTGACCCGGGGCGCGCTGGGCGAGGCCCTGATCACCCGGGACCGGCCCACGCCCTGGCAGCTGACCGTATACGAGCCCGGCTTCACCACGCCGGACTGGATCAAGGGCGGGGTGCTGTACCAGATCTTCCCCGACCGGTTCTGTGAAGGGGTCAAGGATAAGCCCATGCCCTTTGCCGACCGGGTCTACCGGGAAAACAAGCACGGCGAGCCCTATTTCTGGCCCACCGAGACCGGCGGTTATCTGAACGCCGACTACTTCGGCGGGGATTTTGAGGGCATCCGCCAGAAGCTGCCCTACCTGAAAGACCTGGGGGTCAGCTGCATTTATCTGAACCCCATCTTTGAAGCCCACGCCAACCACCGGTACAACACCGCCGACTACCTGAACGCCGACCCGCTGCTGGGCACCAACGAGGAGTTCGTCACCCTCTGCGCCGAGGCGAAAAAGCTGGGCATCCGGATCATTCTGGACGGGGTGTTCAGCCACACCGGATCGGACAGCCGGTATTTCAACAAGGAAGGCCGGTACGGCATCGGCGGTGCCTACCACGATCCCAACAGCCCCTACCGCAGCTGGTACGACTTCGGCCAGCAGTATCCCAGCGGATACCGGTGCTGGTGGGGCTTTGACACCCTGCCGGAGGTAAACGAGTTTGATCCCGCCTACCAGGAGTTCATCTGCGGCACCGGCGGCGTGATCGATACCTGGATGCGCCGGGGCGCCAGCGGTTTCCGGCTGGATGTGGCCGACGAGCTGCCGGACAACTTTATTGAAAAGATCCGTCTGGCGGTGAAGGCCCACGGACAGGACAGCTACCTGCTGGGCGAAGTGTGGGAGGACGCCTCCACCAAGGAGGCCTACGGCCGCCGCCGTACCTATCTGCTGGGCCGCGGGCTGGACGCGGTGATGAACTATCCCTTCAAGAACGCGATCCTGGACTACCTGCGCACCGGTTCGGCCTACAACGCCGCCGAGCAGATCATGTCCATCTGCGAGCACTACCCCGCCCCCGCGCTGAACGTGCTGATGAACTTCATGTCCACCCACGACACCGAGCGGGCTATCACCGCCCTGGCGGGCGACCCGCTGGGCCAGCACGACCGCTACTGGCAGAGCGGGCGGCGGATTCCGCCTCAGCGGTACGACCGGGGGGTCAAGCTGCTGATCCTGGCCTACGCGCTGCTCTACATGCTGCCCGGCGTGCCCTGCATCTATTACGGGGACGAGGTGGCCATGCAGGGCTACAAAGACCCGTTCAACCGGGCCTACTTTGACTGGGACAGTCAGGAAAAGCGTATCCGGCCGGTGCTGCGCAACCTGGCCCGGATGCGTCAGGACTGCGACGCCTTTACCGACGGTACGCTGGAACTGGTCCGGGCACAGGGCAGGCTGCTGCACCTGCGCCGCCGCGGCCGCACCCAGACCGCCGAAATGATCTTCAACTGTTCCAATTCCCTGATCGTGGAACAGGCTTTCGGCAAGACCGCCGAGGTGAACCCCTGGGGCTTCACCGTGCTGGTGGAAGACAACGAGGATCTGTGATTTTTCAGACGGACGCGTTTTTTGACGCGTCCGTTTTTTTGCCCGTTTTTCTGTCTTTGCGGGCCGGTTTTTCCCGGTAAGAATTGTATGTTTTGCGACTTGTTTTCCGCCGCCGGATTGCCTACAATAGTTCGCAAAGCCCTTTCACACGCCAACGCCGCCCTTTGTGCGGCAAGGAGAGCAACACCATGGAGATCCTACTGGAAACTTTGACCCTGCCCGGCGCGGCCCTTGGCCCGCAGAACCCGCTGCCCCGCTTCCGGGACCCGCAGCACGACCGTGCCCCCGCCAGCGACGGTACCCTGACTGACGAACAGCTGGCCGGATTCGGCAGGCACACCGGCGTCCGGCTGCTGCCCTACTGCGCCCAGGACCGCTTTTCCTTTGACAAGCCGATGCGGGATTACCCGGTCATCCGCATGGAAAACAACCGGCTGCGGGCGCTGTTCCTGCCCGGATTCGGCGGGCGGCTCTGGTCGCTGTACGACAAGAAACTGGGCCGGGAACTGCTGTTCCGCAACCCGGTGATCCAGCCCGCTAATCTGGCGCTGCGCTGCGCCTGGATGAGCGGCGGCATCGAGTGGAACGTGGGCCAGCTGGGCCACGCCTATTCCACCTGCGACGACGTATTCTTCGCCCGCTGCACCGGCCCGGACGGACGGCCGTTCCTGCGGATGTACGATTACCTGCGCACCACCGGCCTGGTCTGGCAGGTGGATTTCCACCTGCCGGACGAGGACAGCGCCTTTCTGGCCGCCCATGTGCGGGTGATCAACCCCACCGACCGGGTCGCCCCCCTCTACTGGTGGACCAACACCGCCGTGCCCGAGACCGGCGCCCGGGTACTGAGCGGCTGCGGCGAGGTGATCTACATCAACCCCAACACCCTGACCAGGGAGGGCACCGTGCACGGCTACGGCGCCGCCCGGATGCCCCATCTGCCCCCGCTGGGAAACGCGGATGTAAGCTATCCGGAAAACTTCCCCTATTCCAACGAGTATTTCTTCCAGAACCCGCCCGCAGACCCGGCCCCCTGGGAGGCCGCCCTCTACCGGGACGGCTTTGCCTTTGTGGAGCGCAGCACCCAGCCGCTGCGCATCCGGAAAATGTTCTGCTGGGGCATGCACAAGGGCGGCCGCAACTGGCAGGATCACCTGGCCCTGCCCGGGCAGGGCGCCTATGTGGAGATCCAGGCGGGGCTCTCCCCCATCCAGTGTCACGGGGCGGACATGGCCCCCGGCGCGGTGCTGCGGTTTACCCAGTGTTTCGGCAGCATGGAACTGGATCCGGACCTCTGGAGCGAGCCCGACTGGGACGAAGCCGCCCGCCGCACCGGCGACGGGGCCGAACAGGCGCTGCCCGCCGCCCGTCTGGCGGAGTGGGATCGGGCCTTCACCGCGCTGGAGGACGCGCCGCAGACGGAACTGCTGCACGCGGGCCACGGCTGGGGTGCGCTGGAACAGCGCCGCCGCGCCCGCATGGGCGAGCCCCCGCTGCCCGGCTGGCCGGAGGACGGTGCCTGCACCGGTTTCTCCCCGGAAGAACAGCCCTGGGCCGAACTGCTGACCGAGAGCCGGATGACCCCGCTGGAGCCGGGCCAGCTGCCGGTAAGCTGGATGACCGATCCGGCCTGGCGGCCGCTTCTTGCCGATGCCTACCGCACCGATCCCTCCAACGCGGCGGTGGCCGCCGCCCTGGGCGTGCTGGAATACGAAAACGAAAACTGGGACGAGGCCGCCGCCATCTGGCGGGAGAACTGGAACATGCAGCCCACCGCCATCGTCTGCCGCTGCCTGGCCCAGAACAGCCTGCGCAAGGGCAGGGAACCCCAGGCCCGGGAGCTGATGCGCCAGGCCATGGCCCTGCAGGGGGATGCGCCCCATCCCGCCCTGGCCGCCGAGTACCTGACCATGCTGCAGGCCCAGAACCGCTGGCAGGAACTGTGGGACGCTTTCTCCGCTTTGCCCGAAGCCGTGCAGCAGGATGAGCGGGTGACCATTCTGGCCGCTACCGCCGCCGGGCAGCTGCAGAACGACGCGTTTCTGGACCGGGTGTTTGCCCACAAATTTGCCGTGATCCGGGAGGGCGAAACCCAGCTGACCGATGTGTGGTTTGCCGCCATGGCCCGCCGCAAAGCCGCCGCCGAGGGCCGGGACGACCTGGAGGCTGTGGAGCAGGAGGTACGGGCCACGATGGCGCCGCCGGATACCATTGATTTCCGTCTGACCGGCCGCTGAGCCGGCTGCCGGGGGATGTGCACGCATCCCCCGGTTTTGTTTTGTCCAAGAAGTTGTAAACCCATCCCAGCATTTTATGTTGACGGTGGTTTGCGCCGCCCGGTATAATGGCACCGTTACCCAACGCTGTGAAAGGAGGCCGCCCCATGCCCACCACCCGACAGGCCCTGCTGGCGCTGCTCTGCGAACAGCCGGGGCAGGACATATCCGGCCAGGCCCTGGCCGACCGGCTGGGGGTAAGCCGGGCCGCGGTGCACAAGGCGGCGGCGGCTTTGCAGAAGCAGGGATACGCCATCCGGGCGGTGAGCGGCCGGGGCTACCGGCTGACCGTCGAAAGCGACTGCCTGACCCGGGAGGAACTGGAACTGCTGTGGCCCCACCGGCCCTGCCGGGCATTGCCGCAGGTGGATTCCACCAACCGGGAGATGCGCCGGATGATTCTGGAGGGCGCGCCCCACGGCACGCTGGTGGTGGCCGGGGCCCAGACCGAGGGCCGGGGCCGGGCCGGCCGGGTGTTCGTCAGCCCGCCCGGCGGGGTGTACCTGAGCCTGCTGCTCTGCCCGCAGCCGGACACCCCCGGCGATGTGACCGCAGTGACCGCCGCGGCGGCTGTGGCGGCGGCCCGGGCGGTGGAGGCGCTGTGCGGGCGACAGCTGCGGATCAAGTGGGTGAACGACCTGTACTGGCAGGGCCGCAAGGTGGGCGGCATCCTGACCGAGGGGCTGCTGGATATGGAGAGCGGCCGGCCCAGCCATGTGGTAGTGGGCATCGGGCTGAACCTGCGCACCCCCGCCGGCCTGCTGGCCGACACACCGGGGGCGGGCAGCCTGTTCCCGGACGGGACGGCCCCCTGCGGCCGGGCCCGGCTGGCGGCGGCCATTGCCGAAGAACTGCTGCACTGGGACGGCTCCCCCGCCTGGTGGGAGGAATACCGGGCCCGCAGCCTGGTGCTGGGGCACTGGCTTACCGTAACCGAACCCACCGGCCATACCTACACCGCCCTGGCCCGGGCCATCGACGATGAGGGGCGGCTGGTGGTACAGCTGCCCGGCGGCGGGGTGCGGGCGCTGCGCAGCGGCGAAGTGCGCACCCGGCCCGCGCCCCGGCCCGGCGAATCATTTTAATTGTATGGAGGAATCCCTATGAAAACCGCAAGCAAGACCCGTCAGCTTACCACCGCGGCCCTGTGCGCCGCCCTGCTCTGTGTGGTTGCCCCCTGGAGCATCGTGATCGGCCCCATCAGCCTGACCCTGGCGGTGTTCGGGGTGTTCTTTGCCGGGGCGATGCTGGCCTCCCCCGGCATGGCCGCCGCCGCGGTGCTGGTGTATATGGCGCTGGGCGCGGTGGGCCTGCCGGTGTTCAGCAACAACATGGGCGGCGCCCAGGTGCTGGTGGGGGTCACCGCCGGGTTCCTCTGGGCGTATCCGGTAATGGCGGCCATCCTGGCGGCGGCCTGCCGCCGCTGGCAGGGTCTGCTGCCCCGGCTGGGCGCGGTGCTGCTGGCCCAGCTGGTGTGCTACGCGCTGGGCACCGCCTGGTTCATGTTCGTAATGAAGATGGGCCTTCTGCCCAGCCTGACCGCCTGCGTGTTCCCCTTTATCCTGCCGGATTTCCTCAAAGGTCTGGCAGCGGTGCTGCTGGCCCGGGGTCTGCGTGCCCGGCTGGGCTGAACCGCCTGCTTTTCCCGCCCCGGACGGCCTATCCGTCCGGGGCGTTTTTTGGTTCCAGCCGCGCGTTGACAGACCGGTAACAGGGTGGTATAGTAGGTGGGTGAAAAAGGCGGAATCGCCACGATACGCGCGGAGGAGGACAGGGCATGACACTGGATCAATTGCATGTGGGGGAAAGCGGCATTATCCGGGCCGTAGGCGGCCAGGGGGCGCTGCGGCGTCACTTTTTTGATATGGGGCTGACCCCCGGCACCTGGGTGACCCTGCGCAAAACGGCCCCCATGGGGGACCCGGTGGAGCTGGAGCTGCGGGGGTACGAACTGACCCTGCGGCTGGCCGACGCCGCCGACATCACCATTGAAAAGATGGATCTGCCCCTGCGGCGGGAGGCCGGCGCCGACCACCCGGAGGACACCGACCATCCCGGTCACGGCGAGGCGGCGTTCGCCCCCCGCAAAGGCGGCCGGGAACTGCCGGACGGCGCCCCGCTGACCTTTGCGCTGGCGGGCAACCAGAACTGCGGCAAAACCACCCTGTTCAACCAGCTCACCGGCTCCAACCAGCACGTGGGCAACTTCCCCGGCGTGACGGTGGACCGGAAGGACGGCCAGATCCGCAAGCACCCGGAGGCCACGGTGGTGGATCTGCCGGGCATCTATTCCCTGTCCCCCTACTCCAACGAGGAGATCGTGACCCGGGATTTCCTGATCGGGCAGCATCCCCAGGGCATCATCAATATTGTGGATGCCACCAACATCGAGCGCAACCTGTACCTGACCCTGCAGCTGATCGAGCTGGATATCCCCATGGTACTGGCGCTGAACATGATGGACGAGGTGCGCAGCGGCGGCGGCACCATCCTGGTGAACCGGCTGGAAGCGGAACTGGGCATCCCGGTGGTGCCCATCAGCGCCGCCAAGAACGAGGGTATCGACGAGCTGATCGCCCACGCCCTGCTGGTGGCCCGCCAGCAGCAGAAGCCCGGGCGGCTGGATTTCTGTTCCGGCGCGGTGCACCGGTGTATTCACGCCATCAGCCACCTGATTGAGGATCATGCCGAGCGGGCGCAGGTTCCGCCCCGGTTTGCCGCCACCAAGCTGGTGGAGGGCGACGCGCCCATGCTGGAACAGCTGGCCCTGAGCACCAACGAGAAGGAGCTCATGGAGCACGCCATCACCGAAATGGAGGATGAACTGGGCACCGACCGGGAGGCCGCTCTGGCCGATATGCGGTACAGCTTTATCGAACAGCTGTGCGCCCACACGGTGGTCAAACCGGCGGAAAGCAAGGAAAAGGCCCGCAGCGTGGCCATGGACAAGGTGCTGACCAACAAATATCTGGCCCTGCCCATCTTCCTGGCCATCATGGGCTTTGTGTTCTGGGCCACCTTCGGGCCGGTGGGCAGTACCCTGAGCGACCTGTTCAGCGCAGGCATCGACTGGGTCACCGCCCGGTGCAGCGACGCGCTGCTTGCCTACGGCATCAACCCGGTGGTGCATAGCCTGGTGATCGACGGCATCTTTGCCGGTGTGGGCAGCGTGCTGAGCTTCCTGCCCCTGATCGTGGTGCTGTTCTTCTTCCTGTCTTTGCTGGAGGATTCCGGCTACATGGCCCGGGTGGCTTTCGTCATGGACAAGCTGCTGCGCAAGCTGGGTCTGAGCGGCCGCAGCTTTGTGCCCATGCTGATCGGTTTCGGCTGCAGCGTGCCCGCCATCATGGCCACCCGCACCCTGTCCAGCGAACGGGACCGGAAGATGACCATTCTGCTGACCCCCTTCATGAGCTGCAGCGCCAAAATCCCCATCTACGCCATGTTCACCGCTGCCTTCTTTGCCAAATTCCAGGCAGGGGTGATGATCGGGCTGTACCTGCTGGGCATCCTGGTGGGTGTGGTGTTCAGCCTGATTCTGAAAGCCACCGTTTTCAAGGGCGAACCGGTGCCTTTTGTGATGGAGCTGCCCAACTACCGGCTGCCCAGCGCCAAAAACGTGGGCCAGCTGATCTGGGACAAGGCCAAGGATTTTCTGACCCGCGCCTTTACCGTGATCTTCCTGGCGTCCATCCTGATCTGGTTTTTGCAGACCTTTGACGCCCGGCTGAACGTGGTCACCGACTCGTCCCAGAGCCTGCTGGCCATGCTGGGCGGGCTGCTGGCCCCGCTGTTTGCCCCCCTGGGCTTCGGCGACTGGCGGGTGGCCACCGCGCTGGTCACCGGCTTTACCGCCAAGGAGGCGGTGGTCAGCAACCTGGCGGTGCTTACCGGCTCCACCATGGCCACCCTGCCCCAGAACCTGAGCAGCCTGTTCACCCCCTTCACCGCCTTTGTGTTCCTGGTGTTCACCCTGCTGTACACCCCCTGCGTGGCGGCTATCGCCGCCGTGCGCCGGGAGATGGGCAGCATCCGGGCCGCGCTGGTTGTGGTGGTGGAACAGTGCGCCATCGCCTGGGTGGTGGCGTTCCTGGTGCGCTGTATCGGGATGCTTTTCATCGGATAAACGGAGGTTTTTTATATGGGTACCTGGATTGTTCTGGGCGTTGTGATTGTGGCGGCCATTGCCGCGCTGGTTTTTATCTGCAAAAACGGCGGCTGGGGCGGCTGCGGCGGTGACTGCGCCCACTGCGCCGGCTGCGACGCACAGAAAAAGCAACAGAACGGGCAGTAACCGCCCGTACACAAGCCCGCCGGAGCGTTGGCTCCGGCGGGCTTTTTCGTTGCATTTTTGTCCTCCATTGGCGTACATTTGTAACTTGAGTGAATCCACACGGGTGCGGGCGGCTCATTTTTGTGCAAAAGCCGCACTGTACCACAGTGCCGAAATAGAGTATAATACTCTGTATAAACCGCCGCGAGGCGAAAAAAAGGAGAGTTTGATCATGGCACGAGTGTACAACTTCAGCGCAGGCCCTTCCATGCTGCCCGAACCGGTCCTGGAGATCGCACGGGATCAGCTGCTGGAATACGGATGTTCCGGCCAGTCCGTCATGGAGATGAGCCATCGAAGCAGTACCTTCGATGCCATCATCAAGGGCACCGAAGCGGCGCTGCGCCGGGTGCTGAACATTCCGGACAACTACAAGGTAGGCTTTATCCAGGGCGGCGCCTCTACCCAGTTCGCGATGGTGCCGATGAACCTGATGACCACCGGCCACGCCGACTACATTGTTACCGGCAACTTCTCGAACCGGGCCGCCAAGGAGGCCGCCAAGTTCGGCCAGGTGGACGTGGTAGCCTCCAGCAAGGACAAGAACTTCACCTACATTCCCGACCCGGACACCATCGCCTATACCCCGGGCGCCAGCTACGTGCATATCTGCGAGAACAACACCATCTTCGGCACCCGCTACACCAAGCTGCCCCAGGTGCCCGGCGTACCGCTGGTGGCGGATATGTCCAGCTGCATCCTGAGCCGTCCCACCGATGTGAACCAGTACGGGCTGATCTACTTCGGCGTGCAGAAGAACGTGGCCCCCGCCGGCATGGCCATTGCCATCGTGCGGGAGGATCTGCTGGGCAACGCGGGCCCCGCGGTGCCGGATATGCTCAACTACAAGACCCTGATCGACGCGGACAGCATGTACAACACTCCGCCCTGCTGGTGCATCTACATGACCGGCCTAGTGCTGGACTGGATCGAGAACCAGGTGGGCGGTCTGGCCGAGATGGAAAAGCGCAACAACGCCAAGGCGGCGGTACTGTACGATTATCTGGACAGCCAGGAGTTCTTCAAGAACCCGGTGGAAAAGGAATTCCGCAGCATCATGAACGTGACCTTTACCAGCCCCACCCCCGAGCTGGACAAGAAATTCTGCGCCGAAGCCGCAGCCGCCGGGTTCGTGAACCTGAAGGGCCACCGTTTGGTGGGCGGCATGCGCGCCTCCATCTACAACGCCATGCCTGCTGAGGGCGTGGCCAAGCTGGTGCAGTTCATGGAAGACTTCCGCAAGGCAAACGCGTAAAAACCGTGAAAAGTTCGGCGGCGCCGATTGACAGCCCGGCGCCGCCGTCATACTATAAAGGAGTGTGGAGCATGTTTACCATCAAGACCCTCAACAGCATCTCGGCCGCGGGGCTTTCCAAGCTCTCGGCCAATCTTTTCCGGGTGGACAACGACTGCGACGAGCCCCAGGGTATCCTGGTGCGCAGCGCCAAGATGCATGATATGACCCTGCCCGACAGCCTGCTGGCCATCGCCCGGGCGGGCGCGGGGGTGAACAATATTCCCCTGGACAAATGCAGCCAGCAGGGCATTGTGGTCTTTAACACCCCGGGCGCCAACAGCAACGCGGTGGCCGAACTGGCCATCGGCGGTCTGGTGCTGGCCAGCCGCAACCTGGCTCCGGCGCTGGCCTGGGCCGCCGGCCTCAAGGGCCAGGGCGACGCGGTGGGCGCGCTGGTGGAAAAGGGCAAGAGCCAGTTTGTGGGCCCGGAACTGCGGGGCAAGTCCCTGGGTGTGATCGGCCTGGGCGCCATTGGCGTCAAGGTGGCCAACGACGCGGTGCATCTGGGCATGGACGTGTATGGCTATGACCCCTACATCTCGGTGGAGGCCGCCTGGAATCTGAGCCGCAGTGTTATACGATGTGTAAATCTCAACGACATTATTACAAAATGTGACTACATTACCCTGCATCTGCCCTTAAACAACCAGACCCGCGGCTTCCTGAACGCCACCACCCTGGCCGGCTGCAAGCCGGGCGTGCGGGTGCTGAACTTTGCCCGGGGCGAACTGGTGGACAACGCCGCCATCCTCGGCGCGCTGGAGCAGGGCAAGGTGGCCACCTATGTGACCGACTTCCCCTGCGAGGAGTTGCTGGGTGTGCCGGGCGTGGTGGCGCTGCCCCATCTGGGCGCCTCCACCCCCGAGAGCGAGGACAACTGCGCGGTGATGGCCGCCGAGGAGATCGCGGACTATCTGCTCAACGGCAACATCGCCAACAGTGTCAACCTGCCCAACGTGAGCCAGCCCCGGGCGGCCGGGCGGCGCATCTGCGTGATCCACAAGAACGAGCCCGGTCTGATCAGCGCGATCACCACCGTGACCACCCAGGCCGGCCTGAATATTGAGAACATGGTGAACAAGAGCAAGAAGGATATGGCCTATACCATGCTGGATGCCACCGGCCCTGTCAGCCGGGATCTGGAGCAGCAGATGGCCGCCATCCCGGCGGTGGTGCGGGTCCGCATCCTGTAAAGTGGATTGCCTGTTCACCGGAAAGAGTGAACTGTGCAAGACAAATCTCATCCGCGCCCCCGGGCCAAAAAGCGCTGGCTGATCCTGCTGGTGCTGCCCCCGGCGGCGCTGACCGCTCTGGGCCTGATCTTCTGGGGGCAGCTGCGGGGGCTCACCGCCACCCAGCTGCTGCATTATCTGCCGGCCAATCTGCCGCTGGCCGCGCTCAGCCTGATCGGCCTGCACGGGCTCAAATCCCTGAGCCTGGTGTTTCCATTGGCGGTGCTGCAGGTGGCGGGCGGGCTGCTGCTGCCCACCGGCTGGGCCTTTGCGGTGAATCTGGCGGGCATGCTGGTCAGTTTGTCCCTGCCCTACGGGGTGGGGCGCTTCACCGGCAACCAGCTGTGGCACTGGCTCTGCGCCCGCTTTCCCCGGCTGCGGGCCATCGAGCGGTTCGAGGCGAGCAACAACCTGCTGTTTGCCGCGATCCTGCGGCTGGTGGACGTGCTGCCTTTCGATCTGGTCAGCTGGTATCTGGGAAGCACCGGGGTGGCCTACGGGCCCTATCTGCTGGGTTCGGTGATCGGCAATCTGGCCGACATGGTCATGAACACCTGGCTGGGCATCGCCCTGGGGGACGGGCTGGACTGGCGGCAGCTGTTTTTGTGGCTGGTGCTCAAGATCATCAGTCTGCTGGCCGCCCGCGCGCTGAACCGCAAGGTCAACGAGCGATGCCAGAAAACCGAGTAAGAACAAACGGGAAGAGCGCACTGCGAAGCGCGCTCTTCCCGTTTGTCTTAGTCCAGGCCGGCAAATCCCAGCGCCAGCACAAAGCGGAACCGTTCCTCCGCCAGGGCGTACCGCGGATCCAGAACCGGGCCGCAGCTGTTGGAGCCAATGCCGCTGTTCTTGTAGTCCAGGCAGAGTTCCACATCCGGCGCCCGTTCCAGTTCAAAATTGTGGGCCGCCGCCATCAGTGCCTCCTGCGAATAGTGGGAGGCCCGGAAGCTGAAAGGCGCATCGGAAGCCGCCCAGAGAGCCGCGTCCTCCCCGTTCAGCCGCACCGCCGTACACCCCGTGTGGCTGCCGTGTTCCTGGGGCTTGATGTAGTCCACATACTCCGCGTCCACCGTGCTGTCAAATGCCCCGTACCAACTGGCCTGGTGCTTGTCCAGATAGCTTTCGCCGGGACCGTAGCCGGTGTAGGACAGCCCCTCGAAACCCGCCGGCAAAAACAGCCGAACGCCGAACCGGGGCAGGTAGGGGAACAGGGGGTCGCGTTTTCCCTCCACCGTCAGCCGCAGCCCGCCGCGGGCGTCGATCCGCCAGCACACCGCGCAGCGCAAAAACGGCTGCCGGATACTGGCCGCGAACACCACATCACAGACGATCTCGGCGCCGCCGTCCGCCGCGCGGGCGATGTCGCACCGGGCCAGACGCAGCTGTGCCCGGTCGTAGCCGGCCTGTTCCCAGACGCGGCGGATCTTGCGGTCGTTGTCGGTGGGGGCGCGCCAGACATTGAAGCCCATCGGGCGGCTCAGCCGTTCCCGCCCGCCCCACGCAAGGCTCTTGAAACAGCCGGTGAACCGGTCGAACACATACTCGAACCCTTCGCCGGTGATCCGGATCGTCTCGTCGGTCTCCGCCCAGTCCACCGGGCCCGCGCAGGGTTCCGGCAGCGCCGGCGCTGCCGCCTGCAGGGGGATCTCGTCAAAGCCCATCTCCTCCCCCGCCCGCATAAAGCCAGCATCCCGGGCGGCCAGCCAGACCAGCCGCAGGTCCCAGCGGCCCGGCGCACAAGGTTGCGGGCAGGGCAGCGGCATCGCGGCGGTGCCCCGTGGCGGCAGCGGAGGCAGTTCCGCTTCGCCGCCGGCGGTCAGCACCCCATCCCGGCGCAATTCCCACCGCAGCCGCACCAGGCGGGACGCGTCGGTGAAGTCCAGGGTATTGCGCAGCCGGATCACCCCGTCGGACCAATCGGCCCGCACCGGCCGCCAGACGTTCTTCAGTTCCCGCAGACCGGGGTGCGGTTTGCGGTCGGGCGAGACCAGACCGTCCACACAGAAGTTCAGGTCGTGGGGGAACTCGCCGCTGTCGCCGCCGTACAGATACTTCCGCCCCCCGCCGGGCGCGGGGCCTGCGTCGATGGCATGGTCGCACCACTCCCACACAAAGCCGCCCAGCACGCCGGGCTGCTCCAGCATCATGGTCTCGTAGTCCTCCAGATCGCCGGGACCGTTGCCCATGGCGTGGCAGTATTCCACCAGCAGGAAAGGTTTGATATTGGCCGGATCGGCCAGCCAGCGGCGCACAAAGTCCGGCGGGGTATACATCCTGCTGAACAGATGCAGCATGCTGTCATCGTTCACATGGCCGCCGGTCTGCCGCCAGGCCCCCTCAAAATGCACCAGCCGGGTGGGGTCGTATTCCCGCACCCAGCAGCCCGCCTTTTCAAAGCCGGGCCCGTAGCCGGACTCGTTGCCCAGCGACCAGATCAGCACCGACGGGCTGTTTTTGTCCCGGATCACGCAGCGGCGCACCCGGTCCAGGATCAGGGGTTCAAAGGCCGGGTCCTGGGCGATCAGGCCGTAGGTGATCTCGTCGCCTCCGCCAAACAGTTCGGTCACCCCGTGGCATTCCACATCCGCCTCATCGATCAGATAGAAGCCGTACCGGTCGCACAGCTGCGCAAACCAGGGCGCGTTGGGATAATGGCTGGTGCGGATCGCGTTGATGTTGTGCCGTTTCATCAGGGCCAGGTCCCGCAGCGCCTGTTCCGGCGAGATGGCGAAACCGGTGACCGGGTCGGAATCGTGGCGGTTCACCCCCCGCAGCCGCAGCGGCCGGCCGTTGAGCAGCACCTGCCGCCCCTGCACCGCGATATCCCGCACCCCCACCGGCAGGCTGATGGTCTCCTCGCCGGCGCGCAGTTCCAGCCGGTAGAGGGCCGGGGTCTCGGCGGTCCAGAACCGGGGCGCATCCAGCGGAATGGTCAGATCGTTTGTGGCCTTGCCCTGTGCCGCGGGGGCTCCGTCCGGATCCCACAGCTGCCATTCCAGGGCCCCGGCGCCGCCGGTCCACTCCACCCCGACCTGGATCACCGCTTTGGTATACCCCTCGCAGCCCCAGGTGCGCACCCCGATATCCCGGATATGCTGCGCGGGCCGCGCCAGCAGATACACGTCCCGGAAGATGCCGGACATGCGGAACTTGTCCTGACATTCCAGATAGGTGCCCACGCTCCACTTGAGCACCAGCACCGCCAGCAGATTCTCCCCGGGATGCACAAAGGCGGTGATATCGAACTCGCTGGTGGAGTGGGAGACCTGGCTGTATCCCACCCGCTGCCCGTTGACCCAGACGTAGTAAAAGCTGTCTACCCCCTCAAAGTTCAGATAGAGCCGCCCGCCGCAAAGGTCCGCGTCCAGGGAAAAGCGGGTGCGATAGGCGCCGCAGGGGTTCTGGTGGGGCACAAAGGGCGGATCGTACGGGATGGGATACCGCACGTTGCTGTACTGGTTTTTGTCCAGCCCCTGCATCTGCCAGCAGGAGGGCACCGGCATGGGGGAAAACTCCCGGTCGTCAAACTCCGGCCGGCAGAACTCCTCCGGCACGGCGCTGATCCGGTCGTACAGCTTCATCCGCCAGCTTCCGCTGAGCAGGACGAATCGCTCCGAGGTCTCCCGCGCGGCGGCTGCATCCTGCCCGGGAGCAAAGGGAATGTAGTAGGCGCGGTCCGGCTCCACCCCTTCGTGAAGCCGGGTCCAGTCCTCAAATTCATGGTGATGCCGCATGGCGTTCTCCTTTCGCACCGCAAGGCGCGGGCCGGGGCGGTATCCGCCCCGGCCCTGGTCCTTGCGTCTGGTATTGAGATTATCGGTAGAGCGGGCCGTAATGCTTGCAGGCGGCAAAGTCCGCGGCCTCGGTGTCCTGCGTGCCGAAAGCAGCCCAGGCGTGGGGCCGGTAGAGGGCCTCGTTTGGAAGGTTGTGCAGCGCCACCGGGATGCGCAGCATCGAGGCCAGGGTGACCAGATCCGCCCCCACATGGCCGTAGACGGTGACACCGTGGTTGGCGCCCCAGTTGGCCATGACGCTGTATACATCCCGGAACGCCCCCTTGCCGGTGAGCCGGGGCACAAACCAGGTGGTCGGCCAGGTGGGATCGGTGCGCTTGTCGATGGGGGTATGCACCTCGTCCGGCAGATGGGCGGTCCAGCCTTCGGCCAGCTGCAGCACCGGGCCTACCCCCTCCACGATGTTCACCCGCAGCAGGGTCACCGGCATCTCGGCGGCACAGCGGAAGTGGCTGGAGAATCCGCCGCCCCGGAAGTATTCGTAGTTGGCGCGGCACCAGTCGGTAGCCGCCAGGCAGGCGTTCACGTCCCGGTCGGTCATCTCCCAGAAGGGCTTCATCGCGGGCTCGCCCTTGTCGTTGACGGCCGCGCCGCTGCCGTCCAGCGCGGTGGCGCCGGAGTTGATAAGATGGATGAAGCCGTCCTTCGCCACGCCGGTGGGCTTGTGGCCGGCGACCCGCTCGCAGGCCTCGGGGCTCCAGTAGGTGCGC
Organism: uncultured Gemmiger sp.; assembly: GCA_944386225.1. Lineage (GTDB taxonomy): Bacteria > Bacillota > Clostridia > Oscillospirales > Ruminococcaceae > Gemmiger_A. The sequence goes on from CALXAH010000002.1 coordinate 167,959, forward strand.
ACGTCGTGGAAACAGGGCGCGGTGCCGGTGACCAGGGTGCCCAGCAGCATCGCCACCCCGTTGAGGGTGTCGTTCTCGGTGGCGAAGGGGGTGGGATGTTTGGGGCCGTTCCAGTCAAAGGTACTGGCCAGGATCGCCTCGCTGAAGTCCGCGTTGGGCAGCCAGTCGGTCCAGTTGCGCTGGCCCTGGAAGCCGCCGGCCACGGCGTTTTTGCCCAGCGCCTCCTCGTGCCAGCCCATCTCGTCCAGCTTCGGATTGCCGTACAGAATATCCCGCATGACCATGGTCATCTTGGTGACGAACTCCCAGTCCTTGTCGGCGGGCACCACCTTGGACCGGGTGATCACCGGCGGCAGATCCTTGCCGGCGTTGCAGTCATAGCCCTCCTTGCAGTTGGCCTTGACCCAGGCCAGGGCCCGGTCGTACTCCTCGTGGTCGTAAATTTCCAGGGTGATGCGGCGCAGGATCTCGGTCATATCCACCCACTCGGGCCGGATGCCCAGATATTTCTGGAACATGGCCGCGTCGCAGTAGCTGCCGGCGATGCCCATGGCCACGCCGCCCAGGTTGACGTAGGCCTTGTTCTTCATCCAGCCCACCGCCACGGCGCAGCGGGCAAACCGCAGGATCTTCTCGGCCGCGTCGGCGGGCACGCTGGTGTCGGCGGCGTCCTGCACGTCATGGCCGTAGATGGAGAAGGCAGGCAGCCCCTTCTGGGCGTGGGCGGCCAGCACCGCGGCCAGATAGACAGCCCCCGGGCGCTCGGTGCCGTTGAAGCCCCATACCGCCTTGATGGTGCGGGGATCCATGTCGAAGGTCTCGCTGCCATAGCACCAGCAGCGGGTGACGGTCAGGGTGGCCACCACGTTTTCGGTGGTGAACTTGTCGGCGCAGGCGGCGGCCTCGGCCCCGCCGCCGATGGTGGAGTCCGCGATCACGCACTGAACGGGGGTGCCGTCCGGATAGCGCAGGTTTTCCTCGATCAGGGCCTTCGCGTTGCGGGCCATGGCCATGGTCTGTTCTTCCAGGCTCTCCCGCACGCCGCCCCAGCGGCCGTCGATGGTGGGTCGGATCCCGATTTTTGGATAGAGCATTCTGGTTCCTCCTTATTGCAGTTGTTGTCTGAATCGGGCGATGGCTTCCTTCCATCCCTCCCGCCCGGCCGGTTCGTATCGTTTGAGCGGCTCGGTGCGCGCGATGAGCGCGCGGCCTTGCTCGATGCTTTCCACCTCGCCCAGGGCCACAAGCTGGATCAGGATGTTGCCCAGCGCGGTGGCCTCCACCGGCCCGGCGATCACAGGGATGCCGGTGCAGTCGGCGGTCATGCGGCAGAGCAGGCCGTCCTTTGCGCCGCCGCCCAGCACATGCAGCACCGAAAACTGCCGGCCGGTGAGCCGGCGCAGCTGGTCCAGCGCCGCATCGTATTTGAGGGCCAGGCTTTCGTAGATGCAGCGCATCACCTGCCCCACCGTTTCCGGCACCGGCTGGCCGGTGCGCCGGCAGAATTCCCGCACCCGGCCCGGGATATCCCCCGGCGGGGTGAACTCCGGCGCGTCCGGGTCGATAAAGCTGCGCAGGGGCTCGGCAGCCAGGGCCAGCTGTTCCAGTTCGGCGTAGGAATACTCCCGCCCTTCGCGCCGCCACTGGCGGCGGCTCTCCTGGATCAGCCACAGGCCGATAATGTTCTTCAGGTAGTTCACCTTTCCATTGGCCCCTCGCTCGTTGGACAGAGCGGCCAGCCGGCTTTCCCGGGTCAGGATCGGCTGGTCCAGTTCGCAGCCCAGCAAACTCCAGGTGCCGCAGGAGAGGAACGCTGCGTCCGGGTCGATGCAGGGCATGGCGGCCACCGCGCACTGGGTGTCGTGGCCGGCCACCGCGATGACCTTCGCGCCCCGGTATTCCCCTATCACCGTACCGCTCTCCACCCGGGGGGCGAACAGGGTTTCCGGGATATCGAACGCCGCCAGCACCTGCCGGCTCCATGCGCCGGTGCGCGGATCCAGCATCTGGCTGGTGGAGGCAATGGTCGTCTCGCACACGCTCGCCCCGCACAGGGCACAGGCGAACAGATCCGGCATAAACAGCAGCCGCCGGGCGCGGGCCCAGGTCTCCGGCTCGCCTTTTCGGACCGCCAGCAGCTGAAACAGGGTGTTGATGGGCATGATCTGGCTGCCGGTGGCGGCGTAGAGCGCGTCCGCGTCCAGCCGGTCGCAGGCCGCCTCCACCATGCCGGCGGTGCGGCCGTCCCGGTAGTGGACCGGGTCTGCCAGCAGCTTGCCCGTCTGGTCCAGCAGGCCGAAGTCCACCCCCCAGGTGTCAAAGCCCACGCTGTCAAAAGCGCCCGCCTGTTCGACGCCCCGCTGTACGTTCTGCATCAGATCAGAGAAATCCCAGCGAAGATGCCCGGCCTGTTCCCGGGGGCGGTTTTCAAAGCGGTGTACCTCCCGGCAAATCAGGCGACCGCCGTCATATTCCGCCAGGATGGCCCGGCCGCTGGACGCGCCGAAGTCAAACGCCAGAACTCGTTTCATCCGGTCTCTCCTTTCAGCGCAGGCCGTTTTCAAACTTTTTGTAGCCCGGATGCCGCCCGGTGACCCGATAGAATCCCCGCAGATCGATGAGTTTCTGGATGTTCTCCCGGCTGATGTCCACGCTGCCGCCCAGGATCACCGCGTTGATGGTGATCTTGGCCCAGAGTTCCAGGCTCTCCATCCGATAGAAGGCGGTGATCACATCGCTGCCCACCGCCAGCGCGCCGTGGTTTTCCAGCAGCATCACGTCGTGTTCTTCCAGATAGGGCTCGATGGCGTCGGGCACCTCCGGGGTGGAGGGAGTACCGTAGGGGGTCAGGGGTACGCTGCCGATCACCGCCACGTCCTCGATCATGTTGTACATATCCATCGCCTTGTGGGCCACCGCAAAGCCGGTGGCGCCGGGGGGATGGGCGTGAAGTACACTGCCCACATCGGGCCGCTTTTCGTAGCAGCGCAGATGCATCTTAATCTCGCTGGAGGGGCGCAGACCCTCCGCGCCCTCCAGTACCTGGCCTTTGGCGTCGATTCGCAGCAGTTTGTCCGGCGTGATAAAGCTCTTACTGATGCCGGTGGGGGTACACAGGAAGGTGCCGTCCTCCAGGCGGGCGGACAGGTTGCCGTCATTGGCGGCCACCCAGCCCAGCTGCCAGGTTTTTTGGCAGACGTCGCACATCTGTTCTTTCAGCGCTTGCAGTTCCATGGATTCGCCTCATTTCTCTCGGTGTTATTTCTGGTATTTGGGGCTGTCGGCGTAGACCGGCCGCCCCTCGGAATAGATCCCCGGCCGGCGCATCTGGCCAAAGCCGGACACCGCTTCCCGGGTGCCGTCCACCGCCGGATCGGCGTAGGTGTGGTACCAGTGTTGCAGCTTTTTTAGAAGCTGCGCCTGAACGTCGGCGTATTCGGGCCGGCCGGCCAGGTTTTCCCGCTCGCCCGGGTCGTTTGCCAGGCAATACAACTCGTGGGGGCCATAGGGATAACGGTGGATGTATTTCCATTCCCGGTTGCGGATCATCCGGCTGTTGCCGTACTCGTCCAGAATGACCACGTGGTTGTCGGCCTCGGCGCCGTTCACCAGCACATCGGCAAAGCTGCGGCCCGGCAGGTCGGCGGGCAGGTCGGCCCCCAGATCCAGCAGCTCGTTCAGGGTCTGGATGATATCATAGTGGCTGCACATGCTGCCGGTCACCCGGCCCGCCCGGATATGGCCGGGCCAGCGGGCGATGAAGGGCACCTTGACCGCTGTGTCGAACAGGTTGAAGGGGAAGGTGCCGTTGCCCTTGCCCCAGATGCCGTGGTGCCCCATGTTCATGCCGTTGTCGGCGGTGAAGATCACCAGGGTGTTCTCCGCCAGGCCCAGCGCTTCCAGCCGGTCCAGCAGCCTGCCCACCCCCGCGTCCATGGCGCTGATCGCCGCATAATAGCCCCGCAGCAGCCGTTTACGCTCCTCGCCGGTGCCGCCGGGGGCGGTGGGGATGCGGTTGGGATGCAGCGGCTCGTCCGGGGTGGCGGTAAAGGCGCAGTCCCGGTACAGGTCGATGTACTCCTTCGGGTGCTGGTCCTCGTCCCAGGGGTCGTGGGGCGCGGTATAGTGCACGCTGATGTAGAAGGGCTCCTCCCGGCCGGAAAACTCGTCCAGATACCCCAGGGCCCGCTCGGTGATGAGATCGGTGATATACCGGCTTTCAAAATGCAGCTGTCCGTCCTCGATCACGTCCGCCTGGTTGTACAGGCAGCCGCCCCGCCCGATGGTGTACCAGTGGGAAAACCCGTGCTGGGGATGCAGGCTGTCCCCCAGGTGCCATTTGCCGCTGAGGGCACAGGTATAGCCCTTTTGCGCCAGCAGATCCGGATAGGTGAGGAGCCCTTCCAGATACCGGATGGGCAGGTCCTCACTGGCGAAATAGGGATGGTCCGCGTGCTCGCCCAGCGCCTTTTTGTCCAGGCTTCCGCTGCGAATCCAGTCGTGGACCCCATGCTGGGAGGGGATGCGGCCGGTCAGGATGGAGGCGCGGGCCGGGCTGCACACCGGCGAAGCGCAGAAAAAGTTTTCAAAGCGGGTGCCCTGGGCCGCCAGCCGGTCCAGATGGGGGGTGTGAAGATCGGTGTTGCCGGCACAGCGCATGGCCCAGGCGCCTTGATCGTCGGTCAGGATAAAGAGCAGATTCGGTCGTTGGTTCATGGTATAACCTCGTTGCGTTTGGTACCAAAAAGGGCCGGCAGCCCCGGGAGGAGCTACCGGCCCTTGCACACATTGTCCGGGACGGAAGGATCAGCCGGCCGCGTTGAACTGGCTCAACTGGTTGCTCACCTCGGTCACCAGGGCTTCAGCGCCATTGGCGTTCAGCGCATCCAAGAACTGAGGGATGTACTCGGCGGGATCCACCGAGCCGGTCTCCAGGGAGGGAGCGTACTCGCTGATCACGTTGGTCAGGGCCGCCACCTGGGTCTCCACCGGCACCGCGTCAAAGGTAAAGCCGTTGTTGGGCGAGATGATCGCGGAGTCGTTGTATTCCTGGAACAGTTCCTCGATGTTGTCGGGATAGCTGATATCCCACTTCTGGTTGAAGGGGGTGCCGAACTGCCAGCCGTAGGTGTAGTCGTAGCCGTTTTCGGTCAGGGTGCCGCCCATGGTCTTGTCCACCTGGTTATCGCCCACCGCGGTGTAGTGCTGGCCCTCGATGCCGTGACGGATCAGGGTGCCCACATACTCGTCGGTGTTCAGCAGGTTGATGAACTCCAGCGCCTTCTCGGGATACTCACTGGCGGAGGAGATGGCCAGCAGGCCGCCCATGGCGCTGCGGGTCTCAAACAGGGGATCCATCAGGGGCAGGAAGCCCACGCCGTGGCCGCTGGACGCAGTCATGGACTCGGCGGTGCCGGGAGCGTACTGGATGAAGTAGGAGAACAGAGCGCCGTTGTTGAAGTCGTTGTCCCGGTTGGCGGTGTCGCTGTCGTAGTTGACCGGGTCGCCGCCCAGGTAACCGGCCTGGTTCCAGCCGCGCACGGTGGTGCAGTAGTTCATGTACTCCTCGCTGGCGTACTGGTTGAACACGGTCTGGCCGGCCATGTCGGCAAAGTTGTTGAACTCGGCCACCGCGCCCGCCGCGGGCAGTTTCGGGTTACCGGTGAGAGACTCATAGGGCGCGGCCATGGGCCAGGCGTTGGTCAAACCGGAAACGCCCACCACATCCTTGCCTTCGGCCTTGCTCTTCTCGGCCACGGTCGCCAGGACCTGGGTGTAATCCTCCAGGGTCTTGACTGCGGTCATGTCGATGCCGTAGGCCTCGGCCATATCGCTGTTGTACACGATGCCGCCCTGCCAGCCCATCTCCTTATAGGAGGGCACACCATAGATGGCGCCGTTCACCTTGACGGCGTTCCACTCGGCCTCGGGGATGAAGTCCCAGGTCTCCTTGGCGTACTGGGGCAGCAGTTCGGTGATATCCATGAAGGCGTCCTTGCCCACGAACTGCAGATAGTCGGTGGTCCAGTTGGAGGTAAAGCAGATGTCGAAGTATTCGCCCGCATTGATCAGGTTGGGCATCTTCTCCTTGTAGTCCGGGTTGGCCATGACCTTGTAGTCGATCTCCACGCCGATCTTCTCCCGGGTATACTCATTCAGCGCCTCGATGACCTTGTCGGTATCGGCGGCCACCGGGTTGATGGACATGTACCAGGTCAACGTGGTGATCTCCTGGCCGGCGGAAGATCCGGAACCGGCCGTGGAGCCGGCGGTGGAATTGCCATTGCCGCCGCAGCCCGCCAGCATGCCGGCCGCCAGAGCGGCAGCGGCGCCCAGCGCCATGACTCGTTTGATCGTATTTTTCATAACAGGCCTCCTTGAATTGTATCTCTCTGCATCGCGCCGGTTAAGGCGCGAATTTCCGACAATCGTTGCTCAGCCCTTGACGCCGCCCACCGTCAGGCCCTTGACAAAATATTTCTGGAAGAAGGGATAGGCCAGCAGAATGGGCAGCACCACCAGCACGGTCAGCGCCATGCGGCCGCTGTCGGTGGGGGCGTTGGCCGCCATCTCGGCGTATTCCAGGGCGTTGGCCGAGGACTGTTTCATAAACTCCAGACTGTTCTGCATGCTCCACAGCAGGGTCTGTACCGGATATTTTTTCTGATCGATGATGTAGAGCATCCCCAAAAACCAGTCGTTCCAGTAGGCGATGGTGGTAAACATGCCGATGGTGGCCAGGCCAGGTTTGGACAGGGGCATCACGATGCGGAAGAAGGTCTTGAACTCTCCCGCGCCGTCAATGCGGGCCGCCTCAATGATCTCGAGGGGGATCCCCTTGTAGAAGGTGCGCAGCACGATCACGTAAAAGGCGTTCAGCGACATGGGGAAGATCAGCGCGCCCAGGCTGTCGCCCAGACCCAACAGCTGGGTGTTGACCATATAGGTGGCCACGATGCCGCCGTTGAACAGCATGGTGAAGAGCATCAGCAGGGTGAACAGCCGGTTGTAAGCGTAGTCGGCCCGGCTGAGCACATAGGCAAACATGGCGGTGATGGCCAGGCTGAACAGGGTGCCTGCCACCGTGACGAAGATGGTGATGCCATAGGAGCGTACCAGCTGGTCGCCCAGGCGGAAGAAGAAACGGTAGGCGTCCAGGCTCCACTCGCTGGGGAAAAAGCTGTAGCCGTTCTGGAAGATGCTCTGCTCGCTGCTGAAGGACACGATGACCACCAGGATCAGCGGCAGCACGCAGGCCAGCGTCCAGATCAGGAAAATCAGGTTGAGGATCCGGTCGGTGGTTTTGGAGATCCGGTTGATCGCCAGATCGCCCTCGCCCTCGTCCCGGAAACGGTTTTTGAATTTGCGCATGGTTATTCTCCCTCCTTCTCAGAACAGGGCGCTGTCCGGCTCAATGCGGCGCACCACCAGGTTGGCGCCCACCACCAGCACGAAGCCCACCACCGACTGGTACAGGCTGGCCGCGGCGGCCATGCCCACGTTGCCGGTCTCTTTCAGAGCCCGGTACACATAGGTATCGATCACCTGGGTGACCGGATACAGCGGGCCGGAATCCCGGGGAAGCTGGAAGAACAGGCCGAAATCGGCGTAGAAGATGCGGCCGATCGCCAGGATGGTCAGCACGATCATCATCGGCTTCAGGCAGGGAAGGGTGATCCGGCGGATCTGCTGCCATTTGGTGGCGCCGTCGATGATGGCCGCCTCATAATAGTCGTTGGAGATGCCGGTCAGGGTGCTGATGTACATCACGGTGGAGTACCCCACGGTTTTCCACAGCTGGAAGAAGGTCAGGATAAAGGGCCATTTGCCCGGCTCAGCGTACCAGTTGACCCCGGAGAATCCGAAATAGTTCAGCAGATGATTAAATAAGCCGTCGTCCACGCTGAACAGGGAGAAGGCCATGAAGGAGACCACGACCCAGGACAGAAAATACGGCGCCATGAAGATGGTCTGGTACACCTTGGCCCGCCGCTTGCGCAGCAGTTCGCTCAGGCCGATCGCCATGGCCACCGCCATCACCAGATCCAATGCGATGAAAAAAGCGTTGTACAGGATGGTGTTGCGGGTGATAACCCAGGCGTCGGAGGTCTTGAACAGGAATTCAAAGTTCTGCCAGGCCACCCAGTCGCTGCCGAAGATCCCCTTGCGCACGCTGAACCGTTTGAAGGCCAGCAGCAAGCCGGACATGGGCAGATACCGGAACAGGAACATCACCACCAGCGCCGGCAACGCCATGATCGTAAGTGGCAGGTTTTTTTGAAAGGTCTTGACAAACCCCGCTTTTCTGCACACGGTATTGGTGTGCCGGGCGGACTGTTTCATGCTGTGCTCCTCCTCGCTGTGGCGTTTCGCGGCCGGATTTTTGTTCTGGGTTCATTATAAACGCCGCCGGCACCGGGGAACAACGCTACAATTTTTAAGTGGGGTGCACTTTTTTTAGATACGCGGTCCTGCCTGCTGCGGCCCCGCGAAAAATGTGGTATACTGGTGGCCAAACGGCGACCATCGCCCAAATACCTGCTATGCGGAAAGGAGCAACGCCCCATGAAGGTTCTGCTTGTCGATGACGATCCCCTGGCGCTGAAAGGGATCCAGCGCATGCTGCACTGGGAATCTTTCGGCGGCGAACTGGCCGGATGCGCCGCCAGCGGCGAGGAGGCGCTTGCCCTGCTGGAAGCCACCCATCCCGACGTGGTGATCTCGGATATCCGGATGCCCGGACTGGACGGATTGGATCTGGCCCGGCATATCCACGAACACTTTCCTTATACCCGGATGATCCTGATCAGCGGCCACGGGGAATTCAGCTACGCCCAGCAGGCCCTGCAATATCAGGTGACCGACTATCTGCTCAAGCCTATTACCCGGGCCAAGCTGAACAGCCTGGAGGAACGTCTGGCCGCCATTCAGAAGGAGCTCACCGCCGACGTGCCGCCCTGGTACGCCTGCGACGAGGAACTGCGCAACCGGGTGGGCCAGGCGCTGCGCAAGGGGGACATGGCCGCCATCGGGGAACTGCTGATCCAGCCTGACGTGTTCCGCGCGCTGTGCAGCCGGCGGGATGTGCTGGGCATCCAGCTGCTGAACTATCTGTTTGTGTACCAGGAGGAGCTGGGCAAGGACCGGGATTCGCTGGACGCGCTGCGCCAGGAGGCCATGTCGGAATACTGGGCTTTAAGCACCGCCGGCGAGCGCCGGGCCTACCTGGCAGCGCGCTATTACGATCTCATGGAATATGCCGAAGAGCAAAAGAACGAGTATACCAGCCCGATCGTGCGGTTCTGTTTGCAGTCCATTGAGGAAAACTTTTCCGACTCCAACTTCAATATCTCCAACCTGGCCGACACGCTGCATCTCTCCCTGTCCTATTTGAGCACCGTGTTCAAAAACGCCACCGGTCAGAACGTGAGCAACTACCTCTCCGCCCGGCGGCTGCGGCAGTCCCAGAAGCTGCTGCGGGACCCCTCGATCCCCATTCGCCAGGTCTGCTTTTTGTGCGGGTACGACGATCCCCGCTATTTTGCCAAGCTGTTCAAAAAACACATTGGTATGACCCCCAGTGAATTCCGCAATCTGTATGCGGCGGGCGGCTATCCCACGGCGGAGGACACCCCATGAGCATCACCCGACGTACCTTTTTGAGCATCTGCGGGCTGTTCTGCCTGGTGCTGCTGGCGCTGAACACCGCCACCTATCTGCTGTTTCAATACGCCATCACCCGGCAGCTGATCACCTCGCAGGCGGCCATAGCGGAAGCCAATGTACAGCTGAGTTCCGTTTTCACCCAAACCACCGACAAGCTGATCTACCGATATACCAGCGACACGGAACTGGGCGAACTGTTGAGCCGTGCGGTGGGGCGTGACGAACTGGAAGATCTGAGCACCAAGTATCTGCTCAACAGCCGGCTGACCTATCACCTGAACGCGGAAAACCTGCTTTTGAACAACGGGTTTCGGATGGAATTGTACCTGGACCCGGCCTTGCCGGTGAGCCAGCTGTTCACACCTGGCAACACCATCCCCAACGTGAGCCGCGTGTTCAGCGGCGAAGCGGTCGCGCAGGAGGACTGGTATCAGGTGGTGCGGGCAAACAATGGGCGGCTCATTTTCCTCAACGAGGACCAGACCCGGCTGTGTTTTGCCACCAAGCTGCAAAACAGCACCTACACCGGGGTCCACCGCAAAGAGGGGATCGGCGTGCTGCTGGGCAGCCTGCCGCTGGACCGGTTACCTCACCTGCTCTCTCTCTTTCCCATCACCGAGAACAGCGGATTCTTGCTGTTGAACGGGCAGGGCCAACAGGTGTTCTGTTCCGAAGATCTGGCCGGGTTGCCGGCCGCGGATGACCTGTCTGTTCCGGATGCCGCCAGCAGCGAGCTGACCCTGGGCGGGCAGCAATTTCTCTGTACCCCGGCCCGGCTGGACTGGGGGCTGCAGCTGGTTTTCCTGACCCCCTACTCCGATGTTGCCCGTCAGGTATGGGGCATGATGTTCCCCTATCTGGTCTGTTCGGCGGTATTTCTGGTGTTGGGGGTGCTGGTCTCGCTGGGGCTCTCCGCCCAGGTGTCCCGGCCGGTGGTGCGCTTTACCCGCAAACTGGAGGCCATCCAGGATACCCGCAGCGTCAGCGTCGAGAATTTCGCGCCCCGGGGTCCCCGGGAGATCCGCCAGCTGAACCGCAGTTTCGGCGCGCTGATCGGCCGGGTCAACGCGCTGATCGAGGAGGTCACCCGCAAGGAGGACCAGCGCCGGGAGAGCGAGCTGCGGGCCCTTCAGGCTCAGATCAACCCGCATTTTATGCTCAACGCCATGAACGCCGTGAACTACATGGCGCTGGCCCGGGGCGAAGACGACATCGCCGCCACGGTGGATTCGATTGCCAACCTGATGCGGTACAGCATCACCGAACCGGACCGGCTGGTGACCATGAGTACTGAACTGGACAACATCCGGGAATATATCGCGGTGTATGTGCTGCGGTTCCGTCAGGATATCCGGCTGGAGATGCTGCCGGGGCTGGACGCGTCCCAGGTGGTCATCCCGAAATTCACCCTGCAGCCCCTTGTGGAGAATTCGATCCGGCACGGCATCACCCGGCAGGATCCGGGCATCGTGATCCGCATCCAGGCGCGGGAAACCGACACCGGCATTTGCATTGAGGTGACCGATACCGGCCGCGGCGCCGACGCCCGGCTGCTCAACGATTATCTGGAGTACCGGGATGTGGACCTGAAGGTGACCCATGGTTTCGGCATCCGCAACGTAAACGAGCGGTTGCAGCTGCGGTTCGGGCCCGGCTGTCATCTGCGGTACGCAAACTATGACGGCCGCCGGCTGCTGGCCCGGCTCACCCTGCCCAAATCCCCTGGCCCGGCCAAAGAGGCCCTGTCCGACAGCTGAACGTCTCATTCCAGATGCCGTTTTTCCCGCTCTGCGATACGCCTGTCTTGCCGCTGCGGCAAGGCAGGCGTTTTGTTTTGCCAGGGCCGCCGCAAAAAATTGCACCGGATGCAAAAGATTTCCCCCTTTGCGGCGGCGGGCTTCTTCCGTATAGTAGAAGTAAGGCAATCACTACCCGCACGAAAGGAATCCAACCGCCATGAAACAAGCGATCGTCGCCAACGGCGTACACAATTACACCCCGCCAGAAGAGTATATCCCGCCCCGTTCAGCCCAGGTACAGGAACACCTGGCATGGTTCATGGGGCTCAAACTAGGCTTCATGATGCACTGGGCCCCCGGCAGCCAGCTGGGCACCTACGAGAGCTGGCCGCTGAGCGACGGAGACGCCGTCTGGAGCCAGGAGGACTTCACCTGGGCCGATTCCGAGACCTGCAAGCGTCAATACCGGGAGGCCAATCGCACCTTCAACCCGGTCAAGTTCAACCCGGCCGCCTGGGCAAAGCTGGCCCGGGAATGTGGGTTCAAATATCTGCTGTTCACCACCAAGCACCACGACGGGTTCTGCATGTACGACACCCGGACCACCGACTACAGGATCACCGCACCGGACTGCCCGTTCCATACCCATCCCGACGCGGATGTGGTGGGGGCGCTGTACCGGGAATTCCGCAAACAGGGCCTGGCCATCTCCACCTACTTTTCCAAGCCCGACTGGAACAGCCCCTTCTACTGGGCGCCCCAGTTCGGCCCCGCCCCCACCCGCAACGTAAACTATGATGTGCACCAGCATCCGGAATTGTGGGAGCAGTATGTGCAGTTCACCCACCAGCAGATTCGGGAGCTGTGCACCAACTATGGTCAGATCGACGTGCTCTGGCTGGACGGCGGCTGGGTGAGGCCGGACAATCTGGGGCAGGACATCCGGCTGGGTGAGATCGTGGAGGAACTGCGCGCCGGTCCTCAGCCCCAGATGATCGTCTGCGAGCGGACCTGCGGCGGCGAATACGAGAACTTCATCACCCCCGAAAAAACCGTGCCGGATACCGCGCTGACAGTGCCCTGGGAGACCTGCACAACTGTGGGGGAGAAATTCTCCTTCCATTACACCGACCATTTCAAAAGCGGCCGGGAACTGGTGCATCTGCTGCTGGATGTGGTGAGCAAGGGCGGCAATCTGGCGCTGAATCTGGCGCCCCAGCCCGACGGCGAACTGCCCGCCCCCGCGGTGCGCTCACTGCGGGAGATGGGCGCCTGGCTGACCCTGTTTGGCGAGGGGATCTACGGCACCCGCATCTGCGCCCCCTACTTTGAGGACCGGTTGTTCTACACCCAAAAAGAGGGAGAGATCTTTGTTTTCTTCCGCTACGACGAACTTCCCCGGCTGCCGGACCGGCTGACCCTGCATCTTGACCGTCCGGTGCGGCAGGCGTATTGTATGCGCACCGGCGAGGCGCTGCATTTTCGTGCCGGTGACGATGGCCTGACGCTGGACCTGCGGCAGTTGCCCATGGGCGGTGCCTTCTATGCCGAGGGGTTCCGGCTGACCCTGGCCGACTGATTCCGCTTTTATCGTTTCCCTTCCTCCTTTGTGCAAAAAGCCTCCCCGCCGGCGCGGCAGCCATGGCTGCGCGCTCCGCAAACGGGGAGGCTTTTTGTTGGCTTACACAGGGTTCAGCGGCTGCTGCGCCAGCTGTATCGACTGTTTCTGTATACGCTGAGTACTAATCCGACACAAATATACAACATCAGGACACTGCTGCCGCCCGCGGAAAAGAAGGGCAGGGTCACCCCGATGACCGGCATAAGCATCAGGTTCATGCCCAGATTGATGATCAGCTGGAAGGCGATGGCGGCAAACACCCCCACGCACAGATAGGTGCCCATCCGCTGCCCGCTGTTGACCCCGATGGTCAGGGTGCGGATGGCTATGGCGAACAAAGCCCCCAGCACGATCAGGCAGCCCACAAATCCAATGCTCTCGGCCATATAGCTGAACACGAAATCGTTCTCCGAACGGGGCACATAGGTGTGGGCGTCGCTGAACAGCCCCCGCCCGAAGATCTGCCCCGCGCCGATGGCGTTGCGTCCGTATTTCTGTTGCAGGATCACGTCTTTGTATACCGGATTATCCGGATCAAACAGGCTCATGATCCGGTCCATCTGGTAGCCCTGCAGCATATCCGGGAACAGAAAGATAGCTCCCAGCAATCCCGCTGCCACCAGGCTGATCCCGGCGGCGATGTACTTCCAGGAAAGCCCGGCGCTGAACAGCATCATGGCCCCGATAGCCGCAAACACAATGGCGGTGCCGTCGTCGCCCTGGAAATGCACGATCAGTACCGGCGCGCCCATGTGAACCAGCAGCCCCAGCAGCTGCTTGGGCTCGTTGATGCGCTCCCGCACATTGTCCAGGTGCATGGCAAAGGTCAGCATAAAGCTGATTTTGGCCAGCTCGGTGGGCTGCAGGCTGATGCCGCCCGGCAGCAGGATCCAGCTGTAGTTCTGGGTGTTGGAAGGGGCATAGCCGATGGTAAGGCCCCCGATCTCCACATTGTGGAATACGAGGGTCAGCAGCACCAGGAACCAGGTCACCAATACGTGCAGCGGCCACAGCCGGGCCAGCGTCTGGTAGTCCAGATAGGACAAGAACACCGCACAGCCCAGGCCCAGAATAAAGGCGCCCGCCTGCACCACCGCGTATTTGTAACCGCCCAGGCCCCGGGCCCCGGTGAGGGAATCGTAGCTGAAGCCCCCCGCGTAGTACCGGCCTACCGAGATCAGTACAATCACCGCGAAGATCGAGCAGGCCATGCAGAGGAACAGATAGGTTTTGTCGGTCGTTTTCAGATAGTTGCGCACCGCTTTCATGCTGTGTCTCCTTATAAATCCAACCGGCCGGGGCTGCGCCCGGCAGGGAAAAACGTTTTTTGCCCCAAAGGGCATATGTAGGTATTATAGCATACCCGCCGGTAAAATGGTATGCCCGGGCGGATTGCAGTTTCCATCGGATTATACTATAATAGTTGAAGTTTACACACCTTATATACGAGGCAGACCGCCCGGATGTGACAGCGGGCGGCGGCAAGGAGGGGCATATGGCGGTTTTTCACACCTCAAGCCGGGAAGAAACGGTGGCGCTGGGCCGGCGGCTGGCCGCTAAGCTGGCGCCGGGTACCCTGGTAGCCTTTACCGGGGGTCTGGGCATGGGCAAAACGGCGTTTTCCCAGGGTATCGCCGAGGGATTGAGCTGTACCGACCCGGTAAGCAGCCCCACCTTTGCCATTGTGAATTACTACCGTGGCCCCCGCCCGATGGCTCATTTTGATCTGTACCGCATCCATTCGGAGGAGGATCTGTACACCGCCGGGTTCTATGAATACCTGGATGAAGGCGCGGTGGTGGCCGCCGAGTGGAGCGAGAATTTTGCCGCCCTGCTGGACGCGGAAAACCCGGTACGGGTGGACATCCGCCCGGGCGCGGGCCCGGATGACCGGGAGATCGAGATCAAGGGGGTGGAGCTGTGATCTGTCTGGGGCTGGATTGTGCCGGCAAGGTGGCCGGTGTGGCCGTTACCCAGGACGGCCGGCTGCTGTACGAATGTTTTCTGGACCGGGGCCTTACCCACAGCGAGACCCTGCTGCCCATGGTGCAAAGCGCCCTTTCGGCGCTGGAACTGACCCTGGCGGATGTGGATCTGCTGGGGGTATGCGCCGGTCCGGGCAGTTTTACCGGGCTGCGGATCGGGCTGGCGGCGGTCAAGGGGCTGGCGTTGCCCCGGGATATTCCCTGTGCCGGGGTATCCACCCTGGAGGCGCTGGCCCGCTGCTGCACCGGCAGCGGGGTGGTGATCCCCGCGCTGGATGCCCGCCGGGGAGAAGTGTACTGGGCGGCATTCTCACTGCCCGGCTGTGAACGGCTGACGCCGGACGCGGCCCAACCGGTGGGCACCATCGAGGATTTTTTGAGAAATTGCAAAAATCCGGTGTTTTTTGTTGGTGACGGGGCGGGCCTATGCTATAATAGATACGATACGCGGGAGCAGGTGATCCCCTGCCCCGCTCCGCTGCGTCAAAGCCGGGCGCTGGGCGTCTGCCTGGCGGCCGAGGCGGCAGCTGCTGCCGGCGAGGCAGTAAGCGCGGCCGCCCTGGCGCCCCGGTATCTGCGGTTGAGCCAGGCCGAACGGGAACGGGCCGCCCGCGGGATGTAACGTGCACGCCGCACACGGCGGCGGGCCATTTGCATAACTGAATGAAGAGGAGCGATACGCAATGAGCAAACAACCCATGATCCTGGATCATCCCCTGGTGCAGCACAAGGTGAGCCTGCTGCGCAACAAGAACACCGGCACCAAGGAATTCAAGGAGCTGGTGAGCGAGCTGGCCACCCTGCTGTGCTACGAGGCCACCCGTGATCTGCCCACCGAGGAAGTGGAGATCGAGACCCCTGTGGCCGTGGCGCACACCCGGGTTCTGGCCGGGCGCAAGCTGGCCCTGGTGCCCATCCTGCGGGCCGGTCTGGGCATGGTGGACGGCATGCTGACCCTGCTGCCCGCCGCCAAGGTGGGGCACATCGGCCTGTATCGCAATGAAGAGACTCTGGAGCCGGTGGAATACTACTGCAAGCTGCCCGCCGACATTGCCGAGCGTGACGTGATCGTGCTGGATCCGATGCTGGCCACCGGCGGCAGTGCCCGGGACGCCATCACCCAGATCAAGAAGCGGGGCGCCCGCAGCATCAAGTTTATTGGCATCATTGCCGCGCCGGAAGGCCTGGCCAAGCTGCATGAGGCCCATCCCGACGTGGACATCTACGTGGCTGCGCTGGACGATCATCTGAATGAAAACGGCTACATCGTACCCGGCCTGGGCGACGCGGGCGACCGCATCTTCGGCACCAAGTAATCCATTCCGCGCGCAAAGGAGGTGGCGCATCGTGAAGCATAAACTGGTTTTACCGTTTGCGGTAAGCTGCGTACTGTCGGTCGGGATCGGCTGGGCGCTGCGGCTGCTGACCACAAGCGACTATCTGCGCGGCTCGGTGCGCTATCTGGTGATCGGATGCGCCGTGCTGCTGCTGGCCGCGGTATGGGCCGCCTTTATCGGCGAGGTACTGGACTGTGCCCGTGCCGCCCGTGAAGAACGCGTCAGGGCAAAGAAAGAGCAGACCGTGGAAACATTGACCGCGGCGGCAGCCCTGGATACAGCCTCTGCCGAACCGGCGGAGGAAGCCGATGCGCCGCATCTGCCGGAACCGTCCGTCTCAGCGGAGGAGCCGGCCGTGACCGGGCCGGAATCCCAGCCTGCTCCCCAGCCGGAGCCGGCTGTTCCAAACACGGTGGAATCCTCTGCTGCGCAGGCTCCGGCGGCCCCTGTGCCCGATGAAGCCGCGCCGCAGCCTGAGCCTTCGGCACAGCCCGCCCAGGAACCGGCCCCTGCGGCTGCCCCATCCGCCGGTTCCCGCCCTTCCACGAGAGAATCCGCCCGCGCCCTGCATGCGCAGGCAGAAGCCGCCAAGCGGGAACAGGAACTGCAGCGGATCCAGGAGGGCGCCAGCCGCCGCCTGGCCGAGCAGGCCGCCCGCCGCAAGGCCGAGCAGGAAAAGCTGGAAGCCCAGCGGCAGAAAGCCCTGGAGCAGGCCGCGCAGATCCAGCAGGCACGGCGCCAGAAAAACGGAAATTCCTGATTTTTTTGCGTATTCAACAGCCCCGCAGCATTCCGGCATACGCGGAAATGCTGCGGGGCTGTTTTTGCCGCCGGGCGGGATTCCGGCATCTGTCTGGTGCAGGCGGCACAGCTTTTTCTTTCCCGTACAGCCACCGCGCCGTTCAAAACCGGCACGAACACCGCCCACCACAGAGATTTATTTTTCATCTGTCCGCGGTTTGCGTACACAAACTTTATTACTTTTGGTTGCAAAAGCACAAGTTTTTGGCAACTTTTTATCCGCTGACCAAAAAGAAAAGGCCCCGGCTTTCCCACAAGGGGAAAGCCGGGGCTGCTGCGCGTTTACGCCCTGTTACGCAGACGGCAGGCTGCTGCCCGCCGCGTCCCGTGCCGCTTACTGCACCACAGAGCGGTATACACGATCCAGTTCAGCCTCGTTTTCGCTTACCAGCTTGACAGGGGCGGAATAGTCCAGGCTCATCAGACCCAGGATGCTCTTGGCGTCGGCAATGCTGCCGTTTTTATCATGAACCCCGATATCGTCCAGGCAGCTGGAAGCAGCCGAAACGATCTCCTTCACTTCGCTGAAATTGGAAACTTTAATTTCTTTCACCATAACTTGTTGTCCCTCCGTTACTAAATAATATAGACAGGTTGGGTCAAACCATCAAAGGGGGCGACGCGCAGCGGCGGGCGTGGCACGGTTCGGTTCGGTTTCGACAGGATCTGTCGCCCGCTCAGGGTTGCCTCACCTTTGATATTGTGCATTATATCACATAAAATGCAGTTTGTCTTGTGGTTTTTGCACAACCAGGCTCTTTTCTCCCTGCTGGACAAAAGAAATCAGGAGCGCTCGCCGGAATTTGTGCGTTTTGGATGCAGAAATGTTGCACATGCGTAACATTTGTGTGTGACAGGCGCACAGATGCCTCTTGCAATTTTCTCCGTGTTCTGGTATACATATAGTCATCGGGCCTGCACAGGGCGGGCCCCTGATTTGGAAAGGAATGTGATTATTTTTGGATTCTCCTGGCCCTAGTATACTTGCGTTTGTATTGCTGCTGGCATTTTCGGCGTTTTTCTCTGCCAGTGAAACGGCGCTTTCCTGTGTGAACAAGATCCGTCTGCGCAACAAGGCAGACGACGGCGACAAGCGCGCTGAAACGGCGCTGCACCACGTGGAAGACTACGACCGCACCCTGTCCTCCATTCTGGTGGGCAACAACGTGGTGAACCTGTCCGCTTCTTCGCTGGCTACAGTGTTCTGCTCCACCCTGCTGGGCGAGCAGTACGGCCCGGTGATGGCCACCGTGGTGGTAACCGTGCTGGTGCTGATCTTCGGCGAGGTCATGCCCAAGAGCTTCGCCAAGACCAACTCCGAAAAGGTGTCGCTGGCGGTAGCCCGCCCCATGACCCTGATCAAGACCATCCTGAAACCGGTGGTATTCCTGTTTGCCCAGCTGCAGAAGCTGGCCACCCGCGGCGGCGATGACAGCCCCAGCGTGACCGAGGCCGAGCTCAAAACCATCATTGACACGGTGGAAGAGGACGGCGTGCTGAGCCAGCAGGAGACCGACATGATCCAGAACGTGATCGAGTTTGACGACATCACGGTACAGGAGATCCTGGTGCCCCGGGTGGACATCCTGGCGGTGGACGTGGACTCCCCTGCGGACGAGATCATCCAGAAGGCCCTGAACAGCAGCTACACCCGCATCCCCGTATACGAGGGTGATATCGACAATATCATCGGTATGCTCCATACCCGGGATCTGTTCCAGTGCCTGGCACAGAACAAGCCGGTGGATGTGCGGGCACTTTGCCGGGATATCCCCTTTGTCTATCGCACCAAGCACATCAACACCCTGCTGGCGGAGTTCCGCCGCAAGCAGCAGCACATGGCCATTGTGACCGACGATTTCGGCGGTACGCTGGGCCTGGTAACGCTGGAGGACGTACTGGAAGAGCTGGTGGGCGAGATCTTTGACGAAACCGACGAGGCTGAGCCCCCTGTGGTGCAGAACATCGGCGAGAATCTGTACCGGGCCGCAGGCGAAGCCCCCATCGACGAGCTGTTTGAGGCGGTGGATTTTGACGACCGCCACTACGACGGCGACTGCACCACCGTGGCCGGCTGGGCGCTGGAGTGCCTGGAGCACATCCCGGTAGCCGGTGAGGACTTCGATTTCGAGAACCTGCACGGCACCGTGGAGGAAGTGGACGACAAGCGCATCCTGAGCGTTCTGGTGCGGGTGTACCCGCCGGAGGAAAAGGACGACTGAGCCGGTTTTCCACAAAGCAGCCAAAACCTGTGAAAAAGTTAAACCGCGGCGGCGGGCCAAATGGCCCGCCGCCGCGGTTTTTCTGTTTATTGCTGGGGCTGCTTGACCTGCTTCATGGTCAGGGCAATCCGCTTTTTCTTCAGATCCACGTCCAGCACCCGCACACGAACCACATCACCCACGTGCACCGCCTGGCTGGGATGCTTGATGAACTTTTCGCTGAGCTGGCTCACGTGTACCAGACCGTCCTGATGCACGCCAATGTCCACAAAGGCGCCGAAGTCGATCACGTTGCGCACGGTGCCCAGCAGTTCCATGCCGGGTTTCAGGTCCTCCATGCCCATCACATCGCTGCGCAGCAGCGGCGGGGGCAGCTCGTCCCGCATATCCCGGCCGGGCCGCACCAGTTCGGACACGATGTCCCGCAGGGTGGGTTCGCCTACGCCGGTTTCCTCGCAAAGGGCTTTATAGCCCACCGCCTCCACCGTTTTGGGCAGGGAAGCAATGGCCGGGGTGCCCACATCCGCCAGGGAGAAGCCGCACTTTTTCAGCACGGCGGAGGCGGCGGCGTAGCTTTCCGGATGCACGGCGGTGGCGTCCAGCGGATCGGCCGCGCCGGGCAGACGCAGAAAGCCCGCACACTGTTCAAAGGCCTTGGGGCCCAGCCCCTTGACCTTTTTCAGCTGCGCCCGGGAGGTAAAGGCGCCTTCCTCCTCCCGGCGGGCCACAATGTTCTTCGCGGTGGTGGCGGTGATGCCCGCCACCCGGGCCAGCAGCGGGGCGCTGGCGGTGTTCAGATCCACGCCCACGGTGTTGACACAGTCCTCCACCACCCCGTCCAGGGTTTCATTCAGCCGCTTGGCGGGCATATCGTGCTGGTACTGCCCCACGCCCACGGCCTTGGGGTCGATCTTGACCAGTTCCGCCAGCGGGTCCTGCAGGCGGCGGGCGATGGAGACCGCGCTGCGCAGGTTCACGTCATACTGAGGGAACTCCTCCGCGGCCAGCTTGCTGGCGGAATAGACGCTGGCCCCCGCCTCGCTGACCACCATGTACTGCACGCCGCCGCCCAGCTCCCGGATCACGTCGGCGGCAAAGAGTTCGGTCTCCTTGCCGGCGGTGCCGTTGCCGATGGCGATGATCTCCACCCCATGGCGGCGGATCAGCTGCTTGATGATGGTTTTAGCCTGCTCCACCCGCTTGAACTCCGGCACCGGGTAGACCACGGCGGTGTCCAGCACCTTGCCGGTGGGATCCACCACCGCCACCTTGCAGCCCATACGGTAGCCCGGATCCAGGCCCATGGCCACCTTGCCCCGGATGGGCGGCTGCAGCAGCAGCTGGCGCAGATTCTCGCCGAACACCTGAATGGCGCCCTCGGCGGCCTTGTCGGTCAGGGTGGCCCGCACCTCCCGCTCCATGCTGGGATGGATCAGACGGGTGTAGGCGTCCCGGGCGGCGGCATCCACCTGGGCGGCACTGGCCCCGCCGGACTTCTTCACAAACATCCGGCAGACAAGATCGGCGGTGCGGTCCGGATCCACGGCCACCTCCACCTTGAGGAAGCCCTCCCGCTCGCCCCGGTCCAGGGCCAGCACCCGATGGCCCGCGATGCGGCTTACCGGCTCGGAAAAATCATAATACTGGGCATACACGCTGTCCTTGTCCGGGTCGGCGGCGCGGCTGCTCACCTGCCCGAAAGCATGGTAGAACCGGCGCAGTTCCGCCCGCAGACGGGCGTCGTCGCTGATCTGTTCGGCCAGGATGTCCCGGGCACCGGCCAGGGCGGCCGCCGCGTCGGGCACCTCTTCGCTGCAATAGCCGGCGGCCTCTTTTTCCACGTCCAGGCGCGGATCCTGGGCCAGCAGCGCGTCCGCCAGGGGCTGCAGCCCCCGGGCCTTGGCCACGCTGGCGCGGGTCTTGCGCTTGGGCTTGTAGGGCCGGTACAGGTCCTCCAGTTCGGCCAGGGTGGCCGCTTTGGCCAGCGCCGCGTCCAGTTCCGCCGTCAGAGCGCCCTGGGTTTCAATGGAGGCGCGCACCTCGCTGCGGCGCTTGTCCAGGCCGCGCAGGTATTCCAGGCGGTCGGCCAGCTGGCGCAGGGCCTGGTCATCCATGGAATGGGTGGCCTCCTTGCGGTAACGGGCGATAAACGGGATGGTGTTGCCCGCGTCGATCAGTTCAATGGCGGCGTCCACCCAGCGGGGCTCCAGCCCCAGCTCGGCGGCGATCTGTTGGGTATGCTCGTTCATAATTCGGTGTTTCCTTTCGGTAATTCAACAGAAAACGATTCGATCTCGGGTTCGGCTGGTACAGGGGCCGGTTTGCGGCGGCGGTACACCAGCCAGGCCATCCAGCCCAGCCAGATCAGCACCGCCGTGCCGGCTACCGCCGCGCTCTGGGCCAGGCCCGGGGTGTGGTAGTCCAGCCGGATGGTGTTCTCCCCTGCGGCGGCGGGCACGGCGATCATGCCGCCGCTTACCTTCTCCACCGGCACGGTCTCGCCGTTTACGGTGGCGGTCCAGCCCTCGGTGTAGGGCACGCTGAAGAACACCAGGTTGTCGCTGTCCAGGGTGATGGTAGCGGTGAATCCGTAGTTATCCGCGGTAAAGCTGTCTGCCGCGCTGGCCCGGCGGGCGGCGGCGTCCTGGGTATAGGCATCGTAGTCCCGATCCACCAGATCGACGCTTTCCAGCTGGGTCAGCCAGCTGCCGTACTGTTCGATCTGCTCCTCGTCCAGCACCAGCGCCCGCATCAGGATGTTGGCGCGCATGTCCTCCGGGATGGCGTCCAGCTGCTCCTGGGTGATGTAGCTGTCGTAGGTGAAGCCCATGGGCACCCAGTTCTCGTTCTCGTAGACCGCGTAGCTGCCGATCTCGCCCCAGAAGGTCCAGCCCTGCTCCTCCACCTCATCCAGGAAGTTGGCCTGTTCCTCCAGCGGCATCAGGGTAAACCGCACGCTCAGCAGGCCGCGCAGGGCGTATTTCTCCGCCTCCGGCTTGCTGCTCACATCCCGCTTGACCCCCAGCTGCGGGTAGAACTCCATGATGCTGGGCTCCACCGTGGTGCTGAAGAACTGCAGGTTGGAGATGCCTGTCCACATGCTCAGGTTATCGAAGGTCTCGTAGGTGTCGGTGCGGTAGAAACCCTCCGGCAGCGCCTCGGCCAGCTGGGGGCCTTCCACATAGCATTCCTGCCGGTAGCCGCCGTCCCGCTCCCACTGGGGGAACTTGCCGATGGCAAAGTGGAACACGCTGTACAGGCAGGAGAAGGCCAGCACCGCCGCCAGCAGCGCCCGGGGCATCCGGGGCCCGCGCTCATACCAGACCAGCACCATCCAGAACACCAGCAGGCCTGCCACGCCCAGGCCCAGCATCAGCCAATACTGGCTGGGCTGCTGCAGCACGCCGAAGGTCCATTCGCCCTCGTCCCCTTCCACCGGCACCACCGCCAGCGCCACGGTGCTGAGCAGGATGAGCAGGCTGGGCAGAATGCCCTTGCGGGGGATGTCCACCTCTTCGTCCTCCAGGGCCAGCATGCTGGCGCCGCACAGAATCAGCACCGGCATATACCACCAGCGGGCGTAGTAGCTGGAGTTCAAAGCATAAAAAGCCGAATTGAGCACCGGCACCATGGCGCAGAGCCCGCAGATAAACAGCAGACGCCGGAAGGCGTGCCCCTGCCGGGTGCGCAGCCAGGCCAGCGCCGCCGAAAAACCGATCAGCGGCAGGTAGGCGGTCATGCTGGTGTGCTTGATGGTGCAGTCGGTGAACATGTTGGGCAGATAGGGCGGATCCGGCGGGAAGAACAGGTTGTAGAAGATGGCAAAATACTGCTGCACCTTGCCGTACAACAGAAAGCCGTATCCGCTGGAGAAGTTCACGGTGCGGGGGTTCTGGGACAGGCTCAGCAGCGCAGGCCAGGCCAGCACACAGCCCATGGCGCTGCCCAGCAGGCTTTCAAAGGCCAGCCGCCCGAACAGCCGCGGGGTAATATGCCAGGAGCGGGTGGTGCATTTGCAGATAAAATACAGCACCAGGAACACGATCTGCCCGGCAAAGAAGAAGTAGTTGTTCAGGAAATTGACCGCCACCACAAAGGCGAACAGCCCCCGCCGGTCCTCGTACACCGCTTCGTCCAGCGCCCAGAGCAGGTACGGGAACAGGGCGATGCCGTCCACAAAGGTGAAGAAGAAGGTGTTGTAGATGGTAAAGCCGGAAAAGGCGTACAGGCATCCGGCGATGACCGCCAGATTCTGCCGCCTGGCGTACCGGCGCACCCACAGGTAGGCGCCGCCGCCGGCCACCGCGTATTTCAGGCAGAGCATCGGCACCATCAGGTAGGGCTGCCAGGAGGCGGGCAGGATGCAACTGAGCCAGAAGAAGGGCGAGCCCAGCAGATAGTAGGAGTAGCTGTTCACAAAGCCGCTGCCCATATCGGTGGCCCAGCTCCAGCTGCCGCCCTCCTTCACAAAGGCGTTGGCGTACTGGGTAAAGGAGATGTACTGGCTGTTGAAGTCGCCGCAGTAGAGGAAAAAGCCCTTGTCCACCACCAGAAAGGGCAGAAAGATACAGGCGGCTCCCAACGCGCAGAAGCCGAAGGTCATCCAGTACAGATTGGGGCGGGGTGTAAGCTGCCGCACAGGCTGCATGGGATCTACCTCCTCACAGGAATGCTATATGCCAAATGGCCCCGGTTATGGTATACTCACTATAAATACGAACCGACCGGGAGGAACCTTGCAAAATGGAAAACTATTCTCTCAACGCGCTGCTGGCCCGGATGAAGCACATCACCCGCTGGGCGCTGATGCACAGCACCCGTACCGAGACCCTGAGCGAACACACCGCCGACACCGCGCTGCTGGCCCACACCCTGGGGCTGATCGCCCGGGATATGCTGGGCCAGGCCGGGGTGCGGCCCGAAACACTGGCCGCGGCGGCCCTGTACCACGACGCGCCGGAGATCCTGACCGGCGACATGCCCACCCCGGTAAAATACAAGAACGAGGCCCTCAAGACCGCTTACAAGGCGCTGGAGCGGCAGAGTGCCTGCCAGATGGCGGCGCTGGCAGCCCCGCCGCTGCGGGACACGCTGGCGGGCTTCCTGACCGGGGACTGCCTGACAGCGGAGGAAAAAACGCTGCTGAAAGCCGCCGACCGGCTGAGCGCCCTGATCAAGTGCGGCGAAGAGGTACGGGCCGGCAACGGGGAGTTCCGGGCCGCGCTGGCCCAGCAGCAGGCGGCCCTGGAGGCGATGGCCTGCCCGGCAGCGGACTATTTTATGGCCCACATTCTGCCCTGCTACGCCCTGACACTGGACGAGCTGACCGCCCTGGAATAAGGCATCAGCTGTTCTCCTGCCAGACCTTTTCGATCAGGCGGTCGATGTCGGGGAAATGCTCCAGCCGGCTGCACTCCGCCCGCAGGGCGGCGGCCCCGCGCAGACCCTTCATATAGTGAATAGCCTGGCTGCGGGCCTGGGGCATGGCCACCCACTCGCCCTTGTTCTCGCACATCTCGTACACCTGGCGGCGGAGTTCTTCCATCCGCTGGCGCAAAGTGGGCGGCGGCGGGGCAGGCTCCCCTTGCAGCATGGCGGCGATCTCGCCGAACAGCCAGGGATTGCCCAGCGCGCCCCGGCCTACCATGACCCCGTCGCAGCCGGTGGCCTCCATCATGGCGCGGGCTTCGTCGGCGGTGGTGATATCCCCGTTGCCCAGCACCGGCACCGACACCGCCGCCTTGACCGCGGCGATCACCGACCAGTCCACCGTGCCGGGGATGTACATCTGCTCCCGGGTGCGGCCGTGCACCGCGATCAGAGCCGCGCCCGCCGCTTCACAGGCTTTGGCGGTCTCCACGGCGGTGATATGGTCGCCGTCCCAGCCGGCGCGCATCTTGACGGTGACCGGGCGGCCGTCCGAGGCCTCCACCACCGCCGCCACGATCCGCCCGCAGAGGGCCGGGTCCAGCAGCAGACGGCTGCCCGCGCCGGAAGAGGTGATCTTGGGGGCCGGACAGCCCATATTGATGTCGATAAAATCGTAGTCGTAGTGCTGGATCAGCCGGGTGGCCTGGCCCATGGTTTCCGGTTCGGCCCCGAACAGCTGCACCCCGTAGGGGGCGCCGTTGGGCTTGCAGCGGATCAGCTGGGCGCTTTTTTTATCGCCGAAGGTAAGCGCCTTGGCGCTGACCATCTCGCTGACGGTATAGGCCGCTCCGTGGCGGACGGCCATGTCCCGGCAGGCGGCGTCGGTAAAGCCGGCCATGGGGGCCAGCGCCGCGCCGGGGGCAAGAAGGATGGATGCTATCTTCATGCAAAACCTGCTTTTCTCTGGAATGTGCGGCGCAAAAACCGCGGTTACTGGTTATTGTACCACAAACACGCCTTTTGTGGTATACTGAAAGAGTATGAAATTTCGGGGCCGCGGCCCCGCAGAGAGGATATACTGCCTATGAAATTACTGGTTCTGGACGGCAACAGCCTGGTCAACCGGGCTTTTTACGGCATCAAGCTGCTGACCACCAAGGACGGCCGCCCCACCAACGCCATCTACGGTTTTCTGAACACCCTGCAGGGGCTGATGAACGCCCACGATCCGGACGAGGTGGCCATTGCCTGGGACCTGAAAGCCCCCACCTTCCGGCACAAGATGTACGACGGCTACAAAGCCACCCGCAAGGGCATGCCCCAGGAGCTGGCGGATCAGATGCCGGTGCTGAAGAAACTGCTGGGCTATCTGGGCTACCCGATGGTGAGCCGGGAAGGCTACGAGGCGGACGATATTCTGGGCACCCTGTCCGCCGCCTGGGGCGCCCGGCAGGACGACTGCCTGCTGGCCACCGGCGACCGGGACAGCCTGCAGCTGGTGAGCGAGACCGCCACCGTGCTGCTGACCGCCACCCGCATGGGCCGCAGCGAAACGGTGGTCATGGATCTGGCCGCGGTGCGGGAAAAATACGGCGTGGAGCCCAAACAGCTGATCCAGGTCAAGAGCCTGATGGGCGATACCAGCGACAACATCCCCGGCGTGGCGGGCATCGGTGAAAAGACCGCCCTGGCCCTGATCCAGCAATTCGGCACCCTGGACGGGGTGTACGAGCATATCGACGATCCGGCCATCAAGCCCGGCGTGCGCACAAAACTGCTGGCCCACCGGGAAGAAGCCCTGCTCAGCCGTACCCTGGCCACCATCGACTGCGCCGCCCCCATCGAGACCGGCGAGGGTGCCTACAAGCGCCGGCCCGGCGACCCGGCGGCGGCCGCCGCCCTGCTGGCCGATCTGGAGATGCACAGCATGATCGGCCGTCTGGGCCTGCCCGAGCCGGGCGCTGCCGCCCCCACCGCGGCGGCGGAAGTTCCGGCGGCCTGCCTCTCTCCCCTGCCCGAAGCCCTGACCGGCCCGGTGTATCTGGCCCGGGGCGAGCAGGGCTGGTATGCCGTGGCCGACGGCGCGCCTTACGCGGTGGAAGAAAGCCGCCTGCCCGCCCTGCTGGATGGGGAGACGGAACTGCGGGTATTTGACGCCAAGCCCCTCTACCACATCGCGCTGGACGCGGGCGGCGAGGGCAGGGCCATCACCTTTGACGGCAAGCTGGCCGCCTATCTGCTGAACCCCTCCGCCAGCGAATACTCGGTGGGCCATCTGGCCGCCGAATACGGGGTGCCGCCCGCTTTTGTGTGCGAAGAATGCCCCGACGCAGGGGTACTGGCCGGCCTGTGCGAGGCGCTGCAGGCCAAGGTGACCGCCGACGGCATGGACGAGCTGCTGCGCACCATCGAGCTGCCGCTGGCCCGGGTGCTGGCGGACATGGAGCGGTACGGGATGCAGCTGGACGGGGCGGGTCTGGAAGCTTTTGGCCAGACCCTGAAAACCGAGCTGGACGCCTGCCTTGCCCGCATCTGGGAGGCTGTGGGGTACGAGTTCAACCTGAACAGCCCCAAGCAGCTGGGCCAGGCGCTGTTTGACAAGCTGGGCCTGCCGCCCCGCAAAAAGACCAAGAGCGGCTACTCCACCGACGCGGAGACCCTGGAAAGCCTGCGGGGTTATCATCCGGTGATCGAAGATATCCTGCAGTACCGGGTATACCAGAAGCTGAACAGCACCTATGTGGAGGGGCTGCTGCGGCAGCTGGGGCCGGACGGCCGGGTGCACAGCACCTTTATCCAGACCGAGACCCGCACCGGCCGCATCAGCTCCACCGAGCCGAATCTGCAGAACATCCCGGTGCGCACCCAGCTGGGCAGCCGCCTGCGGGAGTTCTTCACCGCGAAGCCCGGCTGGCTGCTGGCCGACGCGGACTACAGCCAGATCGAACTGCGCATCCTGGCCCATATCTCCGGCGATGAGACCATGCGGCAGGCCTTTGCCGACGGGGAGGACATCCACCGCAGCACCGCCGCCAAGATCTACAACCTGCCCCCGGAGATGATCACCCCGCAGCTGCGCTCCAGCGCCAAGGCGGTGAACTTCGGTATTGTGTACGGCATCGGGGCCTACAGCCTGAGCCAGGACATCGGGGTCAGTGTCAAGGAGGCCGACCAGTTTATCAAGAGTTATCTGGCCACCTTCCCGGGCGTGAAGCGGTATATGGACGACACGATTGCCTTTGGGCAGGAGCACGGCTATGTGGCCACCCTGTACGGGCGGCGGCGTGCCTTGCCGGAACTGGCCAGCAACAACCGGAACGTGCGGGCGCTGGGCGAGCGGATCGCCATGAACACCCCCATCCAGGGCACCGCGGCGGACGTGATCAAGCTGGCCATGGTACGGGTGTGGCAGCGGCTGCAGGAGGAAAAACTGGCGGCCCGGCTGATTCTGCAGGTGCACGACGAACTGATCGTGGAGACCCCGCCCGAGGAAAAGGAGCAGGTGGCCCGCATTCTGAAAGAGGAGATGCAGGGCGCGGCCAACTTTACCGTGCCGCTGACCGCCGACGTGGGCGAGGGCTTCACCTGGCGGGAGGCCCACTGAGATGGCGGACTGGACGATCCGGGCAATGGAGCCCGGCGATCTGCCCCGCTGCGCGGCCATTGAGGCCACCGCCCCCGACCCCTGGACCGAGCCCCAGCTGGCGGAAGAACTGGCCAGCGATTTCGGCCGGCTGTTCGTGGCCTGCCGGGACGGGCAGACAGCGGGGCTGGCGGTGTTTCAGCTGGCGGCGGGAGAAGCCAGCCTGAACGCCCTGACCGTGGACCCGGCCGCCCGGCGGCAGGGCGCGGGCCGGGCGCTGCTGACCGGCGCGCTGGCGGCACTGCGGGCCGAGGGCGCCCAGAGCTGCTTTTTAGAGGTGCGGGCGGGCAATGCCGCGGCCCGGGCCTTGTATGAAAGTGTGGGCTTTGCCGCCGCAGGGGTGCGCCGGGGCTTTTACCGGAACCCTGCCGAAGACGGTGTGGTCATGGCGCTGGCCATGGAATAACTACAATTCGTATTGTTTTGCGAGGATTTTACAAAATGTTGATTTTAGGGATCGAAAGCAGCTGCGACGAAACCGCCGCCGCGGTGGTGGAGGACGGGCGGCGGATCGTAAGCAACGTGATCGCCACCAGCGTGGAGGAACAGGCCCTGTACGGCGGCGTGGTGCCGGAGATTGCCAGCCGGCGGCATATTGAAAGCGTGAGCGCCGTGGCGCAGAAAGCCCTGGCGGACGCCGGGGTGCGGGCGGAGGATCTGGACGCGGTGGCGGCCACCTTTGCCCCCGGCCTGATCGGGGCGGTGCTGGTGGGGCTGAACTTTGCCAAAGGGCTGAGCCTTTCCAGCGGCAAGCCGCTGGTGGGGGTGCATCACCTGCGGGGCCATATCGCCGCCTTGTACCTGACCTATCCGGAACTGAAACCGCCGTTCCTCTGCCTGGTGGTCAGCGGCGGGCACAGCCATATTGTGCAGGTGGACGATTACACCCGGTTCCGGGTGCTGGGCCGCACGGTGGACGACGCGGCGGGCGAAGCCTTTGACAAGGTGGCCCGCACCCTGGGGCTGGGCTATCCCGGCGGGCCCGCCATCAGCAAGGCGGCCAAAGAAGGGGATCCCCACGCCTATTCCCTGCCGGTGCCCCATGTGGAAGGCCCCTACAACGTGAGCTTTTCCGGCCTGAAAACCGCGGTGCTCAACGCGGTGAACCAGGCCCGGATGAAGGACGAGGAGCTGAACGTGGCCGACATGGCCGCCAGCTTTGAGTGGCGGATCGACGAGATCCTGGCCAATAAACTGCTGGCCGCCGCCAAGGATACCGGGGCCAAGACCCTCTGTCTGGCGGGCGGCGTGGCGGCCAACGGCCTGCTGCGCAGGCTGGTGGAACAGGGCGCGTCCAAACTGGGCATCCGGGTATATCTGCCCGACCCGGCCCTCTGCGGCGACAACGCCGCCATGATCGCCAGCCAGGGCTATTACGAATTCACCGCCGGGCACGTGGCGGATCTGTCTCTGAACGGCATGGCCACCCTGCCCATCGATTACATCTGACAAGAGAAAAGAAGCGCCCTCCCGGCCGGGAGGGCGCTTTGGCTTTGCCTTTTTACTTTGCAAATTTCTTCCGCAGACATTCCGCCACATAGGGGTTTACAAAATGGGACACATCGCTGCCGTAGCTGGCTACCTCCTTGGCCATGGTGGAGGACAGGTAGGCGTACTGCAGGCTGGTGGTGAAGAACATGGTATCCACCGTGGGTTCAATCACCCGGTTGGTCTGGGCGATCTGCATCTCACTTTCAAAGTCCGTTACCGCCCGCAGACCGCGGATGATAAGGGACGCGCCGTTCTGCTTGGCAAACTCCACCGTCAGACCGTCAAAGGTCTGTACCGTTACATTCGGAAACGGTTCTACCGAATGACGCAGCATATCCAGCCGTTCTTCAATGGTGAAAAGCGGCGTCTTTTTTTTATTGATCAGAATACCGATGACAAGCCGGTCCACCACCCGGGACGCACGCCCGATAATGTCCAGATGGCCCAGCGTTACAGGATCAAAGCTGCCGGGATATACCGCTGTGATCATGGGGATGCCCTCCTTTGGGATCATATGGGGCAAACTGCCCTAGTATTGTTGTACACGATTCTCACGAATTTTTCAATATTTTTTTGTCAAGGCCGCACCTTGTTCTTGCGGCAGGCGGGGCGGTATAATAAAAAAAAGGCGTTTCGCAGGCTGCTGCGAAGCGCCTTTGCCAGCAGGAGGTAACCATGGAATTTCATCGTATCCGCACCCGCAAGAGCAATCTGGAACTGAAGTACGCCCACGGCCATTTTGTGACCAACCACAGCCACACCAACTATTACATTGACATTACCACCCTGAAAACCCGTCTGAAAGAGGCGGAGGCCGTGGCACGCGAACTGGTAACCCATTATCGCAGCAGTACCATCGTGGACACCATCCTGTGTCTGGACGATACCCAGGTTATCGGCGCCTGCGTGGCCAAGGAACTGACCAGCGCCGGCTTTATGAGCCTGAACGCACACGAGACCATCTACGTGCTGACCCCGGAGTACAACTCCAACAGCCAGCTGATCTTCCGCGACAATACCATGCCCATGATCCGGGGCAAGAACGTGCTGATCCTGATGGCCTCGGTATCCAGCGGCATCACCCTGCACAAAAGCATGGAATGCGTGCAGTATTACGGCGGCAAGGTGGCGGGCCTGTCCGCTATCTACAGCTCCACCGACGAGGTGGACGGCATCCCGGTCGTCTCGGTATTCAACCAGGACGAACTGCCCGATTATCACAGCTACAACTACCACGACTGCCCGTTCTGCCGTCAGGGTATCAAGATTGACGCCCTGGTCAACGGCTTTGGCTATTCCAAGATGGGCTGATTTGCAGAACAAAAACCGGCCTGCGCGGTGCGCAGGCCGGTTTTCTTATTTCTTTACGCCCTTGAAGATTTCGATCTCGCTGGCGGGCAGTTCGTGCTTGAATTCCCGCTCGGTGCGGTACAGGTTGCCGCAGATGCAGCGTTCCTCCCCCCGGGCATCCAGCGGCATGTAGTAGCCGCAGGTGGTGCAGCGGGCGTACAGGCCCGGCTTGCGCTTGAAGGTTTTGGACATAAAGCCGGTGGCCTTGGGGCCATGGCCCACATAGGCAAACTGCATCGATTCTTTCAGTTCCTTCTGCTGTTTTTCCAGCTTGGACTTGTCTACGTTCCAGTTTTACAGCATCGTTTGTGCCCTCCTTATGCTCAGCCCTGGCAGCCCAGGTCATCCCAGTCGCCAAAATCCGCCGGATCGGCGATCCGGGTGGGATCCAGCCGGCCGTTGGCGTCCAGCGGACGCTCCGCCGTGCCCAGGGTCACCGGGTTTACATTGGGGCCGTTGTCCGGCTTTTGGGCCGGACGCACCGGCTCAGCCGGCTGCGGGGCGGGCTGTGCTTCCTCGCCCTGGCCGGACAATTCCACAAACTCCCCTTCAATATACCGGTCCTTGTTATAATTCTGCAGGATCTTGATGGCCAGCACGCCGGCCCCCAGGCCCAGCGCGATGGCCAGCATCCGACGAATAAAGCCCATGATGACGGCCTGCCTCCTTTGCGTGTGCGGTTTTTGTTTGTGTATCAGTATACCACACCCGGGCCGCCCGCCGCAAGACAGGGCGCTCAGCTGAAGGTCACCACGTCATCGGCGGGAGCCTGGGCCGGGCCTACCTCCACGGCGGTGAGCACCGGGCCCTCGCCCCGGTACAGAGGATGGTACTTCATCCGCAGCCGGGCGGTGAGGGTGATCCAGCTGCGCTCGGTAAGCTGGTCGCAGTGCTCATACTTGCAGGGGAAGCCCACAAACTGGATATCCTGCACGCAGCAGGTCATGGCGAAGCGGCCGGGCACAAAGGCGCCCTTACCTGCCCGGGGGCTCAGGCAGACCTGGGCGGTGAACTTCACCGTCTTGCCGTCGTACCGGTCGGGGTTCTGGTTGCAGTCCAGATAGAAAATGCCGAAATCCTCGTCGCCGATCTCCACCACGTCGGCCTCCAGGTCATAGGGCAGCGGGTCCTCGATCTCGTCGTATTCCACGCTGCCGTCGGCGTATTCGTAGGCAATGTCGCACTTGCGGCTGGCCTGCCGCACCGCTTTGTGGATGGCCTGGCGGGCCTCGTCGCCGCGCACGGCCTCCGCCCGGTTGACCACCAGCAGTTCGGACAAGGCAAACTTATCCAGCATCAGCTGGCGCATATTGTCAAAATACATCGAGAAGGTGTTGCCGTCGGCGGTGGCGATGCACTGGTACAGTACCCAGTTTTCCGGCATGGCATCCAGCAGGTCCTGGATCATCCACATGCCGTTGTACTCCACCAGCACCCGGGTGGAGCCGGTTTTCTTTACCAGAGAGTCCAGATACTCCGCGGTCATCTGGCTCTTGTCCTCCAGCACCTCTTTGGAGACGCCGCCGAAAGCAAATTCTTCCGGCTTGTACTCCTCTTCCCCCTCCTCGCAGACCAGCAGCAGGGTTTTATCGCCGCTGTCAAACTGGGGGTCCTGCAGGGTCTCCTGGACAAAACTGGTTTTGCCGCTCTCCAGAAAGCCCACAAACAGATATACGGGAATCTCTTTCATGCCGTGCTCCTTTTACACACCGAACAGCCGGGTCAGGCCGTCCTCATCCAGCTTGCTGCCGATCACGCACAGGCGGCCGGTAACATCCGCCGCGCCGGTGCGCACCTGCCACTCGCCGGGCACATAGTCAAAGTGATACCACACCCCGTCCTCGCCGGGCAGGATGCCCTTGGCACGCAGAACCATGCCGAACTCCCCGCTGTCCAGGGACTGCAGGTCAAACTCCAGCTGGGCCTGGGTGAAGCGCACCGGGGTCTCCTTGCCCCAGCTGGTGAACACCTCGTCGGCGTGATGGTGATGGTGGTCGTGGTCATGGCAGCCGCAGCAGCATTCCTCGTCATGGTCGTGGTGATGATGCTCGTGCTCGTGGTCGTGGCCGCAGCAGCATTCCTCGTCATGGTCGTGGTGATGATGCTCGTGCTCGTGGTCGTGGCCGCAGCAGCATTCCTCGTCATGGTCG